>JBAZOJ010000232.1:0-5568 GCA_041648755.1 Candidatus Brocadiia bacterium
AGAAGCGTTTCGAACATCGGGTCGGTCAGATCCTGGATAAGAGCAACGGTTTTCAGGCGAACGGATGCCTGCTTGCCTTCGAGGCCCTCGCATTGAGTCGCAATCTTGTCGGATTCGCCTGCGTCCTGCAAAGCGCCAATGGTATCTGTCACCGAACGCGCGTCCTTCTGCAGGGCGAGTATCTCGGCCAGCTTGGTCTGAAGGTCGCCCATAAGCGACTGCATCTTCTTGAGCAGGTCCTCTTCGGAAACGACAAGCAGGTAGAAAATCTTGCTGAGCACCGGCGCATTGGGGCCATTGTCCTTGACACGCAGGAAGGCGCTGACCTTATCACCGGCCTTGAAACCGGCGGCGGACATCTTCCACACGAACTGCTCAATGGCAAGCTTTGTTCCGGGCTTGGGCTCGAACTTGTCAGCGACCTTTTCCTCGCCGCTGTTCAGCCGATAGCAGAGCTCGACACTTGTGATGCCGAAATCATCGGACGCCTGGTAGGCGACCATAACCTCGCGCACCGGGGAAGTGGTTACATCGGCATCCGGGCGGATAATGCGGATCTCCGGAGGCTTGTCGGGAATAGCTGTAATCGAGTATTTCGGCGGGGAATCGTTGCGTTCGCCAGCCATGTCCCACAGGTTGATGGAGTACCAGCCGCTGGCCTTGACGGTGAAGCCACCCTTGAAGGTCTTACCGGTGGGCGGGATGGAAACCGTCTTCCCGTCGCTGAACACGAATTCGACCTTTGACAATTCGACGTTGGCCTCGCACTCGAGAGTGATTTGAGAGTCAAACGGGGCTGAGACGGTTCCCGATGCATTGTCCAGCACCTGCGGAGGCAGCGAGGAATAGGCCGGGAAAGTGACCGTCATGCGCATCTTGGTGATAGTCGGAAGAATGACCGAGTGGATGAGGAAACGTGGCGACCGGGCATCTCCAGCCTCGACGGAATACTCCACATCGGAGGTAACCGAGGAGAAGACGTGCGTGAAATCCTTGCCGTTGAATTCCATTTCCTGGCTGACGTACTTGCCTGTGGACTTGGGGCGGAAGAGGATTACCGCGGACGGCGGGATCTGGCCACCCACATGGGCGATAATGTTGACCGGGCTACCGTAGCCGACCGTTGTGTCTCCGGGCTCGACTTCGAGATGGGTCTTGGTGAGCGGGGGAACATAGGCGAGCGGGCGGACGTATCTGGACAGGGCGTTGCCGAAATACTCAGGCATGCCGAAAGCATACACGAACATCATCAGAAGGATTGCGCCTGCGATGATCCCGAGTTTCTTCATCTTGTGAAGCGTGACCACGCCGGTAAAGTCGAACTTCGTGGCGACGGATGCGGCTCCATCGACAATCGCAGCCACGATCACGCCTGCAGAGCCGCTGTAGCCGGATTTCGAGAGCTGGATGGCATTGATGAACTGGTTGTTTACGCCCGGTTGGGTTTTCTCAACGATTCGGGCCATAGCCTCGTCACTGGGGGAACTCTTCGAAATACGCACGATCCGGTAAGTGAGCCCGCCAAAAAAGACGCCGAGAATAGCCGCAAGCAGCACGAAGCGGAACCAGCCGGGAAGAGTGAAAGCGTTATCCGCGGTGAACGAAACGAGGATCAGCCCGACAGTCAGGGCTACAATGAGCAGGAAGCTCTCGACGAAGCGGACCGTGAGCCAGAAGGTTCTGACCCCGTCGAGTTGCCTGCGGATGTATTCTTCGCCTTTAAGCACCTTGTCAATAGCCATAGATCACCGCCTCGCTATTTCAGCTCCACGGAGAACTTCGTGCCCGCTTTACGCAAATCCACGCCGCCCAGCCTGGCATCGATGGTCACCTTTGGCAACGCACTCATATCGCCCACGGGCAGATAGTCGCGCCAAAGGAATGCACGCTTGTCAATGCGCCACTCGGTCTGCAACTGGTGCAGGAACCACAGGTCGTAGCGCCACAGCGTAATCTTCTTCGCCTCGGTACCGTACGAAGTCTCATTCACGCGCTTCTGGCGAACGAACGAGCGCACAGCCTTGTTGTTTCCTCCGAAATCAAGGGCTTCCTTGAGCTCGAAGAACTCCTCGGCGGTGCCGATGTACTTGGTGAGTGACGCCTTCTCCTCATTAGTGAGACCCGCGCCGTCCTTGGTTGTTTCGCCGTCAACCTTCTTTTCCGGCAAGTCGTCGAGACCGTCACCCGTTCCGGGCGCCTCTCCGGCCGGTGTGAAAGGGGAAAGACAATACACGATCCGCTTTTCGGCCATCACGAAGACATCGTAATGGTCGGGGGGAAGATCAGACAGGATCATGGCGCCTTCCCGGGCATACGAGTAGAAGATGGTTCCGGTCTTCCATGAGACGACGACCATCTGCCGCGCTTTCCAATCGGCGGGGACATTGACTGCAATGCTCCCGCCACCGGGCGTCAGCCTTCTGTCGAAAAACTCGATGCGCGAGACGTACACAAGGTCGGAGAGCTTCTGCGTTGTGGTGCCAGCCTGTTTTATCAGCAGGAATATCTGCTGGTCTCCGGTCGTATTTCTCAGGAACAGAACAGCCGCGCAGTGAGTGTCAAAGCATGCGCCATTGACAAGCGTCACGGTGGTCATGTAGTGGTGGAGCGGGTATTCCTCGCCCGTAAAAATCTTCTCCGGCGAGCCCTCTTCCTTGAAGCGCCAGACCTTCTCCATCGTGGCCTTCTCGACCTTCACTTCGATGAGCGAAATGTCCGAGATAGCAACATCGATGTAGTTTTTCTGCTGCTCATCGAACAGTTTCAGCTTGGTCGAGCCCTTCATAAACAGCGTGCCAAAGAGCTTTGAGCCGTCGCTGAACGACACAGCGTCATTGCCGGTGTTCGCGGCAGGCTTGGGCGTGGGATTGGGCGTTTGCTCCTCTTCGGCACCTGCAGTGGCGAAGAAGAACAGGCCAAATACAAGGAGAGCGAGTGCAAAGGCCTTCTTCATACGCACCTCCCTAAAGGAGTTGGTTCCGCCTGCGCAGCCACCACTCCGAACAAAGAAGAGCGACGAGGAGGAAGAAGATGAACGGGTTGTTCCACATACTAAGTGTAACCCGTTCTACACCTTTTCCGGTCTTTGCGGCAATATCGTTGGGAAGTCTTGCCGCGGACGCGATATTGTAGTACTGTCCGCCGGTGTTCCGCGCGATGCTCTTCAAGGCGGCTTCGTCCAGCGACAGGTTGCCGTTTTCAAGCCATGGCTGCCCTACAAGGAAGGGGTATTCGGTGCGGTCGATCTCGGCCCCGCCAGCCCCTGTCAGGATGCCAACGAACTTGAAAAGCCCCGTGGTGTCGGGCTTACCTTCGCCGGAACCGGTGAGGGTCTTCTTGTCAAAGGTGGACGTAATCTTCTGCTCCACCCCGTTCGGCGTTACGAGGGAAAGCGTAACAGAGAAATCGGCCCCGAGTTTCCTGTTCGGATCGGAAATCTCCGTCTCGACCTTGAGCGACTTGCCGGACTCGCAGAACCTGGAGTCCATCTTCATCTTGAGATAGATGTCCTTTTCCTTGCGGGTATCGTCAAACCCCGCGAGCCATCTTATCAACTGGCCCCAGAGCTTCTGGTACGGAGACGCGAAGCCGAGGCCCGAAAGTTCCTGGTTGGCCTTGCCGGTTGTATCGGCGGAAAGGATCGCGGAACGACCCTTGCCAAATTTCTGCACCGCGCAGATGGTATTCGTGGAGTTATCCTCGCCCCTGCCGATTGCAAGGACCGATGCCCCGGATTTGGCGCCAGCAGAGCCCGTACAGCCACCAAGTCGGCCCTTGCCGCCCTTCATCGCTGCGGATTCGAACTCGTCTATGCCCTTGAAAATGGGATGAGTTTTCCCAACGGCGGTGACCTCGACGGTAATCGGCTTGTCAACCTGTTTGTCGGTGGGGTTCATATTCACGGGAAGAACGGGGGCCAGCGGAGTATCGCGCCAGCCGCCGAACTGCAACGCATTGTAGCCGCCAAGGGCCAGGACCGCCCTGCCCTTTTCCACCCAGTCCGCCAATCCCTTTACCTGGTACTCCCTGAAAGCCGAGGCTGCGATGTCGCCAAGGATGATCACGTCGAATTCGTTGAAGTCCTCGGGTTTGTCGGGCAGGCCCTTGCTGAGGTCTATCTTGACGCTTTCGCCCTGGAGGTAGAAACTGTCCTTGCGGGTACGCACCATCGAGGTCAGCTTGATGTCCGGGTCGGTATTCAACGTACGGCAGATGAAGCCGTATTCCGGCCGAAGCAGGCCCTCGATATACAGCACGCGCAAACGGGGCTCGCGCACATCAACGTACAGGTCGCGGTGATTGTCGGTGAGGATAGTCTCGCCGCTCATCGGGGTCACGTCCAGCGAGTACTTCAGGAATCCAATGCGGTCCGGGGTGAACTCGGCAGCGATGCGTCCGACCGAGCCGCTGCCGGGGATGCGGAAATCGCGCGCGGTGATTTCCTTGCCGTCGAGCGTGATTGTGAGCTTGGCGAAGCCGCTTCCCTCCGGCACGTTGAAAGCGCCGATCGAAACCGCGAGTTGCAGGGCATTATTCAGGTAGGCCATCTGGGGCGCGTCAACAGACAGGATTGCGATGTTCGGTGGCCCTGCCTGGCGGGCGAAGTCGGTGCCCGCGCCCACGGTGTATATCGGGACTCCGAGCGACTTCACCGAGTTCCAATCCGATGAGGCTGCGTTATCACGGCCGTCCGAAATCACCACGATCCCGGAAAGCGCGCCAAAATCGCCTTCCTTGCCCATCTGCGCCAGGGCGCCTATCAACGCGGTCTGCGGACGCAGATCCTTGTTGACTTCGGGCAGGTCATCTTCCTCAAGGGGAGAGAGCTTCTCGTCAAACCGATACAGCCTGACGGTGTAATCGGAGGAGAGATTATGCAGAAGCCTGCCGTCGTCGAGAAGCAGCGCCTGGGCGGCCTCGATGCGCGAACGCCCACCGAGGGAGTCCTTGACATCCATGCTTCCGCTGGTGTCCACGAGCACGGCAATGACGCCCTGCCCGCTGAGCCTGCGCTCAAGCGAGGCCACGGGCTGTATCAGGCAGAACACAAGCATCAGAACTACAAGCAGCTTCAGGATGATGAACGCCAGCGCAAGCGAAGGCGAAAGCACTCTTTTCAGACGCCGGTACGAGAAATACACGTAGCCGAAAACAGCGATCGCGATGGCGCCGAGCACGAACCAGTTGACCGCCGGGGCAAAGATGAATTGGGTACTATCCATCACTCGCCCTCTTTTCGCGCCGCCGTCTGAGACTCGTGATCGCGTTCTTGGATAGCGGACCCAGTTCTGCGGCTTCGGCCTTGCGCCCGGAGACGATACGGCGAAGAACATCGTTGCCCACGAACGTCTCGACGGCAAGGACAATCAACGCGAGAATCAGCAGCAATCCCCAAAGGGGAGTGCCCAGTTTCAGCCTGGTGCGGACCTCGGCGAGGCGGCCCGGATCGTTGACCTCGTACGTATTGGCAAAGCCCAGCGAGGATTTGACCTCCGGGTATGCAAAGTAGTCGGTGAAACTCTCCTGGGGCGGAACATTGACCGCGACGAGGTGGCCCGGGAAGGTCTT
>JBAZOJ010000233.1:0-5567 GCA_041648755.1 Candidatus Brocadiia bacterium
GAACTTCGAATACGGCGGGTCCAACTTCAGCCGCACCCCGTCGTCCGTGGCATCCGGCGAGGTCAGGACAAAGACAGTGTCGAGCTCGCGGTTGACGAGGTACAGCCGCGCGGCATCTCTTGTGCAGCCGTCTTGGACGAGGACGAACAGGGCCCGCTCATACAGCACGTCTGTGAGCGTCACGTTCTTCGTGTACGCGAGGATTAGCGGATCGAAGCAGTTCTCCAGGAGGGAGACGGGCCTGCCCGGTTCCACGATATCATCGAAGCTCAGGATTACCCGTTCAAGTGACAGGGACTCGAAGGCGTACTTCTTTTGCGCCTCCTTCCCGAGCGAGGGCATCCTGCCGAAACTCAGGATGGAGTCCTCGATGGTCGCGCGGTCAAAGAGTATTTCTGCGACTGACGAGTTCAGCAGCACATGAGAGAGAGACAGATCTTTGGCCTGCAGCCGCAGCCTCTCGGTCGGCACCTGGGGGAATGAGCGGCGGTTCAGCTTCGGGAACTGCGCACAGTGGTCGAGCGAGAGCGAGTACATACTGTCGCACAGGAAGCACACGAAAGCACATCCGAACAGCCGGGCTGTCCCAGCCTTTCCCCTGAGCAGGCAATGTTCGTAGAACCTGCAATGGCGCATCTCGACAGTGCTGCCGTTTACAACGGCCTCGCCCCCCCCCGAAAATCGCATTCCTCGATCAGCGCATTCCCCCCGCTGGGGTTGAAGACGGCAGTCCCTTCGTAGAGCTTGGAGTAAGTCAAGTGCAGTTCCCCGGCATCGGCACCCCATTCGGATGCGCCGCGCAACTCGGCTGCAGTTACCTCGAACCGCCCGCCATCGTTGACAAATCCGATGGGGCTCGCGGGGGCCGATGCCACGACCACGTGGGAAATCGAGACTTCGCCGCCCCTGCAACGGATTGCCACAGGCGCACCGCAGGAGCGGATGGTCGCCTTTGCATCCTCCTCGCCGACGATCACGAGCCTGCCCTCGACGATGAACTCCGTGCAGTCGGACAGGTCAAGGGTCGACTTCCCTTCAATCCTCAGCTCAATGCCGGGCAGAACGCGAAACACATCAACAACTCTTAACCTGACATCCCTGTAGGCTCGGCTCTTGGCAAGAGTGACGCCCGAAAACGCTACCTCCGTACCACAACCGACGCAGCAAAGTAGCCCTAACAGCGTAAGAACAACTATACTGCGCGCAGTTGCCAACATCTACTTCCCCTTTGGAATAAAGACGCCTTCGAACGCTCCCCTGAACCTGCACAACCCGATTGTACAATGGGTTCTCAGGCGAGTCAAGTTGGAGGCGCGGCGAGAAATGCACGATGATGAATGCACAATGATGAATGCACAATGAGGAATAAGAGAGGAGACGGGCGAGAAACGAAGGCCAGCAGCCCGGGCAAGAACGCGCCGGGACGGTCGCGTTTACTTTGAAGGCCAACAGCCCTAAACCGCACCAACGTAATGATTTTGTAATGGCTTGCGGCCGCTGTTTCAGGCAAGGGCACGTGGCAACGTGCCCCTACGCAGAACGGCCAGTGAGGCCAATGCCGCGCGGGTGCGTGGCGCTCCTACCCAGTATCCCCCTGAAGGGTGACGGGGGAACGGCTTTCTCTTGCCATAGGGCAATGACAATGATCTTGGCAAAGGTCTCGAATCGCCGGAGGAAATCTCCTATCCTGAGTATCATGTGTATCGATGTAGAATCTCTGCCCCCTTCGCGCACTTGATGTCCAGATTGTTGGTTTCTCTCTTGCTACGTCGGGACGGCCGCGCAAAAGAACTTGTCTGCCCTTCGCGACTTCGCGGCTTCGCGTGACACCGGCTTTTCTTTGGCCTTTGGCTTCGCAAAACGCCTATTCTTCCCTCTCCGCGGCTCCGCGCCTCCGCGTGAGAATCTCCATCTTAGGTTCTCGTTCGTGTATGGAGCAAGGCCCGCCGCAGTCCCGGCGGGGCGAAGGAGGGGACGTCCAACTGCTGGCTGAGGACTCTCTTAGTGGTCGTGGCCGTGGTCGTGGCCGTGCGTGCTGCATGTCGAGCAGCCGCCGGTCGCGCAGGAAGAGCAGGAACTGCCGGATGAAGAGCCGTTGCCGCCCTTGTAGTCGGTGCTGTGGAACCCGCTGCCCTTGAAGATTACGGCAAGGCCCTTGCCGATAACCCGATGCACGCGTCCGCCACAGGTCGGGCACGTCTTAAGGGGCTCGTCGCTCATGCGCTGGAACTTCTCGAAGTTCACATGGCACTTTTTGCAGTTATATTCATACGTGGGCATAACAATCTCCGTAAGCCGCAATTATCCTTGGTTTTCGTCTCCGGGGGCGCGTTTGGGCTACTGCGAGGAGACGATAACACCGGCGGGGCGCAGCGTAACCCCGTTGAAAACGTAGCCGGGGCGCAATTCAGAGACCACGGTCATGGGAGCAAGGTCCGGCCGCGGGGTCGTGCCCATTACCTCGTGCACGGTCGGGTCGAACGACTTGCCTTCAGACTTGACGATCTCCAGACCGAACTCCGCATATATCCCCATCATCTGCGAACGGATGAGTTCGCAACCTTCAAACACTGCATCGGATGAGGGCGCTTTCGTGTGGCTCAGGGCCAGGTGAAAACCATCGAGCACGGGGACGAGCCGCGTGAACAGATCACGAATCCTCATGTCGCGTGACGCCTGTGCGTCGCGCTCCGCGCGCCTGCGGTAATTGTCGAAATCGGCCTGGGCCCGGACCAGGCGATCGCGAAGTTCGTCCGAGCGGGTGGCGGCCGCGACAAGGGCAATCAACTGCTCATGTGGCACCGAAAGGTCCAGCGACTGCTTGCCCGCGCTTTCGGCAATCGCGGTAAGCAGTTGGTCCATATCGATGTACGCCCGTTCAACGGGCTTGTCGCCGGAGTCGATCCGGTCAACCTTCGGGGAGGGATCCTCAGGGGGAGGAATGTCGTTGTGGCTGTTGTTGTGGTTCTTCTTGTGATGTTCCATTATTCACCTTCCGCGAAGAAATCCCGCAGCTTGTCAAGGAAGCCCTTGGTCTTGGGCCTGACTTCGTCACCTTCGAGCTTCGAGAGTTCCTCGATCAATTCCTTCTTGCGTCCTGTAACGTTCTTGGGGACATCCACCCCGATGATCACGAACTGGTCACCTCTGGAGTCCGGGGCGTTTGGCGTCGGCAGGCCCAGCCCGCGCATTCTCAGCGCCTGGCCCGGCTGAATGCCGCGCGGTATGCTGAGTTCGGCCGTGCCGGAAATCGTGGGAACCGTAACGGTTCCGCCAAGGACCGCGCGATGGTAAGGGATGGTTACCTCGCAGTAGATGTCCATTTCGCGCCTGACAAAGAACTGGTGCTGTTTCACCGAGATGAAGACGATCAGGTCGCCGAACGGAGACCCCTGCTCTCCCGCGTCGCCGCCGCCCTGGATATGCAGGCGCATTCCGTCGTCAACGCCGGGGGGCACCTCAATGGTCACCTTGCGGATTGCCTCGGTCCGGCCCGCGCCACGGCAGGCTTTGCAGGGCTTTTCGATGACCGAGCCGCGCCCGCCGCACCGCGAACAGGTCGTGCGCATTGACATGAAGCCCATAACGGCCTCGACAACACCGTGGCCGCCGCAGGTGGGACACTTGGCCGAGCCCGAGCCCTTCGTCGCGCCGGAGCCCTTGCATTGCTCGCAGGCTTCCAGGCGACGATATTGCATTTCGCGCTTTGCGCCCTTGGAGACTTCTTCCAGCGTTATCTCAACCTGCACCTTGCGGCTGGCGCCGGGCTGCGGCCCGGAACTCCTGCGTCCGCCGGAAAATCCGTTAAAGAATCCGCCGCCGAAGATCTCGTCGAAGACGCTGAACACATCCTCGGAACTGGAGTAGTTGGGCATCTGCCCGCGCAGACCTTCGCGGCCGAACCGGTCATAGCGCGAGCGCTTGTTGTCGTCGCGCAGTATCTCATACGCCTCGGCGGCTTCCTTGAAGTTCTCCTCCGCTTCCCCGTCGCCAGGGTTGCGGTCAGGATGGTACTTGAAGGCTGCCTTGCGATAGGCGTTCTTGATCTCCTCAGGCGTCGCGGTACGCTGGACGCCGAGGATCTCGTAGAAGTCGCGGAGCGGTCTGTTTGCCATTTAAAAAAGCCCGGCCGGTTGAAAGGCCGGCCGGACTCTCACTTACGCGTGGTTTCCGAACATTAGTAGTCCATATCGTCCATGTCGGGAGCAGCGGGCTGCTTGTCATCCTTCTTGGGGATGTCTCCGACAAGCGCGTCGGTCGTCAGGAGGATTCCTGCCACCGAAGCGGCGTTCTGCAGGGCAAAGCGCACGACCTTGGTCGGGTCGATGATGCCTGCCTTGACCAGGTCCTCGTACTCGCCGGTGGCGGCATTGAGGCCCCAGTGAGCGCTCTTCTTGGCCAATACGTTCTGAACCGCGACAGCGCCGTTGATTCCGCCGTTGTCGGCGATCTGCATAATCGGGGCTGTCAGCGCCTGCTTGACGATGAGCGCGCCGGTCTTCTGGTCGCCTTCGAGCTTCAGGCCGTCAAGGATGTGCGATGCGCGCAGCAGCGCGACTCCGCCGCCCGGAAGGATGCCTTCTTCGACGGCAGCACGAGTGGCGTGCATTGCATCTTCGACGCGCGCCTTCTTCTCCTTCATCTCAACTTCGGTGGCCGCGCCGACCTTGATCTGCGCTACGCCGCCAGCCAGCTTCGCGAGCCTCTCCTGCAGCTTCTCGCGATCGTAATCGCTTGTGCTGTTTTCGATTTCGGCGCGGATCTGAGCAACGCGGGCGTTAATCTTCTCGCGCTTGCCGGGCTCGTCAAGGTTTGCGATGATGATGGTGTTATCCTTGTCAATCTCCACGCGCTCGGCAACGCCGAGATCGGTGAGCTTGAGGGAATCGAGCTTGATTCCGAGATCTTCGAAAACGGCAGTCGCACCGGTGAGGACCGCAATGTCCTCGAGCATCGCTTTGCGGCGATCCCCGTAGCCGGGGGCCTTGACCGCTGCGCACTTGAAGGAGCCGCGGAGCTTGTTCACAACCAGTGTGGCCAGGGCTTCGCCCTCGATGTCCTCGGCAATGATGAGCAGGGGCTTTCCGGCCTGGACAACGGCCTCAAGAACTGTGATCATATCCTTGATGTTGGTGAGCTTCTTCTCGTAAACGAGAATGTAGGGCTCTTCAAGGACGCACTTCATGTTTGCGGCGTCGGTGACGAAGTACGGGGAAATGTAGCCGCGGTCGAACTGCATACCCTCGACCCAGTCAACGATGGTCTCGATGGTCTTGCTCTCATCGACGGTGATGACGCCGTCCTTGCCAACGCGCTCCATCGCCTCGGCGATCTTGTGGCCGATCTCGCGATCGTTGTTGGCGGCGACAGAGCCGACGTTTTCGATATCCTTGGTTCCGGAAATCTGGATGGAGTGCTTGTGCAACTCCGCGATAATGGCTGTTACGGCCTTGTCTATGCCGCGCTTGAGCTCGATGGGGTTTGCGCCTGCAACGACATTCTTCAGGCCAGCCTCAAAGATGGCCTCGGCGATGACGGTGGCGGTAGTGGTGCCGTCGCCAGCGACT
>JBAZOJ010000234.1:0-5550 GCA_041648755.1 Candidatus Brocadiia bacterium
GCGAACTGAAGCAGGATATTGCGCTCATTATCCCTCTATGCTCCGCCCGGATCCCGGCGCTGTATGTGCCCGCTCCTGGCGATACCCAGGCCGCATTCTGGACACCAAACGCAGCCCAGGAAATCCTGAAACGCAGCCCGGAGCAGGCAGTTCCGGCCCTGATCAGGGCTCTGTACGATAAAGACAAGGACATATCGGCATCCGCCAGGCTGGGACTGCGAAGTATCGAGCCGCCACCCGTGGAGCAACTGCTCATCGCGGCAAGCCGGGATGACAGGATCGACCCACCTATCGTTGCCTTGGCCGAACTCGACAGCTCTGCCCTTCCCGAAATAGTGAAAGTCTTTCGTGCAAGTGACACGGAGGCCGACGGGCCTTTCTGCCGTAAGCTGGTGTGGGTCATGGGCAGGATAGGCGACCCCTCCGCGCTGGATGCGCTGTCCGAAGCGTTCAATGATGACGATGAAGCTGTCGCCAGCGAATCCCTTTTCGCCATTGCGCGGTTGGGCGTTCCGGGAATTCGCAGGGCGCTGCTGCTGTGGGAGCAGGGAGGATCAGGGAACACGTTGAGAAGCCTGACAATCGCCTGCCTTGCCCTGCAATTTGCAGGAATAGACCGCGAATATTTCCCGAGCCTCTTCAGGGGACTCGCGCCGGAGCAGGATATCAAGGAAGCAATTGCAGGGGCTCGCAAGGATGCAGCGGCATTCATCCCCCCCGATCTGCGTGGCGGGCTCGTGGCGTTCTGCAAGACCTGCCTGACAATCCGGGATGTCGAAACCCGGATATCGGCATTGGCCATTCTGCGATACATCGGCTCTACACCCGATTCACAAGACGTATCCAGCCTGCTGGAGGACCGGGACCGCCGCATACGGGAGAAAGCCGTAGAGGCATTGTGCTTTCTGGGGAACGAGCTGATGGTCGCCAATCTCGCGCAGATGTGCGCCGATCCGGACGCTCAGGTCCGGGGCAAGGCGGTCGTGGGACTGCGTTGTTTTGAAGCTTCCAGCGTGGCTGGGAAGATCCTGAAGGTCATAGACGATTCCGTCGGGACTATCAGGGCGGAAGCTGTCAGAACGGCGTTTTTGCTGAAAGGGGATATCCTTCCTGAGTTGTTCACAACTGCGGTGTTGCGGGGAAAACCTGACGCAAGGAAAACCGCGCTTCTTTTGCTGGCGAAATGCTCAGACCCTTCGGCCTTCGACAAGGCTTTCGAAGCCTTTGCGATGGAAGGAGACTCCGCCAATGCGGATTTGATGTTCCAGTATCTTGCGCGAGTATCGCCACCGGACGCTTTTGACCGATTCGCTGCACTTGCGCAGGACACCAAGCGCTCATTCACCCGTGTATTTGCGCTGACTTGGTTGGGCTCGTGCAAGGACAAGCGCGTCCTGGCAATAATGAGCCAATTTGCTGCGGACCCCGACGGCGCGGTGCGCAGGGCTGCGGTCGCCGGACTGGGTATTTGCGGACGGGATGCTGCGCCACTGATCCGCAAGGCGATCGAGGATCCCGATCGAACAGTGCGGGCCGCCGCGGTCAGTGCCGCTCTCGCAGCGCGACCCAATGATGCCAGGCAGTTGCTGACTTTCGCCCTCAGCGATCCGGATGGCGAGGTGCGCATAAATGCAGCGAGATGCCTTGTCGAACTGGGCGATCCGGCTTCGGAGGAATTGTTCCGCGCGGCATTATCCGACCCGGGCAAGACGGTCAGGCAGTACGCCGCGCAGGGCTTGGAGAAGGTTGGTGGAAAGGACTCGGTCAGCAGGCTTGTCCTGGCGCTTGGTGACAAGAGCCCGGATGTGGTTCTGGCAGCGGCCAAGGCGTTGGCGAAGATCGGCGGATCCGTTGCGGAAGCGGCGTTGCTGGATTCGATCACGCGCGAGGCGCGATGTGAGAGCCTGCGAATCTGGGCGATGCACAATCGTGTCGAGGTTAGTGCAGCAAATGTGGACCAGTATCTGATCGATGCGTTGCGCGGATCGAGGAGTTCCCCGATAAGAGCCGAAGCGCTGCAGACGCTGGCGCAGCTTAGGAAGGGGAAAATGACAGGCGAGGTCCTTGGGCTCGCCAGAGAGCTTGCCGTCCATCCCGAGCCGGGACTGCGGAGAATTGCAGCCGAGGCGCTGGCAGTGGGGCTGACAGACGGGATCGCGGATCTTAGGAAGATGTTGCTGGATGTTGATCCTGCGGTACGCGACACGGCGCTTAGACTGCTGCGCGCGCATACGGGAAAGAATGGCGGGTACGATCCGAGGGAGTGGGAGGCGGAAAACGCCCGACCGGATGCGGGACATTGACAGCCTCCCTGCCCTTTTCTCGCTCTTTGCACAGTGCATATCCTGAGTACAATTGCCACACTTCCGTGCACATCAACAGGATATGTTTTGGCTCACGACATGGGGAGAATCCAAGGAGGATGCTATGCGCATCGCAATTGCCGCCGGATTAGCCTTGCTTCTGCTGGGCTTCATTGCGTCATTCACAGCCGCTGAAGAGCCCGGCGGCGGATATAGCTTCGATACCCGGGAAAAAGTCAGCCTCTACGCATGGGCGCCGGGAAATGCCGCGTACAGGAAGTTCCTCTGCCCGATGTTGCCGGGAAGGCAGGTTACCATTCCAGCGGGATGGACCTGGGAACTGACAACACTGGACCGCGAGCCCGGATCCCTGGGCCGACTTCAGGAACACCTCATCGCGGGCCACGTGAATAAACTGATAATCGGCCATCGCCTCGATGCCCGGGAAACAGCCGTCCTGAAAGAGATGCCGTGGCTGGAGAAGATCGAGTTTAGATCACTTCTGATACAGGGCGATTGGATTCGGGCTCTTGACGGCTGCACCGGCCTGAAGATGATGGCGTTCAATTGCTGCGAGTTCGAAGACGATGCACTTTCCGCCGTGTGCAGTTCTTCTAGCAAGGCTGGACTCTCCCTCTCTCGCTGCGCTCTCGGGGAAAAACAGTGGGAAGCTCTGACAGGAAATCCGAGAATAACCGACATATCCGTGGGGCTGGGGAGAGACTCGAAAGTGTTCGATGTGCTCGCCACGCTCTCGAACCTCGAGACGCTGGCTATCTCCGGTGTGTACGGGAATGAGGAAGCCATCAAGCTCCGGTCGCTCGGTAAGTTGAGGCAGCTCTACCTGTTCGATCATCACATGGTGACCCGCTGGGACGACGTGCTTTCCGGTCTTCAGAGTCTGGAGAGTCTGCTCGTTACGCGAGTCGATGTCGAACATGATTTCCTGGCTGCGTGCGCGAAACTACCAAATCTCGCGAAACTCGATTTCAGCAATGCCCAATTCAGCCACTGGAATAATCAGTTGTTGGCAGCGTTATCGAATCTGAAAGAACTCCGCATTGCCGATTGCTATGGAGTCACCGGAGAGGCCTTCGAAAACATGAAATCCCTGACCACTTTGCACTGTACGTTCGGAGTTCTCAGGGCTCTTGGCAGCCTGGCTCTCTCACGCCTCCAGACTCTCAAGACTCTCGTTCTGGAGCCCAAGTATGTACGATGGAGCTTCCCTGAAGCACTCGATTCCGAAGCGGCTGAGGTGGTATGCGGGCTTCCCAACCTGAAGAGACTCGTAGTCACGGGCGGGATGACCGACGATGCAGCCGCGAAACTGTCCCGCATGTCGCCCTTGATCACCTCACTTACGATCGACTACTCCGCGCGTGCCGTCGAGCAGGTCGCGAAGATGTCCGGCATACAGGATTTGACTCTCGACGTGAACGGGCTGGAGTCGCTCGATTCCCTCTCGCGCCTGGCTGTATTGCCGAACCTGCGATCCCTGACGCTTTTCGGCTATGAGAGAAACCCGGTGGATGATTCGATTGTGGAAGCCCTTCTCAGGATGCCGAACCTCGAAGAAGTGGATTTGTCCCGCGCCCGCAAGCTCACATCCGCGGGCATCCTCAAGCTCTCCGCCCTGCCCAGGCTCACTTGGCTGGAGCCGACTTTCTCCGATCTCGCCGGAACGCACCATGCGTGTACCGTGAAGACGCTGATGGACCTGGTCTCCGAAACCCGCAAGGCATTCTGTGATAAGAAGCTCCCGTATCCGGGGAGCCTGAGTTTCACGGCCGACAAGTGGGAGCCCCTGAAGCAGGACACTTACTGCGGCTACAGGTTCAGGTATTTCTCGAACTCGAGCACGCCGACCGTGGATGATGCAGACCTGTTTGCCTTCGTCGCCATCCCGCTGACGCTCGACGATGGCCATGCAGCCTTCCTTTATGCCCCGGGAATCGACTCGGACTACACCTTCGCGACCGCTCCCCTGTCTCCCGAGGATCTCAACCAATTGAACTCTGCCGAAGACCGCGATTTTCGCTGGAGCAACTGGGGCTGGGACGCCCCCAGCTTCCTGAATCGCATCCCATTCTATCGGCATCGGATCGCCGTGGACCAGTACTGCGATTGAGGCGGAGGCCCGACACCATGGGCCTCCTGCCGACGGTGCGATTGTCTATCCGATGCTGTCTTCCCCCTGCCCTGCGGATTGGGAGACCAACTGAGCCTTGTCGAAGTGACCGGCGTTAATCTCCACCGCGCGGGCGCCGAAATACAGCATTCCGCCACCGGACCAGTCCATCCCGTCATCGGGGGATGAATCCACCTGAAGCAAGAGCCGCCAGTTGCCTGCATCAGCAAGCGCGCGCTCGTCCTGCTGCTCGCTCCAGTCGTCGGAGCCCTTCCAGAAACCTGCTTCCGCCAGGGCACATTCCAACCGGACGTCTCCGCCCAGTTGGTCGGGATAGCCGCCCAACCAATGATGGGGCTCGGATTCCTTCATTCCCTGAGCTTCGTGGAACTTGTCCAGCAAGCTGAAGTAGGGGTCCACATCGCACACGCCGAGGTCAAGGCCCTCTACCTCGCGCGACTCGAAGGGGGGCAGGCTGAAACCAGCAGTGGGCGTGATCGCAGCCGCAGCGAACTTGTGAGAAAGATCAGCGGGAGGGACAACGCGCTTGTGCACCAGTCCTTCGTCGGAGAAGTAAAGAACACGCCAGGAATCATGATCGCGTGGCTTGCCCTTGGCATCGTCAAACGCGTGCATGTCCAGAAAGAAGCTCAACAGCCCTTTTCGGGGGAAGCCTCTGAGAACGGGCGGCAACTCGCCAAGATTAATCTGACATAGGAAGGCAAAGGGCTTGCCGGATTTTCTGGGCCACATCATTGGCTCCGGGAGGTCGGGCACACCGCCGAACTTGCTTGCGCCGATATTCAGGTTCATCTCGGCAGTCGGCGCTGTTTTCAGCCTGATATTGGGCAATATCAGCCGTGCAATCCGATGGTCGTATTCCGCCAGTTCGCCGCTTTGCGCCAGCGATGCGACCAGTTCGCGCATCTCGCGCAGGTCGTCCGGCAGCACTTCTTTTTTGGAAGAAGGGACGTTTCGCCTCGGCTCGTTACGAGAGGGACGCACTTGGCAACTCCCTGTCCGAGATCTGGTCGATCTCGAAGAATTCGGCCTTCTGGAATCCGAACACCCCGGCGATTATGTTCGTGGGAACTGACTCCACCTTGATGTTGAAGT
>JBAZOJ010000235.1:0-5543 GCA_041648755.1 Candidatus Brocadiia bacterium
GCCATGCCCGGCCGCAGTTCGTACACGTCCGGAAGCTCCAGGTAGGCTCCCTCTTGCGCGTCGTAGATGAAGACTCTGTACTTGTAGGGATCATAGTCACCCAACTGTGACAGGATGTCGTTGACGTATTCAGTGTATGATGTCGTGGGAACCGCTGGCGGACAGATTATCTGGTAACTGTGGAGCGTCCTTCCTGAAGGCAGGTCAAACGAATAATTCTCTGTGGGCCAAGGTGACATCGAGGCATGCTCGGTTCGACCGTATGCGCCGAGGTTCGGAAGGCTGTTGTTGGGTTGCGGCTCGCTGCCGACTCCGAACACAGGATTGCCCTTGTCCAGAAGCTCCGAGGTATAGCCTTCACTGTAGTCCCAGTCGTTGCACTCTAAGCACCAGTAGCCAGCCTCGCTGACAAGGTGGAAGTCTCCGGAGTAGGGATCCGCAAAGCCGAAATCGTCAACCGGATAGCACTGGTTCATTTCAACGAAGCCCATGATGTCCGCATCACTGCTATAGGCGCAGAAATCCATGACAATCTTGGAATAGGTGTCGCCGATAGGATCCATGTCGATGATCGAGTTGTGCGCCTCGACAAGCAGGTTGTCATGGTTGTATATCCAAGGCTTGCGTGATGCTGGCTTGTCCCAGTAGTACACCTGGTGGAAGGTGCAGAAGTCCATCACTATCATGCCGTTGCCCCATACGTAGAAGCCGCCCTGCTCGTTGAAGTTCAGCAGGCAGTTTGTGAAGTGCACGTATCCGGGCAGCCCTTCGGTGAACTCGATGTCCACGAAGTCCGTGTCATAGTCGTAAATGTTGGTGAAGAGGATGCCGACGAAATTGATGTAAATCGAGCCGTAAAGGTACAGGCCATCCGTAAATGTGACTGTGTCTGTCAGCTCGGCGATGATCGTCAGGCCGTTGGTCATTGATTCCATCTCTGGCATGTAGTAGTCGCCGGGGGCCAGGACTATTACATCGCCAGGAACGGCGTCGTAAAGCTGATCTTCGAATTCATCCTGCCCGTCCGCGTACAGGTTGCGGACAACTTCGTAGTCGTGCTTCAGCAGGGAGAATCCCAGCATTGGAGGATAACGGACACCTGTTGCCTGGAATGACAGGAAGCCGGGGTACTCGCCAGCCATTCTCTCGTAGGAATAGATGTCGAGGTAGAAGGTCTCGCCAGACCAGAATTCGGTCGAGTAGTTCGCCTCGTCAGCGGCAGGGCCTGACAAATGCGCCTGAACATCGATTCCACCCTCTGTGAACCCGAAGTCAACGCGATTGGTGGTCATGTTCACGCCCTGCTTGTGAACAATGTACGCAGGACCGTACATCAAGTCTTCAGGGACCTTCATGTCGATCTCATAGCGGAAGAGCAGCATAATGCCGTTGTAGCTTTCGGGGCCATACAGTTCAAAAGCAACCATCGGGTTGCCGACCTGATCCGGAGCAATCGAAGGTGCGTAGATCGACCACGCACGATAGGCCAGACCGCCAAAGTCCTTGTTCATGCTGAGCGGCGCCCAGTTGCTGTCCTCGTAACGCCAAACGGTGAGATTGTAGAATCCGCCTTCCATGCCGGAACTGCTCGTGGTGAGCACAACGGGGCGATTCTTGAAGTCAAACATGCAGTACGGCCGACATTCCCCGAACCCGGTGTACGGCATCGACAGGCCATTCCACTGCAGATACTCGGCCGTAGCATCGCTGCACAGGATCGGATAGAAGTAGTTCGTGTTCCCTTCCGAGCCCAGGACGGTAACAAATGCCAAAACCTGATTGCCTGCAATAGCCAATGAAAGGTTGTCAGAACACCATGTCGGGAACTCGAAATTCATGCTCTGGTCGTTCCATCCGTCAAAGTGACGGACGATGCTGAGCCGATTGTAGAACCCGCCGGGGTAATAGCTGTACAGTATCCAGGGCTCCGAGCCGGGACCATAAGCAAGTGCGCAATACAGTGCTCTTCCATCCAAGGCGGCCGGCATGTCTTTCTTGCGGTTCTCCTTTATCGCCTGCGCGGAGCTGGCAAAGCCGGTAATTCCCAGGGTATCAAGGCTGTTGTCCACCGCAATCCATGATCCATCATAGTACTCGGTGTAGTACAGGTTCTCTGATCCGAAACTTGACGCGACAAAGGCCACGCCCAACTTGCCGTTGCTGTAGTCGAATGAAGAGGAGCAAGCCTCAAGGTAGAAATTGTTCGGATCCACGATTCCATTCGCGCCAAGAGAACCGTAACCAACTTCTTCCCAATTGCTGCCGTTCCACCTGCCAACCCAAATGCGACTACCGTATAGCCCTCCGGAGCCTTGGTCAACCTTACTGGGATAATATGAGCTGTAATAGCCGTATATGACCACGATAGGCGCTTCGCCTTGCCCCGCGTTGAACGCAAACACCTTCTGGGGGTAGATCGTCGACATGTATCCGATGTTGCTGTACACAACATCAAGCGGGCTGGGCATGTAGTAGCTCGCTTCTTCACCATCGTTGCTCGATATCTTGCGCACTTGGACCGTCGTATCCTGTGCGGTTGCGACGTAGGTCATCCCGTTCACTTCCTGAGAGGTGCTCGAGTCCACCACTTCACCCATGCCATATGTGTCGCTTATGGCGATGTTTCCCGCCAATGGCCGCCACTGGCTGAGATGCGGGCTGAACAAGACCGTATAGCCTTCGTATGCAGAATACTCGTCCATGAAGGATGTGAATGCCGAGTACTCAAGGCTGCTCTGCTCATAGTTGGTGTTCAGGCCCACCACGGATGAGCCACCAAGCGTATTCGGCCCGCTCATATAGGCATAGTTGCATACGATCTCGTTAGAACCTTCGATAAGGATGCACTCGAATGTGACATAGTCAGTGTAGCTCTCTCCGAGGGCGACATAGTACCACTCGACCACGAAACGACGGTTCGGGTACGTGCCATACGTCTGGTAGCCTATCGTACCGTTCCCTGAATCCTCCGCAGGATTGAAGGGGTACAAATCGCTCCAGAAGGCCGCGATGCTGTATTCGATGTAGTCGTTGGGGATATTCGTCGGGCTCCAGTTGTAGTAGTCCGGCATGGCGAAGCCAACGAACCCCGAGGCGCCGATGTACACCTTGTCGAACTTCTTACCATAGTACTCAAAGGTGAACGGGAGTTGAGCCCGCGCAACGCCTCCATGAACGCTCAGCGCAGGATCCTCGATAGCAGGGCCTGCGTAGTTCTGATGCTCATCGTCGAACAACTCCACCCAGCGATAGTTGCCGTCCGGGTCGAAGTTCATTTTGCTGTCGTACACCAAGTACTGGCCGTATTTCGGGACGGCATGGGCTGCGGAAGCAAATGCCAGGGAAGCCAAGGCCATGGCCAAGGCAACCGCGATAAAGCGAGTGCGCATAATTCCTCCTAAGGTGAACGAACCGATTTTACCACGAATGCTGTATGGTGTCAAATCCCAATCGGCCTATTGCGAGCCTTTGCGCAATAGGTCGACGGTCTTCGACAGGTCGGCCTTCAACGGGGCATTCAGAACCATTCTCGCGCCGGTAACGGGATGCGAAAACTCGATCGTATGGGAGTGCAGAGCCTGCCTGTCAAGAACCGGCTCGATATCCTCAAAATCCGGTCCCAGAATATCCTGGGGGAAAATCGCCCCGCCGCCCCCGTATTCCTCGTCACAGGCAAGAGGATGTCCGATCGCGGAAAGGTGTACGCGTATCTGGTGCGTCCGTCCGGTCTTCAGTTCAACCTCGATCAGCGTGTATCCCTTGAACCTCTCCACTACTCTGAACCAAGTCAGACATTCCTTGCTTTCTTCGCCGTGAATCGCCATCGTCGAGTCGTCATCCTCCGACAAGCCGATAGGAATGTCGATCTCTCCTTCATCGGGTCCGATTACCCCGGTGGCCAACGCCCAGTAGAACTTCCGGACGCGCCGGAACTCAAACTGCGTTGCCAGGGCAGCGTGTTCTTTCTCGGTAAGGCCAATCAACAGCAATCCGCTGGTGTTCTTGTCGATTCTGTGAACAACCTTGGGGTAGAAGCCCGGCACGGTCTCGATCTTGTCCCTGTACTTGCCGAACACTGCGTTTATCACGGTGCCTGACCAGTTCCCTCTGGCGGGGTGAACCACCACGTAGGGATCCTTGTTGATGGCAAGCATCACGTCATCCTCGTAGAGTATGTCTAAGGGCATTTCTTGCGCGATGATATGCTTGTCGATGGCTGGAAGAGTAAGGACAATCTCGAATCCCGCCCTCAATGGTGTGGACTTCGAAACCGGCCTGCCGTCCAGAAGGACTCCGCCGGATTTGATCAGCTTCTGAAAGAAACTGCGCGAGTACTTGCCGAAGCGCGCGGCGAGATAGGCGTCAATTCGTCGACCGGCCATCTTTTCACGGATTCTCAGCTTGCAGTGGCGGGCCTGGTAGGATTCTTTCATTGGTTCTTCGCGGCTGCAGGGAAAATGGTGGGCTCGATGAATCTGCTCAGAACAACACCAATCGAAATCCGGTCCAACCGCGGATCGGGTGGCAAGGGAAAAGCCTCGCGAGGTCCAAAACGCAGCGACCACCATAGGCGGTCGACCTCACTGGGCGCACTCTCCATCTCGCTTCTCAGAATCGAGTTCAGGGCCAGCAGTTCCTGGTCATCGATTCCCTTTTCTACAAGGCTCTGAACATACTTGCGCACCAGATCCACGGACGATATGCCCTGCCCCGCTTCGGCTGTCAAACCTCCGATGACGATGATCGAGCCAAACGGTGTGGTATGTGCATTCGCGATCGGAGTCCTGTAGTTATGTGTCTCGCTCAGTATTCCCCTGATCCTCGCCAGTACTGCCGTAAGTGGCGCCTGATAGCCCGCAACGTCGGGCATGCTGGCGATGCAACCGGAAAACCGGTTCAATTCTCCCTCGAACCGCGCCATCGTCAGCGGCCAGGAAGGAGATGGGATTTCGATGGGTAGCCCCTTGGAGATTCCACGCCCCGATTCAGCGAAGACCACGGCAGTAGTTCTATAAGCCCTGAGGGGACACCTGACGATTTGCTCGGCGACCGATTTCCCCCACATTGCTTCGCGGACAACTGAAAACTCAGAAATATCAGCAGTACTTCGGAAGTCGGACTTTGCTGTTTCTGACAGCGCGCGTTTTGCCCACCGAACAGCGGCACCGGTACACTCGGCAGCAAAGACAAGTTCAACCGCGGCAATTGAGGGCCAAGGCAGTACCCCTGTCTGACGCATGGGGCGAGACATCACCTGTAAACCCATGGAATTCCTCAGGGCTTCCTTGCTCAGAGGCTTGTCGCATGGCCAATCCAGCAAAAGCTCCGCGAGCAAATCCGAGGAAAGTGGCGAGCTGCCCAGCATCCCACCTTCGACGAACAACAACAACCTGCTTCGGTTCCCCGTTTCGCCAACAACACGCGCAGTGAACCTGCCTCCGCTGTCGAGGGACAGGCCCTCGGACGGGATCGGCGAGACACTGGGGTCGAGTTCTTCCACGGCACCGAAGAGGCGCGATGCGTCTGCGAAGTCAATCGGCCTC
>JBAZOJ010000236.1:0-5512 GCA_041648755.1 Candidatus Brocadiia bacterium
CGCTTCATCCCGGAGATCTCGCAAAGGAAGCGCTCCATCCGGTACAGAACTTCCAGCGCGCCCTGGCAGCCTTCCTCGGGCATCAGCGGATGCAGGCCGCCAAATCCGTACAGGTCGCAGGCCTCTTCGTTGATTTTCGGGTTGTACTTCATAGTGCACGAGCCCAACGGGTAGAAGCCGTTGTCAACGCCGTAATTACGCCGTGACAGCGCGGTGAAGTGGCGGACCACGTCAACCTCGCCGATCTCCGGCAGTCGGGGTGGCTCGTGGCGGATTACAGATGCGGGCCACAGCTTGTTGATGTCGGCAGCGGGCACGTCAAGCGGGCTCAATGCCACGCCGTTGCGGCCGGCAACGCTCTTTTCGAATATCAGTTTCATAGCAACCTCCCGAGTGCGGCGGCGTAGGCGTCGATGGCGCCCTTGGAGTTCATCTCGGTGACGCACACAAGGACGTCGCGATCCATACCCGTGAAGTACTTCCCGAGCGCAAGGCCGCCGATGATCTTGTTCTCCACGGCAAGGCGCTTCAGTGTGCCCTCGGCGCGATCGGGGAGAGTGATGACGAACTCGTTGAAAGTGGGCTCGTGGAACTTCAGGGCCACGCCCTTCAGCGCGGTAAGCACGCCCTTGGCGTATTCGGCCTTGGCCACGTTCTGTTGCGCCATCTCGACCAGCCCGCGCTTGCCCATAAGAGACAGGAACACGGACGCGGTCAGGGCGATAAGGCCCTGGTTGCTGCAGATATTGGACGTAGCCTTTTCGCGGCGGATGTGCTGCTCGCGGGTCTGCAGTGTCATCACGAAGCCGCGCTTGCCGTCGCGGTCAACGGTCTCCGAGATGATGCGCCCGGGCATCGTGCGGACAAAGGCTTCCTTCACGGTCAAAAATCCGATATAGGGCCCGCCGAAGAACATCGGGCTTCCCAGTGGCTGGCCTTCGCCCAGGGCTATATCCGCGCCCATCGTGGCTGCCGACTTGACGATCGCGGCAGCTATCGGGTTGACGGACATTACCAGCAACGCTCCCGCGGCGTGGACTGCCTCGGACAGCGCCGTGAAGTCCTGGACTATGCCGAAGAAGTTGGGGTTGGATACTATCACGCAGGCGATTTCCGGGCCCAGCTTGGCCTTGATCGCCTCGACGTCGGTGCGGCCGTTCTTGTGAGGAACGGTGACGAAATCGAAGTCAAGGTTGCCCGCGTACGAGCCCAGGACGCGCCGGTAGATCGGGCTGACGCCCTCATCGATCAGGACGCGCATGCGCATCTTCGTGGCCCGCATGGACATGATGGCGGCCTCGTACATCGCGGTCGCGCCGTCGTACATCGAGGCGTTGGAGGCGTCGAGCCCCGTGAGTTCGCACATCATCGTCTGGTACTCGAAGATGGCCTGCAGCATTCCCTGGCTGATTTCGGGCTGGTAGGGGGTGTAGGCCGTGTAGAACTCGCTCCGCTTGACGATGTAGGGCAGGGCGGCGGGCGAAAAGTGGTTGTACGAGCCCGCGCCGAGGAAAATCGAGCAGGAGGAGCCCGAGTTCAGGGCCGCGAGGCGGTTAAGTTCATTTCGGATTTCGGTCTCGGACAGCGGCCCGGGGATATCGAGGGCCGGAGACCGGATACCCATCGGGATATCCGTGAAGAGGTCGGACATTTTCCCGACGCCAATGGCGGCGAGCATCTGCCGACGCTCATCGTCGGTATGCAGCAGGTAAGACATGGTGTTCCTCCGTTATTCGGAGATCAGCTTCTGGTACTGCTCTTCGGTAAGAAGTTGGTTCAATTCTGCCGGCTTGGAGATGCGGACCTTTACGATCCAGCCTTCGCCGTGCGCGTCCTTGTTCAGGAGTTCAGGGGCATCGGCAAGCTTGTCGTTGACTTCGACTACCTCGCCGCTCATCGGGGCGTAGATATCGGAAGCGGCCTTGACGGACTCGACGCTGCCGAAGGGCGAACCGGCCTGCACGGCCGTGCCTGCATCGGGTGCCTCGACGTGCACGATGTCGCCGAGTTCGTGCTGCGCGTGGTCTGATATGCCGAATGCGGCTATGTCGCCGTCAACCGAAACCCACTCGTGAGACTTGGTGTACCTGCGGTCGGCCATTGATGACTCCTTTTCTGACGAAAGCGTCCGGGGCATTTTATGCGGTCTCTGTCCGGATTCAACCAAGCGTTTTGAATTGAAGCCCGGCCCCTGGGGACTATTATAAGAAAAGCGCGCGAGGTGCGTCAAAGTTATGGAGAGAGTAAACGAAGGATCCGACGCGGAACTGATAAAACGGTTCCTGAAGGGCGACCGGGAAGCTCTGAGCGAGCTGGTCGACCGGCATTCCAAGACCGCGGTGAGGATCGCCTACACCGTGCTTGGAAACGAGGCTGATGCTTACGATGCAGCTCAGGATGCCTTCGTAAAAGTTCTTCGTAACCTTGAGCGCTTCAGCGGGCGGTCCTCCTTCTCTACCTGGCTGTACAGGATCGTTTACAACGCAGCCATGGATATCGGGAGAAAGCGCCGACACTTCGTCCAACATAAAGTGGACGACGACAGCGACGACCCGGATGTCGAAGCCGAAGCGCAGAACATGAGAGAGGATGGTAAGGAGCCCATGGAACAGATGCTTCGCCAGGAACGGGCGAAGTCCGTTCGTAAGTGCCTGGAACTGCTTCCCCAGAAGTACTCCGTCGTTATCAGGTTCAAGGACATCGAAGGCCTTTCCTACGAGGAAATCGCCACTATCCTGGGAACAACAAAGGGGAACGTGATGAGCAGGCTGTTCTACGGACGCGAAAAACTGAGGGCTCTCCTCGAGAAGGAGAAAATATGACACGTGAAAAGTGCACCAATTCCATTCGGCGCCTGCTGTCGGCTTATGCTGACGGCGAGTTGCCTCCCGGCCGCGCCGTGAGCGTTGAGCGGCACCTCGAACAATGCGTTTCCTGCCGTGCCGAACTCGCCGACATCAATTCGCTTAAGGCCGCCGTCGCCGCCGCCCAGCCCCAATTCGATGATGCCAAGCTCAAGTCGCTCGCAACCAAGGTGCGCGTTGCGTACGAAAAATCCCCCGAGCCCCGTTTCTCCGAAGTGGTGGGGAGCTACGTCAGTTTTACCCGGGTGCGTTACGCCATCGGTGCTGTTGCCGCGCTGCTGCTGGTTGCGTTTCTCTCGTTCAACTGGGGCTTCCACCGCGGAAGTTCCACCGCCGGAGTGATCCTCAATAACCTGACATCCGACAGCGGGGCCATTACCATCGGGCCGGAAGGCGACAACTACGCTGTCATCCGGATAACGCGCCGCCCCGAAAACGACGTAACCGTCTCAAATGTAGAAACCCCTAAGGGAACCGATTATACCGTTACCGTTGACCCCGACACCGGGACAACGGTCATCAGGTTGACCTCCCGCCCGCCCGATGAGGGGCCAAAGAAATAGGAGCCACCCTTGAACAAAGCGCTTGTTTTTCTAATACTCGCGGCCGTGCTGATGGCTGTTCCGTACGCGGGGGCCGAGAATAAGCCCAAGAAGGCCGACACCGCGAAATTCCTTATCCGCAATGTGTACGCCAAGAAGGCGGACAAGGAAAAAATCCCCGACGAGTTGAAAGACATCGCCGCCGCCCTGCGCAGCGCCACAACAAACAACGTGTTCACTCTGAACAACTCTGTGAGCATCGATGCGACCATTGGCAAGAAAGCCTCGACCGACCTCGGCGCGCAGAAGCTGTCCCTGGAGTTCGAAGGCAGCAAGTGCGTGGACAGCACTCTTACCGGCAACCTGAACATCCTCCAGAAAAAAGACGACAAGACAACGTCCCTCCTGAAGGCCGATATCGAGATCAAGGTGGGCGCAACATTGTGCGTCAGCCTTGGCAACTTCGACGGCCAGGAGCTGATTGTCGCGATAACCCTGAAGGAAATGAAGTAACGGCCTCCATTGGGTACGGTAATTTAAAATAGACGGCTGCGTGATTTTGCATCGTTTTGTGGGACTTCCGCCCCCGCGCGCCGTCTGAAATGTGAATATGTTCACGAAAAGCCTTCTCCCCGGAGGGTTCCGGATGAGACCAATGCGAAAAATCCTGCTGCTTGCGGTGATCCTTGCCGTGCTCACTTCGCCCGCGTATGGCGAACTGCAGGACCCATACACAGACAAGGATTACGGCTTCAAGATCTCCCTGCCCAAACGCTGGGAAAGCCAGCCAATTCCGCCCTCCACGGACTATGAAGCTCTTGACATCAGCGAGGAGCAGCGCAAGCTCCTCGAAGACAAGGAGATCATCCCTCTCCTCATCAACAAGGAAAGCAACGGCGGCACCTTCCGCATGTTCAAGCTGAAACCCGACGACTTGGAAAGTGCCGAGAAGATGGCCAGGGAGTTCGCGCGGACCAAGAACTGCGGCGAGCTGATTGATCGTACCGAAGTGCGCCTGGGTTGCCGGAAGACCAAGATGATCTGTCTGCACTACGAGCGAAGCCAGAAGTGGTGGGACGGGACAACGATATGGGCGATTTTCTACTTCGTCGCCAACAATCCCAATGGCTCTTTCCTTCTGACCTATTTGTACGATGCCGCTATGAAGCCTTATGCTCAGGCCGTAATCGACAGTTCCAAGACCTTTGCCTACGTTGAGAAGAAAAAGGGCTCGGAGGGCGACCCCGTCGAGGATAAGTACGATCTCGCCCCCGGCTGGAAAGCCTGCAAAACCGCGAACTACTTCATCCAGTACAACGAAAAGTCCGACGAGCGCGTCAAGGAGTTCGGTCAGCGCATAGAGATGCTACACGCCGCGCACGTCAAGGTGATGCAGCCGATTCCCGAGCTTGAGGAGATGCGCCCCGTCAAGCAGCACAAGAGATTCCTCATCAAGTACTTCAAGGACTACGAGAGTTTCAGCAACTACGCCGGTGACCAGGGCATTGGCGGCGCCGCCGCCTGGTACAGCCCGGAGCAGGGCGAAATCGCATTCTTCAATATGGGCTGGAAGCGCCTGACCGCCGGAGTACTCGCGCACGAGGGCACGCACCAGTTCCTCCAGGAGTTCGTGGGCGGCCCGCGCGTTTCCTTCCACATCGCCTTCAACGAGGGTATGGCCGAGTATTTCAACGGCGCCGTTGTTGGCGACTCGTGGAAGCTCGCCATCGGCAACGTGAACCAGGACTGCGAAAACAGTGTCCGCGCCGCCATCCGTTCCGGCAAGCAATTGCAGATGCCCGAACTGGTCAAGATGACCCAGGCGCAGTACTACCAGATAGGCCGCTTCGCCTATGACCACGGCTGGGCGCTGATGTACTTCCTTCTGCATTCCAAGGACAAAAAGTACAATGTCGTCGTGACCAAGTACTTCCACACCATCCAGGGGATTGTCTTCCCGATCCTCGCCCAGTTGGCCGACAAGGGTGTTGATATCAACAAGGGCGACAAGAAGGGCGACCCCAAGGCTACGGACAAGCCCGCTGAAAAGCCCGAGGACAAGCCCGCCGAAAAGGCTCCGGTCGACCTCAAGAGGCTCGAAACCGC
>JBAZOJ010000237.1:0-5501 GCA_041648755.1 Candidatus Brocadiia bacterium
TAAGCGCATCTTCGTTGTTTCGCATATGCAGCCTCGCTCCTTGGCGTGGCAGCATTTCACAATGTCTCGCGATTCCTTCTCCTTTTGCATCCCCCCGTATCCTTTTTTGCAAACGTCTGGCATAATACTTCGGAGTCCACTCGCGCTTTTCGTCACGATTTCAGCACAGTCGCCAAAACGAAAGGAGCGCCGATGGCGTCCGAGCCATATCTGATCCTGTGTATCAACCCCGGCTCGACTTCCACCAAGGTTGGCGTCTTCTCCGACGCCGTAGCCCTCCACGTACTGAAAATTGACCACAACCCCGAGGAACTCAAGAGCTTCAAGCGCGTCTCCGACCAGAGCGAATATCGCGCAGGCGTGATTGAGGAATTTCTCGGCCGTTCGGGCGTCAAAGTCTCCGACCTGTCAGCCGTCGTCGGTCGCGGTGGGATGACGAAACCTCTTCCCGGCGGAACGTATCGTGTCAACGATGCTATGCTCGAAGACCTTGCTGAATACTCACTAAAGTATTATGGCTCAGAACACATAGCCAATCTCGGCGCCTCCCTTGCACTTTCCGTTGCCCGTCGTGCTGGCGCGCCCGCCTTCATAATTGACCCCATCGCAACAGACGACTTCATCCCTCTCACGCGGCTTTCCGGCGTCCCCGAGGTCGAGCGTGTCTCCCTCATGCACTCCCTGAACTTGCGCGCAAAGGCTCGTCACGCAGCAGCACAAGTCGGCAAGCCTTTCAGCGACATCAACATGATCGGATGCCATCTCGGCGGCGGAATCTCAATGGCTGCGTTCGAAAAGGGCAAGGCCATTGACGCCAATCATGGCCTGATGGGCTATGGTCCCTTCTCGCCCCAGCGCGCGGGCACCCTGGCAATTGCAGCGGTAATGGAAATGTGCTTCAGCGGCAAGTACACCCCCGACCAGCTCAGGAAGAAACTCGGAACCCAGTCGGGCTTCATAGGCTATCTCGGCACAGACGATGGCCGCGAGATACGCCGTCGCATCGAGTCCGGCGACAAGACGGCCACACTTGTCGTCGAGGCATGCGCTCTGCAGATTGCCAAGGAAATTGCCGCGCTTGCCGCCTCGATGTCCGGTGATGTCCAGTGCGTATTCATAACAGGAGGGCTCGCGAACGCGGAATATCTCACCGAGCCCCTTGTGCGCCGTATCAAGTTCCTCGCGCCCATCTATGTCCTCCCCGGCGAGGACGAGCTCATCGCCATGGCTGAGGGCGCGCTCCGCGTTCTCCGCGGCGAAGAGACCCCGCGCGACTACTCAGCCGAGGATTCTCTCCGCGCCCGGCTCGAAGATCCCGCGAAATTCAAGGTTCTCAACAGTCTGCGCAAGGAGTGAACCGTGCTTAAGGACTACTCCGCCCTGCATGCCCAAGCGATGGGCGCCAACCGCCAGACCCTCGCCGTTGTCGAGGCCGGTGACCACGAAGTGATAGAAGCCTGCGTCAAGGCTCATCACGAAGGCGTCGCCGATTCCCTCTTCATCGGCAATCCTGACAAGATCCTGGCCGCCGCCGCTACGGTCGGCCTGAAACCTGCGCCCTCAACGCTTATCCCTTCCCAATCGCCCGAAGAGTCCGTCAGAATCGCGGCCACTCTCGTCCGGGAGGGTCGCGCCTCAATGCTGATGAAGGGCCATTTGCCCACCGCGGCACTTATGAAGGGCGTTCTCGATAAGGAAAACGGCCTTCGCACAGGCTCAGTGCTCAGCCACGTGATGGTCGCTTACGCAACCAACCTGGACCGCTGGCTGCTGATGTCGGACGCGGGACTGAATATCGCTCCCGATGCGGACATGCTCGCGGCTATCGTCAGGAACGCCGTAGCGGTTGCACACTCCCTGGGCATCACCCGCCCGAAAGTAGCCTGCCTCTCGGCCGTCGAGGTGGAAAATCCCAAGATCCCTTCCACCCTTCTTTGCGCAGAGATGAAAAAGCGCAACGAAAAGGGCGATATCTCGGGCTGCCTCGTCGAAGGCCCCATGGCCATTGACCTTGCGTTGTCTCAGTTCGCGGTAAAGGCCAAGGAATACCCGACAAACGGAGTCGCGGGCGCAGCCGATGTCCTGATCGTCCCCGAACTCGTCTCCGGCAATGTTCTGGGCAAGGCCTTCATCTACTGTGCCTCATATCGCTGCTCCGGCATAATCGTCGGTGCGCGCGTTCCCATCGTCCTGCTCTCTCGTTCCGACACTGCCGACGTAAAGCTCGACTCCATCGCACTCGCTTGTGTCTACGCCCAGTTCCACAAAGTAACGTCTTAGGAGGACATAGATGGACAAACGGATTATGTCCGGCAACGAAGCCCTCGCCCGTGGAGCCTTCGAAGGCGGTGTGCGCGTCGCTTCCGCCTATCCCGGCACCCCGAGCACCGAAATCCTCGAGTACATCGCCGAATCCTACAAGAGCCACATTTACTGCGAGTGGGCTCCTAACGAAAAAGTCGCCGCGGAGGTCGTCAGCGGTTCGTCAATGGCCGGTGCGCGCTCGATATGCGCCCAGAAGCACGTCGGCCTCAACGTGGCTGCTGACCCGCTTTTCTCAATCGCTTATATCGGAGCCAAGGGTTCGCTGGTGTTCATCGTCGCCGATGACCCCGGCTGCCATTCCTCCCAGAACGAACAGGACTGCCGACACTTCGGCCGCGCCGCCAAGATCCCGGTCATCGAGCCTTCCGACTCCCAGGAGTGCAAGGACTTCATGATCGAGGCCCTCGATCTTTCCGAGAAGCTCGATACCCCTGTGCTGCTGCGCACAACGACCCGTGTCGCCCACTCCACCGGCATCGTGACCCTCGGCGAACGTGTGGAGCATCCAGTCAAGGGGTACGAGCGGAATATCCGCCGTAACGTGGTCATTCCCGCCCACGCCCGCCTGATGCACATCGAGGTTGAGAAGCGCCTCAAGACCCTCGCAGAGATGGGCGCGACCAGCCCCCTTAACCGCATCGAGGAAGGCCCTGACAAGTCCGTAGGCTTCATCACCTCGGGGATTTCCTACCAATACATTAAGGAACTCCTGCCCAATGCTTGCATACTCAAGCTCGGCCTGACCTGGCCGCTGCCTGAGAAACTCGTGCGCGACTTTGCCGCGCGCGTAGGCCGCGTAATTGTGGTCGAGGAAAACGAGCCCTTCCTCGAAAACGAGATCAAGGCACTTGGAATTGCCTGTGAAGGCCGCAAGTACTTCCCCGCCGTAAACGAATTTAACGCGAACATAGTGGCAAAGGGCCTCAAGGAAGCAGGCGTCTTCAAGGCCGACTTCCCGACCCCGCGCGCAATTTCCGTCAAAGCCAAGATCCCCGGCAGGCCCCCAACGCTCTGCCCGGGCTGCCCGCACAGGGGCGTTTTCTACACCTTGCGCAAGCTTGATGTCAATGTAACCGGCGACATAGGCTGCTACACGCTCGGTATGATGCCCCCGCTCAGCGCGCTCCACACCTGCCAGAACATGGGCGCGTCCATATCCCACGCCTATGGCCTCGAAAAGGCAGTCGGCCCCGAGATAAGCAAGAAGACCGTCGCAGTCATCGGCGATTCCACCTTCCTCCACAGCGGAATCACCGGCCTGATGAACGCGGTGTACAACAAGTCCAACATCACCGTCATGATACTCGACAACCGCATTACCGCTATGACCGGCCACCAGCAAAATCCGGGCACCGGCCACACCCTTATGGGCGAGACGGCTACCGAGGTCGATCTTGTCGCCTTATGCAAGTCAATCGGAGTGCAGAACATCGCCACGGTTGACCCGCTTGACGCCAAGGCTATGCTGGCTGCTCTGCAAAGTGCGCTTGCGACCGAAGGCGTCTCCGTCCTGATCACCAAGGCCCCGTGCGCCCTGATTATCAGGGAGAAGCGTGACGTGTACGAGGTCGACCCTGACGTTTGCGTTGCGTGCGGAACGTGCCTGAAGGTGGGCTGCGTCGCAATATCCAAGACCGGCGAACCGCATCCCAAGACACGGCGGCTGCGCAGCAAGATCGACCCGGTTCTTTGCGTAGGCTGCGGCTTCTGCGCTCAGGTCTGCCCCGTCTCCGCAATCCGCAAGGCTCCCAAGGAGGTAAAATGACCGGCGTAACCAACGTGCTCATTTCGGGCGTGGGCGGCCAGGGAACCATCCTTGCCTCCGACATCCTATCCGAGGCAGCGCTCGAGGCCGGATTTGACGTAAAAAAGAGCGAAATCCACGGCATGGCCCAGCGGGGAGGCACCGTCGTCTCCCAGGTCCGCTTCGGCCCCAAGGTCTATTCCCCCATCATCCCCGAGGGCGATGTCCATTACTTCCTCGCTTTCGAACTGGTCGAATCCCTTCGGTTCGTCCAGAATGTCCGCGCCGACGGGGCGATCCTCGTCAACGAGCAGATTATTCCTTCCAGCACCATTCTTGCGGGCCTTGATGAATACCCCGCCGACCCGCTTGAAGGTGTGTCTTCGCTCGTGCGCGAACTCACCGTAATCCCCGCGGCAAAGGCCGCGACCGAACTGGGCAACCCCCGCGTTGCCAATGTCATCCTGCTTGGCGCCCTCGCCAAGCGGACCGGCCTGCCGCTCGATGCTTTCCGCAACGCCATCCGGCGACTGGTTAAGCCCCGCTTCGTTGACCTCAACCTGAAGGCCTTCGAGAAGGGACTGTCTTACTGAACATGTTCAGCCCACGCTGTAAGTCAAGGGGGCGACCTTTCGGTTGCCCCTTTCTTTTTCACTACTCAGTCTGATCCGTCGGCCCCGTCCAATCGGCCTGGTCATTTCTCCTGTTTCCACTTTGAATGTAACTTCTCTTTGACAACATCGTTCCAACTGCGTACAATCCTCTGAGCAACCCTTGGAGTCTTTATGAATGTTGCCCTACGCCACAAGCCCTCCGCGTTCCTCATCCTGCTGCTGTGCTCACTCGCTCTCGCGCTCCAGAGCCCTACTGCTCCGGCCGAAGAAATAGTTATGGCGCCTATCACCGTTGATTGCGCCAAGGCGGAGAACTTCAGCCGCGCTGTGCTTGGGATGACACCCCATCGCGGCGACACCACGCGCGCTGATGCACTCAAGCTGCTTAACACCGCCGGAATCCATGGCCCCACGGGCGGCATCGACGCAGATACATACAATTGGAAAGACCTCGCTTCCGGCCGCGAATCCGCCGACCCCAAAGTCACAACCCTGCAACTCCTCCGCGAAGCCAAGGAACGCACCTCTGAGGTAGTTATCACGGTCAACGCACGCGGATTCGGCAAAATGGAAGGCGACACTTGGACCTGTGCCGATACTCCCGTAGCTGAACTCGCCAAGCTCGCTGCCGACTGGGTCACCTACTGCAATGTGCTCATCCCAAAGTACAACAGCCGCTCACGAATCCCAAAGGGCCCGGATAAGGACCTGATTGACTCCATCAAGTGGGGTACCGCCCCCATTCTCCCCGACAACAAGGAAGTGCTTCGCCGCGTGATGTACTGGCAAATCGGCTGCACCCCCGAAGTCGACACCGT
>JBAZOJ010000238.1:0-5454 GCA_041648755.1 Candidatus Brocadiia bacterium
CGTCTGGCGGGAGACCGAGAACAGTCAGCTTTCGACCTTGCTCAACCTGTCCGCAAGGATAATCCTCCCGACGTCACCGGAATTTGTTGCGGCACAATCCCATGTCAGCATTGATAAGCCTGTCGTAGCCGAAATCGGCAGTGACAATATCGTACACGGTTACGCCATTCTCAGCGATGCCGAAGGCGTGCCGTCAGCCGTTGTTCTGGTAAGCACCGACAGGGTATTCTACGACCAAGCAAGCGCGCTGCTGTCGGTACTGATGCTGTCGCTCGTTGGCTCAGGCATTGCCCTTGCTTTGATCATTATGCTCCTTCTTGACCGCCTTGTGCTTCGAAGACTGGAAGGGCTTACGTTCTCGGTGCAGAAAGTGAGCACGGATGGGGATCTTTCGTCGCGGGTGGCCATTTCCGGCAATGACGAACTTTCCTTGCTGGGCACGGCACTTAACAACATGATTTCCGCCATACAACAGGATGTCGCGGCCCGGCGACGGATCCAGGATGACCTGCAGGAAGCGCTTACCCGCTTCGAGGCAGTCATCGACAACGCCCCGATGGTCGCAATCCAGGGCTTTGACCGCCATGGCAAAATTCTCCATTGGAACGCGGCGGCAAGCAGGCTATACGGCTACTCCGCATCGGAAGCGATTGGCAAGAGGCTTCAGGATCTGATACTCGTGCAAGAACAACATGAGGTGTTCGAATCGGAGCTTGAAAAGCTGTGGACCACGGGAAAGGCCGAAGAGCCCATGCAATGGCAGGTAACTGCCAGAGACGGCAGGCCCCGCTGGGTCTATTCCTCGATGTTCCCGGTTCTGGAGAACGGGAAGGTGGTTGAGACCTTCTGTATGGATGTTGATGTCACAATGCGAAAGGCGATCGAGGAGGATCTGCAGGAACTTCGCCGCATTGTCAGCCTCGGCCCTGTTGTCGTCGTCCTCTGGCGCAACACGCCGGGCCATCCGGTCGAGTTCGTTTCGGACAGTGTGTCACAGTTCGGCTATCCGCCGGAAGAACTGCTGTCGAACCGCATCAGCTATCTCAGCCTGGTTCATCCCGACGATGTCGATAGACTGATTGCTGAAAGCGCTGACCACATAGCGAAGGGGGAAGATGCGTATTTGCAGGAGTACCGGATCAGAACAAAGGACGGGAGAGTCCGTTTCGTGGAGGATAGAACCTGGGCCCGCAGGGACGTGAAGGGAAATGTGACTCATCTGCAGGGCCTGATAATTGACGTAACAGCGCGAAAAGAGGCAGAAGCCGCGCTTCGTGCAGGTGAGCAGCGTGAGAAGGCTCGGGTATCCGAACTGCAGACGATACTGGATACAGTGCCAGCGGGGATATGGATCACACACGACAGCGAAGGGCGCACGATGTCGGGCAACCGGGAGGCTTCGAGGCTTCTCAGAGTTCCGACCGAGAGCAACCCGTCGAAAACGGCTCCGGAGGATATCCGTCCCACGAACTACCGCGTGTTCGTTGACGGGGCAGAGATCGGTGGGGACAAACTGCCGATGCAGACTGCCGCTCGCGAGGGATTGGAAATCAGAAATGCACCCTTGGAGATCCGCTTTGAAGACGGTTCGGCCACGCATCTGCTTGGGAACGCCGCGCCCATAGTGGGGCCGGACGGGGTTTCCCACGGAGCGGTTGGCGCGTTCGTGGACGTCACGGAGTCCCGGCAGGCCGAAGGCGTAATAAGGGAGTACGAGCGGCGGTTCAAAGACATTCTCGAGTCAGTGCAGCTTGTTGCTGTCATGCTGGATACCGATGCGAGAATTACGTACTGCAACGAGTATCTCTGCCAGTTGACAGGCTGGAGCAGGGAAGAACTTATCGGGCGCAACTGGCTGAAGTCGATGATACAGGTTTCGGATCGCGAGATGATTGCTGCAGTGCAGCAGGATCTGGTGAAGGACGGGCTGGCCGCGACGCATTTCGACAATCACATCCTGACGCGCGATGGCGAGACCCGGCTGATCAGTTGGGACAACACCCTCTTGCGCGATCCGTCCGGCAAAATCGTGGGAACGGCAAGCCTTGGGCGCGACATCACACAATTGCGCGATCTCGAAGAACAGTACAGGCACTCGCAGAAAATGGAGTCCATCGGCAGGCTGGCAGGCGGGGTGGCGCATGATTTCAATAACCTGTTGACTCCGATTGTCGGCTATGCCGAAATGATGCTGTCTCAGATCCCCAGGGAGCATCCCATGCATGCCCGCGTTGCTGTTATCCAGGAAGCTGCAGCGCGCGCGCAGGTCATTACCCGGCAGCTCCTGGCCTTCAGCCGCAAGCAGTCGCTGGAGATGTTGCCGATTGACTTGAACAAGGTTGCTACCGGATTTGCCAAAATCCTGTCGCACACACTTCGGGAAGACATCCGGATCAACACCAAACTTGCACAGAACCTGGCAACCGTGAAGGCCGACCCTTCTCAGATGGAGCAGGTTCTCATGAATCTTGCGGTTAACGCCCAGGATGCTATGCCCGAAGGCGGCGAACTGACAATCGAAACTGGAAATGTGACCCTTGATGAGGCCTATGCTGCGCAGCATTCCGGCATTATCCCTGGCGAGTTTGTTCTTCTACAGGTCAGCGACACGGGCACCGGAATGGACGCTGTCACACTGAAGAACATCTTCGAGCCCTTCTTTACTACCAAGGAAAAGGGCAAGGGGACCGGTCTGGGGCTGTCAATGGTCTACGGAATCGTGAAGCAGCATGGCGGGCAGATATGGGCCTACAGCGAACAAGGTCACGGGTCGACTTTCAAGATGTACTTGCCCGTACTGTCGGGCGAGAAGCCTGTGGATGTTCCCCGTGCAAAACCATCGGCAACTGAGGGCAAAGAGACGATCCTGGTTGTGGAAGACAACAAGATGGTCCTCAGCCTGGTGCTGGACATCCTCAAGAGCAAGGGGTACCGTGTACTGGAGGCATGCGATCCCCGTGAGGCGATGGAGACCAGCGCGAGTTTTCACGAGGAGATAAACCTTCTTTTTACAGACGTGATCATGCCGGAGATGAACGGCCGGGAGCTGTTCGACAGATTGTCCAAGGACAGGCCTGCAATGAAGGTTCTGTATATGTCAGGTTACGCGGATGAAGTAATCACTCATCAAGGCATAATTGAACGAGGCACGGCATTCATCCAGAAACCATTCACGCTTAGCACCGTGTTGGCCAAGGTCAGGGCGGTCCTGGATTCCTGATCCGACGCAACGTTCTTATCGGCCTGTCTTTTCCTTGACCCGAGCGCCAATCTCAGCCATAGGGACGGTGATCTGGGTCCCGTCCAGCAGGTCCTTCAGGGAGGCGGTTCCCGCCTGTGCTTCGTCGGGTCCAACAAGGACTACAAAGCGGATGCCGAGGTCGTCAGCGTACTTAAACTGCTTCTTCAGCTTGTCAGCTTCCGCATACCCGACCACGTTCAACCCGGCGCCGCGCAAATCCGCAGCCAGCTTGAGAGATACCGGCAGCATCTCCGCGCTGAATAATGCCACAAGGACTATGGCGCGGGTCTTGCGGCGATTGACAAGATTCAGTTGCTCAAGGGCGGTGAAAATCCTGTCGAGTCCGACGGTCGCGCCGGTTGCCGGTACGGGTCTGCCAAGGAACATGCCGATAAGGCCATCGTAGCGGCCGCCTCCGGCGAGTGATCCCATGTGGGGCAGGGAGGGCAGAACGGCCTCGAAGATCGGGCCGGTGTAGTAGTCGAGCCCTCTGACCATCAGCGGGTCGAACTGGATCGAGCCGCTCGCCGCACCCATAGCATTTGAGTGTTCAAGGACCTCGCGTATTTCTTGTGCTCCTTCCAGTATGCCGGGAATACCGATGCACGAAGACTCGATGCGGGACAGCCTTACGAGTGGTTCGTCCGCGCTGACAAAGAGGCTCGCGGTTTTGCTGAACTCATCCGGCGTGAAGCCGGACTTTGTCATTTCCTCGCGCACGCCGTCCAGTCCGATCTTGTCGTACTTGTCGAGACAGCGCAACAGCGGAGCTTCTCTGTCGGCCAATCCGAGCGCGAGAGCCATGCCCCTGAGCAGTTTGCGGCTGTTCAGCTTTACGATAGCGCCTGAGATGCCGAGGGCTGCAATGGAATCGCTGATCATCGCCACGATTTCCGCGTCAGCCACGGTCGAAGTAGTGCCGACGCAGTCAACATCGCACTGGTAGAACTCGCGGTAGCGTCCCTTGTGGGTCTGAGCGCGCTCTGCCCGCCACACTGGCTGCATCTGGTATCGCCTGAAGGGGAGAGGAAGCTCGGCCGCGGCCATTGCGGCAACGCGGGCCAGTGGCACTGTCAGGTCGTAGCGAAGGCCAGCGGCGTCCTTGCCGTCGGTCTTGTAATCGAGCCTGTACAGGAGCTTGTCGGCCTCGGGTCCGTATTTGCCGCTCAAAACATCCAGGTATTCGATGGCGGGGGTTTCAAGAGGATCATACCCGTAATGCGCGAAAACCTCGCGCAGGCGCGCGAACATTTCCTCTCGCGGAATCATGTCAGACGGAAGGAAATCCCTCGTGCCGGAGAACCGGCGGGGTTGGACTGTTGCCATGTTCTGCTCCACTCGGCAATGAGGTATGTGCTGTGCAAGGAGAAAGGGGAGGGGGTAGGGCCCCCTCCCCGGTAAGTCCTTTAATATACTGAGAGCTCGCCGATCTTTTCCTGCACGGCCTTGAGGACGTCCAGGCGCTCGACGGCCGCCATCATGGCGTTGTGGTCGGGGAATAGAGGGCGATCTTCTTCAAGGTGCGCAACGACTTTGCGAATCGCTTCGCGCGCGGCCTGGGTCCCGGTTCCGGGTGCAAAGGTGCGGAAGTCGAGAGCCTGCGCGGCGGCGATGAACTCGATGCCGAGTATGCCGTATGCATTCTCGATGATGGTGCGCATCTTCAGCGCGGAGTTCATGCCCATGCTGACGAAGTCTTCCTGATCGGCTGCCGCAGGGATGGACTGTGTGCTGGCGGGCATCGACAGGATGCGCTGCTCCACGATCATCATGTCCGCGGTGTATTGGCTCAGCATCAGGCCGGAGAACATCCCCGCGCCCTTGGTGAGAAACGCGGGCAGGCCAACGCTCAGGGCAGGGTTGGTCATACGGTTAAGACGACGCTCGGACATAACGCATACCATTGTGACGGCCGCGGCCACGGTGTCGAGCGGAAGGCTTATAGGCGAGCCCTGGAAATTGGCCCCGGTAAGGACAACGCGGTCATCGGGCAGGAATATGGGGTTGTCGCCGACTCCGTTGAGTTCGATTTCGAATTGCGCACGAGCCCAGCGGATGGCATCGCGTGCGGCACCGAGGACCTGCGGGGTGGAACGCATACTGTAGGCGTCCTGCACCTTGACTTTCAGCTTGCCCGTGACAAGGTCCGAGCCCGCCATAACCTTGCGCAGATTCCTTGCACTTGTTACGGCGCCAGCGAACCCGCGGATTTT
>JBAZOJ010000239.1:0-5431 GCA_041648755.1 Candidatus Brocadiia bacterium
GTTGCCATTTCCCCAGGCACTTTCTCGATGGGCTCGGAGAAGGGCGATGACGATGAGAAGCCGATCCGTCAGGTGACCATTGAGAAGGCGTTCTCCATGGGCGCAAAAGAGATATCGCAGGCGCAGTACCGCGTAGTGATGGAATCGAATCCCAGCGAGTGGGTCGGATCTGACCTCCCGGTGCATTCGGTCAGTTGGGACGATGCTATGGAGTATTGCCGGAAGCGGACAGAGACCGAGCGTAAGGCGGGGCGGCTGCCAAAGGGGATGGAGTATCGTCTTCCCACTGAAGCCGAGTGGGAATACTGCTGCCGGGCAGGCACGACCACGGAGTTCTGCGGCGGCGATGGTGCAAAGGGCCTGGACGACTATGGGTGGTATGGCTCGAACTCCGATAGCAAGCTGCATCCTGTGGGGACAAAGAAGCCCAATGCGTGGGGCCTGTATGATATGCACGGCAACATCTCCGAGTGGTGCTACGACCTCGTCCCGCACGTCCGCACCGCCGAGGAGGGCTGGGGCGGCCCCCCGGAGGGAAACTACCGCGAGGTGCGCGGAGGCTTTTTCGGCCAGAAGCCGCGATATTGCCGGTCTGCCCAACGCGACGAACAGCCTCAGGTACTTAGAAGCCCTATCATCGGCTTCCGCGTGGTGCTCGCCGAGGTGGGATCCGCAAAGTAGAAGACGGTTCTCAGCGCTTCTCTCGGCGGATAAGCCGCACAGCCTTGTCGTGCCTTGCTGCCTCTGCCACCCATACCATTCTCGCTCTCCATCTTCCTTCCGGTCGCCTGTCCCCCGGGAGCGCCGCGCACCCGCGCGGCATTTCTTCTCTTCGACTGCTTACTTTCGGCTCGATTGCTGCCTCTGGCCTCGCGGCGCTACACTATTCTCCCCACGCTCACCGCCACCAGCGCCACAACATACGCCAGCACCGTCAGCAGCAGCCACTGGAATGCGGCAAACTTCCAACTGGCCGTCTCGCGTCGTACCGCTGCAACTGTCGCCGCGCACGGCGACGCTATCAGTATGAACAACAGTATCGCGAGCCCCGTCAGCGGCGGATACTGCCGCCTGAGGCTCTCACGCAATGCAACTTCCTCCTCGCCGCTGTGCGCCAGCGAGTTCAACACCCCGATCTGCGCCACAAAAACCTCCTTCGCTGCCGATGCACCGATAAGTGCCGTATTGATCTTCCAGTCGAACCCCAATGGCAGGCTGACGGGCTCGAAGAACTTGCCGATCCTCCCCAGCGCGGATTGCTCCATCGCAACACGATTGGCCTCAGCGGGCGCTAATCCCTGCAACTGTGAAGGCGACGGCCGGGGGAAATTGCCCAGCAGCCACAGCAGGATCGAGATCGCCATGATCACGGTGAACGCCTTGGCCAGGTACGACTTTGCCCTGTCCCACGAGATAAGAAGAAGCGACCGGAGGGCTGGGAGCCGGTAGGGCGGAAGCTCGATCACGAACGGCTGGTCGCCGCCCTTGAGGAATGCCTTGCGGATTGTGAACGCCAGCGCGACGGCGAGCAGTATCCCGGATACGTAGATCCCCCACAGAACCGGTCCCTGGTAGCGCGCGGGGAAAAACGCGGGGATAAGCAGGGCATACACCGGCAGCCTTGCGCCGCAACTGATCAACGGCAGCACAAGTATCGTAAGAAAACGGTCACGCCGGTTGTCTATTGTCCGCGCGGCAAGCACGGCTGGGACGGTGCAGCCGAATCCGACCAGCATCGGGATGAAGCTCTTGCCGGACAGCCCCATCGCGCGCATCGCGCGGTCCATCAGGTAGGCCGCCCGCGCCATATATCCCGAGCCCTCCAGCAAGGCGATGCACAGAAACAGCATCACGATTGCAGGCAGAAATATCAGCACTCCTCCGACCCCGCCGATGATGCCGTTGACCACAAGTGAGCGCAGCACTTCCGCCTGTCCCTGCGGCCACATTGCCGTCACGGTCTGCGCAACCCACCCGAACAACTGGTCAAGCCAGCCCACGGGATAGTCGCTGATGCGGAATGTCAGGTAGAACACGATGTACATCATCGCGAGGAATATCGGGATGCCCGCGTAGCGGTTGGTCAGGATTGCGTCGAGGCGGTCAGAGGTGCTGCGCTGTTGGGGCTCGCGGGAGACTGCCGAGTTGCAGGCGCAGGCGATGAATGCATATCGCATTCCGGCGGTGAATACTTCGATCCTGCCGCTCACGGCTTCTTCCAGCGCCGTCCGGCCACGGTCGGCTTCTTCGGCCGCGCTCGCTGCAATGGGGGAGGGCAGGCCGCGCACGAACGCTGCAACTTCTTCATCGCCCTCTATCAGTTTCAGCGCGGTCCACCGGACCGGAGCCCCGCGGAACGATGCTCCGGCTTCGTGCAGCAACGCGCCGATACGGGAAATCTCGCGCTCAACATCAGGGCCGTAGTCAATTGTAAGGGGACTGGGTCGCGGAGACCGGGCCGCAGCTACAGCGGCTGACAGGGCTTCTTCCTGGCCCTCGCCCGTTGTCCCCACGGTCGGAATGCAGCGCGCGCCCAAGGCCTGCGACAGGACAATCGGGTTAATCGCGATTCCCTGTTCGCGAGCCCCATCCGCCATATTCAGAGCTACAACCAGCGGAACGCCCATCTCGCACAGTTGCGTCGTCAGGAACAGGTGCCTTTCCAGGTTGCAGGAGTCAATCACATTGATTGCCGCCCCGAGCCCCTCGGAGAGCAGGAAATCCCGCGCGACCTTTTCGTCAGGCGAATTGGACGTAAGCGCGTAGGTTCCCGGCAGATCGGTTATGCGAATCGTGTCGTGACCGAAATCACGGATGCCCTCGGCCTTCTCGACCGTTACGCCGGGGTAGTTGCCCGTCTCAGCCCGAAGGCCTGTCAGGCGGTTGAAGATGGTTGTCTTGCCGCAGTTGGGGTTCCCGGCAAGGGCGATGCGATACTCCATATGCCGGGTTGCTCCGTGGTCCCTCAGCGCTCTGTGACGCGCCGGACTATGATTTTCCCTGCTTCGCGCCTGCCGAGTGCAAGCCGCGAGCCCAATATCGCCACGATCATCGGTCCCCTGCCGGAATTGCTGACCACATGTATTTCCGCGCCCGGCCCGATACCCATTGAGGACAGCCGGGCGCCAAGCCCGCGACCTCCGCGTATGACCACGACTATTGCCTCGCCCCCGCGCAAATCAGCCAGCGGGATCTCCGTGCTGTCAATGCACCCTACTGCTGCATGACGGCCGGACGGGTCGTTGCGCGAGTCATCCGGGAATAGGTCGCTAACCCAATGGAACATCGCACTCCCCGGTGTCTTTCTTCGGGCACTCGAAATCGCGACCGTTGAACTTCAGGCCGCCGAGCCTGCATGCCTCCGTGAATTCTATGTACTTGACCAGGCGCCCAATGACATCCTGCGAGACCACGTGCTCGATTCGGCAGGCGTTCTGGTCGGCCGCCTCCAGGGGCAGCAGCAGACGGGCCTGGAGGAAGTCCCTGAAGATGCAGTGGTTCCGGCGCACGGCCTTCGCGACCCGTCTGCCTTCCTCGGTCAGGTAGATCAGACCGTAGCTGTCATGCTCCACGTAATGCCCTGCAATCAGGGCCTTTACGGCGAGGCTCGCGGCGGACTTGCCGACGCCGATCTTATGCGCGAGGTCGTTCACCCGCGCACAGCCGGTCTCGTCCTCGAGCAGAAGAATCGCTTCCAGGTAGTCCTCTTCGCAGCCGGTGGCTTTTCGCTTTCTGGTGTCCATATGTACATTATAGTTTAAGAACTCAAACTTGGCAAGCGTTTGCCTCCCGAACCAACGGACGAAGAGGTTATCCGCGAATGAACGCGAATGAACGCGAAATAGACCTTCCAACCAAGCACAGATTTCAACGCAATTAGCCCAAGAAAGGGCTTCTCGACACTTTCTGGCTGCCATCAGGATGATCCCGAGCACAACTCAGAGGTTCAGTCGTCCTCCCGTTTACCTTCGCGGGTATCTTGCGTTCGCGCAAGCTCATCTTCGCCTTGCCTCAATTGGCGTCTTTGTAATCCCCATCTTTCTTGCTCTCCGCGGCTCCGCGTGATACCATCCTAGCTCTGTTTGCGTTGCCTTCAGCGCCTTGCCGACGAAGCGCTGGCTCGTGCTTCCAGCGCCTCGCCGACGAAGCGTAACGTGGAAAAAATCTACTCCGTGGCTGTTCTGCCCAGGAAAAGGTTTTGTTCGTGTATTTCGTGTGTTTCGTGGTAAATCTCTTCCTCTTTGGCCGCGCAATCCACATCTCCTCTTCCTTCGTGTCACTTGGCTCGTGCTTCCAGCGCCTCGCCGACGAAGCGTTTGTGCCCCTTCGTGGAAAGAATCTTTGCTGCCTCTTCTCTCCGCGTCTCCGCGCCTCCGCGTGAGAAGGCTGTTTTCCGCTCCTTGGCCTCGCAATCTGCTTCTTCTCGGCTTGGCGTCCTTGGCGTTCCTCATCCTTGGCGGGCGGATCTCGCTTAACTCGACTTGGCGGCAAAATCCACTCCTTCTCTTCTGCTTTTTCCTTGGCCTCGCAATGCTGGTCCCTTTGATCTTCGTGCTTTGCTTCGCGCCCTTAGGATCTTTCCTCTCCATCTCTTCTGCCCGGGCCAATGTCTTCTTCGCGCCTTCGTCACCCTTCAAGGGGATACTGGGTACGCCTTCGCGTGAGACGGCTGCGCTTTCTCTGTGGCTTCGCAAAACTGCCTCTTCTCTCCGCGTCTCCGTGCCTCCGCGTGAGAAGGCTGTTCTCCGCTCCGGGCCTCGCAATCCGTTTCTTCTCTTCTTGGCGTTCATTCGCGTTTATTCGCGGATAAAATCTCCTCTCTCCTGCCTTCTCCTTGGCCTCGCAATCCTGGTCCCTCTGGTCTTCGTGCTTTACTTCGCGCCCTTAGGATCTTTCCTCTCCATCTCTTCTGCCCGGGCCAATGTCTTCTTCGCGCCTTCGCGTGAGACGGCTGCGCTTTCTCTGTGGCTTCGCAAAACTGCCTCTTCTCTCCGCGTCTCCGTGCCTCCGCGTGAGAAGGCTGTTTTCCGCTCCTTGGCCTCGCAATCCGTTTCTTCTCTTCTTGGCGTCCTTGGCGACTTGGCGGTAAAATCCACTCCTTCTCTTCTGCCTTTTCTTTGGCCTCGCAGCTCAGTTAGCTCTTGGCGGTCGATGGCCGCATTCCGGTTTGGCCTTTTTTTGTTGCCTGCCGTAACACTAAAACTACAATCGTGCTACCGTATGCCGAGAACACCTAAGGAACAGACAGTCTATAGATTCGGCGTCTCCATTGAGCCTGCTTTGCTCAACGAGTTTGACGCCTTCGTCCGCGAGGCTGGCTTCGCTAATCGGTCCGAGGCAATCCGCGAGTTGATTCGCGCCCGCCTCATCGGCTCCGAGAGCGAGTTCGCCGAGGGCGATGTTGCCGCTATCCTTTCCGTGTTCTACTCCA
>JBAZOJ010000240.1:0-5367 GCA_041648755.1 Candidatus Brocadiia bacterium
AGGGTGCAACTGTTGGAACACGGCCCGTGTGACACCGATGCGTGGTCTCGTCGGAGTGACTCTTTTCGGAGAATCCATCAGGCTCTGGGCGCTCACAGCTATCAACTCGGGACCGGCAATCCGACTCTCCGGAGTATCTGATCTGCTTCTCAACTGCGGTCAATGTGATGATCGGAAGGACGAAGAATGAACCCACGCACGTGGAACGGACGTAGCCTCGCTTCATTAATGACCGCTGCCGGTTTCTTGATTATGACGCTGTCCGGAATCGTGGCCTTCATGGTTCCCCACGGACGTATTGCCTATTGGACCGACTGGCGGTTCTTGGGTCTCGCCAAAGACAATTGGGCTGACATCCACGTTATCGGTTGTGTTCTGTTCCTCATTGCGGGCGGCTTCCATATCTATTTCAATTGGAGACCTCTTACCGGTTACTTCTTGGACAGGATAAAAGGCGGGATCAGGCTCACGAAGGAATTGGCGATCACCGTACTCGTGATGGTCTGTGTCGTCGTTGGAGCCATCTACCGTATCCCTCCACTGAGCTACATCTCCGGTTTGAGTGAGTCTGCCAAGAACTCGTGGGTCAGCCGTGAGTACGAGCCGCCGTTCGGTCGCGCGGAATTGGTGAGCTTTGCTTACTTCTGCAAGAAACAAGACATACCGCTGAATGAAGCCTCGGCAGCACTCGAAAAGGCGGGCATGAAGATCGCCAGTCCCGAGAGTCCCTTGGCCGACATAGCCAGGAGCAACGGGATCAGCCCAGTGAGAATCTATGTGGCTATCAAACAGCTCGAAGGAAAAGATGTCCGCAGAGACGACACGGCTCATCTAACGCCCCTCATGGTCGAGGAGAGATTTGCAGGATCTGGCATCGGCCGCAAGACACTCCTCGAGGTTGCTGCCTCTATGAACCTGGATACCGCTACTATGAGAAAGAGGTTGGAGGCTATGAACCTTGAAGTGAAGGACGACGAATCCTTGAAACAGGCAGCAGAGCGCAACGGGCTCCAGCCCATCGAATTGCTCAAGGCCGTCCTGATCGAGAGTTACAAGCCGCGATAGTCGATAGGCACCGATCGATCCATCACCAAAAGGAGGTTGAACATGAAAACTTTGCGTCTGATACTTCTGGTGTTCGTAGTGACGGCTTTTTTCTTTACTAATGCCGCCTTTGCTGAAGAGTATTTCCTGGTCAAGAGCAAGTCGGGTATTCTGAGAATAGTGGACCACAACCCTAGAGGCGGCGCAACCGTCGTGAAGGGGCCCTTCAAGAGCAAACAGGATGCCCAGCAAGCGCTGAGCGAATTGAAAAAGAAGCAGTTTCCCAGACGAGGAGAGTAGCTTGCCGAAGACAAACTCAATGCTTTACCATCGAGCCGAAACTTCGAAGTGGAGATTGGGAATACTCACCGCGCTTTTTCTGCTCATGAGCGCCCCGGTCGTGCGCGGCGAAGCGCCCACCCAAGCGTCCACCGTAGACGAACTGATCAAAATGTTCGATTCGTCGAGCTGCAAGGAATGCCACGAGAAGATCTATGAACAGTGGGAGAAGTCACACCATGCCAGGCCCTTGATCGGTATGGATGACATGATGCTTTTAACCCAGTACCTCAAGAGAGTGGCTCGGCCGGACAAGCCCGCCGATCAGGCGGTCAAGAGCGATTTCCCGTGCTTCAAATGCCATTTTCCTCAGATCAAGTATGGAACCGATGCCGTTGCAGGGGAGATCGCCAGGGCCATGATCAACGGTGACAAGGCTACCATCCGCAAGCTGAACATTGGCTGCCTGGTGTGCCACAACGAGAAAGCCGTTGTCCATGGACACCCGGAGAAGAATGTGGTCTACGGCAACAAAGATATACCCGACCACGAGGGTCATCCGGTCAAGAAGAGCCCTCTGCTCAAGAACTCATTGCTGTGCGGTCAATGCCATGGACTGGGTCCGGTTTTGGACTCTGCTGACATGCCGGTGCAATGCGCCACGCTGTACGGGAGCTATCTCCATGCGTACATACCGTCCGGAGGCTCGAAGACCTGCCAGGAGTGCCACATGAAAGGTGGCGACCATTACATGCCACCGGATTTCAATAAGAGAGACGATCTGTCCGCGCGCCTGAGGGAATCCCTGCCAATAGAGGTGGAGACTCTGCCCTATACTTTCCGTGCCCCGGACGAAAAGCTTCCCATGGTGGTGGTAAAGACGAAGATCACGAGCAAGGCCGGGCACCGGATCCCGGATGGCTGACCGTCGAAGACTCAGGTGGTCCTGGATGTGACCGCAAGCAGTCCCGACGGCAAAAAGATATTCGAGACATCGAGAATCTATACGAGTCAGGCAACCGATTCCCGCGGGACCCAGATGGTCCTGGGCCCGGAAAATAAATTGGGCCTCATCCGCGATACGAGCATCCAGCCCTTCGCCCCAAAGGAGGAGAGCATAGAAGTTCCCCTGCCCGCGGGCTTGCGGGACGCGGTGATCGAAGTCGACCTGACTTATCGACCGAGGCCCGGGAACGTTTACCCCATTCACAAGGTGGTAAGAAAGGTGAGTCTCGATCAGACTCGATAGGGTTTGGGTCCGGTCATGGAAATACAGGTCTTACACGAGCGGGCGGCGCGCAACGGCACTTCTGCACCGGGCTTGGGACCATGCGATGGGAATAAGCGCTAAACGGCTGAAATGCGGTCCGCGGCGGTCAAGGCCGCTAGCGCTTCGGACTGCGAAATCTCGAATTCCGGATTCGCCGATTTTCGTCGGCTAGACCGGATTATACAACGTGAAAGGAGAACACATGTCATTGGTTAGAGTCGTCCAACTACTCTGTGTTATGGCCGTCTTGATCTTCGCGGCCTTACCCTCTCCTGCCGAGGCCGCTTGTGCGTGCTCTCGGGTAGGACAATCAAATGGCTACTATTCGTATCCCTCCTCGTACGGAACATACGGATATGGCCCGGCTTACAGCCTTAAAGGCCAGACCAAGTCTATGCCTGCCAAGGCGAAAAAGGCCAAGAAGAAGTCGTCAAAGTCCAAGCCTATCGCGCAATAGCGTGAGGGTGAGCTGAGACAATCGGGGCAGGCCCCCTGGCAGGCTTGAATGGTGTTCGGGTGGGACCATGGGGCCATGTTATTCAAGCCACCTCAGTACAAGAACGGTTGACACATGGGCATGGCAACCCTTCTGACTGATCCTTACAGATCGGGAGTACGCTCCTTCAAAGGGGAGCTGCTCCCGGTCAGCAACCAGCAGATCAAGATCATACGAACAGATTTTCCAGGGATATGGCTACGGGGGAGAAGGTTGTGAGGTGGCGCAACATTTTTCTTGACAACCGAGCCAGGAAATGGGATTCATCGATGCATGTCGATCTATCGATTACATGACCTGACCACTTGCGCCGAGGCTTTCAAGGCTCTGTCCAATCCCAACCGGCTCGCCATCTTCCTGCACCTCCTTGCGTGCTGCCCGCCAGGCACCTCCTGCAGTTTCGATGAAGAGATGAAACGATGCGTCGGTGACCTCGGAAAGGGGCTGAACATCGCGCAGTCCACCATCTCCCACCACATCAAGGAACTAAGGATGGTCGGACTGATTCACGTGGCAAAGAAAGGGCGGTACACCGAGTGTTGGGTTGACGGCGAGACAGTGGCACTCCTCGCGGATCTCTTGACCGGCCGGACTTCCATCGAAGGCCGTTGCGAGGACTTACCGCCGGGAGCAGTGTGCGAGAGATGACCTCTGCCCGCGCTTTGGTCCTGGCGATTCACTCGCTTGGCTCGCTGCACTCTACCGCGAACGGGGCAGTATTTGGGTTTTGAATGCCTTTCTGGATTTTGGGCTTGACAAAGGTTCAGGGGAATGAGAAAGAGGAATTATTCGTTATGTGGCGAACTATCGGAGACGTACCATGCGGGAATTCATGACCGTCGTGAGGGCTCTCGGCGACGAGAACAGAGTGCGGGCGCTCTTGGCTTTGCGCGGGACCGAACTCTGTCTGTGCCAACTCGTCCTGTTTCTGGGACTCGCTCCTTCGACGGTGTCCAAGCACATGTCCATCCTGAAGCAGGCGCGTCTCGTGGATTCACGCAAATCAGGCCGCTGGGTCTATTACCGTTTGGCCGGGAATGAAGACTCGCGCTCACCTGAGGCCCAAGGGGCGGTGCACTGGCTTCATCAATGCCTGACGAATCACCCCACCATCAGGAAGGATGAAGAGAAACTGCGTGCAGTGCTTGAGTTGCATCCCCATGACGTATGCAAGATGGTCCATCAAGAAACGGGAAGGCTGGTCTGCGGCTCCGCCGCCCTGGAGACACTTGCCCGCTGACACGAGGCACGTGGGGCAACCGCAGATCGTCGAGAGCCACCCACTGTTCGGCCGAGCTAAGCGAAAAGGAGTCCCGCAGTCATGTCTGAAACCGAAGCCCTCATGAAGAAGCTCTCATTTCTCGATCGGTACCTGACATTGTGGATCTTCCTGGCAATGGCGGTCGGCGTCGGGACCGGATACGCTGCGCCTGGTGTGGAAGCTGTCATTGGGTACTTCCAGGTTGGGACGACCAATGTTCCCATCGCCATTGGCCTGATCCTCATGATGTATCCTCCTTTGGCCAAAGTGAAGTACGAGGAATTGGGGGACGTATTCCGCGATTGGAAGGTATTAGGTCTTTCTCTGGTGCAGAATTGGATTGTGGGTCCCATCCTCATGTTTTGTCTGGCGATCGTCTTTCTCCCGAATCACCCCGAATATATGGTCGGATTGATCATGATCGGGCTGGCCCGGTGCATAGCCATGGTCATTGTCTGGAACGAGCTGGCCAAGGGTGACACCGAGTATGCCGCCGGCCTGGTGGCCTTCAACAGTATCTTCCAGGTGCTCTTCTATAGTGTGTACGCATGGTTCTTCATTACCGTTCTGCCACCGTACTTCGGTCTCAGTGGAAGCATAGTTCAAGTCAGCATGAGTCAAATCGCGGAGAGCGTATTCATCTACCTGGGGATTCCTTTCATAGCGGGAATGATCACCCGATTCACCCTGATCAAAAGCAAAGGCAAGGACTGGTACGAAAGGGTATTCATTCCGAAGATCAGTCCCATCACACTCATTGCCCTTCTGTTCACCATTGTCGTCATGTTCAGCTTGAAGGGAAACCTGATCGTACAAATTCCCGTGGATGTCGTTCGCATCGCGGTTCCGTTACTCATCTATTTCGTTGTGATGTTCTTTGTCAGTTTCTGGATGGCGGCCAAGGTCAGCGGTGATTACTGCAAATCCGCGACTTTGTCTTTCACTGCGGCGAGTAACAACTTTGAACTGGCCATCGCTGTGGCCGTTTCGGTTTTCGGGATCAACTCGGGCGCAGCC
>JBAZOJ010000241.1:0-5363 GCA_041648755.1 Candidatus Brocadiia bacterium
AAAGTAACTACCCATGTTGGAAGGGTCGATCTTCGAGACGATTCCCGATCCCAGTGAAGTCCGCCCTTCCCATCCGAGGGAAAGTCCGCCGACGGTGAGCGTCACGCCCTCGCTGACGAAGTCCTCGACGGTGATGTAGGCGTAGCACACCGCCAGAGTCGCGTTAGTCGCGTCAAGAATCGGCGTGAAGTTGTACAGGTACACCGAGGTGGAGACCTTGTCCGTGAACTTGTTATCCAGCGTGATGTTCACGCCGGTCGAGAGATTGCCGACCGCATCGGGCGCGTCGGCGTTGTAGTCGGTGGTGTTGTCGGTGTACTGCCCGACCACAGTAAGCGTCACGCTGATCGAAACTTCCTCGCAGGCTGCGAATGCGGTCGAGGCCGGGATGCAAAGCACGGCCACAGCAACCAGACAAACCAAAAAGCGTGTCATAGGACTCCTTTCGGAATCAGCTTCCTGCGGGGGAAAGAGAGCAAAGGACGCTGACAACCGTAGAAGTGTACCGTGAAAGGAAGCTCTTGGTCGAAAATATCGTTCACGTATTTCGTGTGTTTCGTGTGGTTGGCTCGTTCTTCCAGCGCCTCGCCGCCGAAGCGGTCGTGGTAAAAACGGCCTACGCTTTGGCCTCGCAAATCACGGTTTTCCTACCCTCTGTCACCCTTCGGGGGGATACTGGGTACGTACCTCTGTCACCCTTCAAGGGAGTACTTCGCCTTCAAGCGAAAGCTGGGCTTGCGCCCTAAAGCGCAAGCTGGGCTTGGGTACGTCCTCTGTGGTTAAACTCCTGTCCTCTCGTCTTCTCCGGCTCTTCGGCCTCTCCTTCCGCCGCGCCGCGCTTCCGCGGCGCTCTCTTGCCCGGCAAGGACAGGGGGCTATAATGCCGCCATGCGCCCGTAGCTCAGTTGGATAGAGCATCGGATTTCTAATCCGACGGTCGGAGGTTCGAATCCTCTCGGGCGTACCACGCAATAACAAGGCCCCGCATCGCGCGGGGCCTTTTGCATTCAAGGGATGAGCAAAGTGACGTGGGGCTCGCGCGGCGGCTATGCCCGGGTTGGTGTCGCCTCTACCTGGGCTTACGGTCGCGGAACACTTCCCAAAGCACGCCCGTGGTGACAGCGATTACCACCCATTCTATTACTAACGGAAGCAAGGCCATTTTGTGATATTCCGGGCAGGACCACACCGGACCGATCTGCACGCCTGTGACGGTACCGGTTGACATTATCACTTCCCACCTCACGAAGAACAGCGTCAGCAAAAATGCCGCGCCTGCAGATACCAGCAATATCTTCCGGGCCTTGTTCATGCGAACCTCCAGCACCAGATTCTACCCCAGCAAATGCCCGACCGGGAAAACAATAACGTGCCCAGCCCGAATCCTCAGGGCAACCGCGAAAGGATCAACCGAGAGAAGCGACCCTTGGATCAGGGCGCGGTGCCGAGGTGCGCAGCTTGACAGCCCACCTGCCAAGGAGTATCATCCATCCCTGAGCGCGAGGAAGGAGCGACGATGGCAGATGAATTGTGGGAGTGTTCCCGCTGCGGTGCTCTCGTCCGGAAAGTCGAGTAGCTGGTAATGGTGCAGAAATCCGTGGGAAGTACTACTGTGAAAAGTGCCTACGTGAAGTCAACTGGGCACTCTTACCGCCAAGCAGGCTGACTCGTGCGAGGGACGCTATCATTAAGCTGCTTCTCGTCTCCTGGAGGTTGATCCTCGGAGTGGCCACGGTACTTCTCCTCGTCCTCTTCGTATGGCCTACACCCTACACATACAACGACGAGTACGACATCTGTGGATATCCCCGGAGATGTCGTGTCTCACGCTTCAGTGGGGAGAAATACTACCACATCCAGACCTACTCAACATGGGTCAAAGTAGGGACGTACAAAATCCTTGTGGACCTCCTTAGAAGTAACACACCCATCCCGGATTATGTGCTCGGGAAAATCCAGTTCCAAGCGCGTCTGGCCTATGGCACACTCACCGTCAACATCTATAACCCGACAGAATGGGGAGTGGACGAGATAGGTTTCAAGGTCAGCTTTGATGACAACGTGGTAGGAAACTGTGTGTCAAGGGAAATCAAAAAAACCGGTGTGGATTGTCCGGCCAACACCCAGAAAACCTTCACTATTGGAGGCTTCCCACTAGATACAGCCAACCTACTTGGCTTTGTCATCAACTACGCCCTTGGAAAGAAACCTCTGTCAGAGTTCACACCACCACAGTAACAGTGGTAACACATCGCTCTGGGATCGGCCTTCGGTGAACACGAAATAAGCAAGGCCCCGCATCGCGCGGGGCCTTTTGATTGGATACGTCAGCAGTTGCCGGTCAAGTGCACACGAGCAACGGATGTTCAGAAAAAAACCACGCGGCAGCAGACGCTACCTGCCACAACGGAAGAACGGCAAAGTTGCGAGCCCGGCAGGCTTACGCCCGGCCGCGGCTTAGTCCACTTTTCTTGTGTGGAAAATTCTCACCATTATGTAAGTGGCGCCAAGCAGCGCCGCCCAGGTCAGGATCATCGGCCAGATGTCAATGACGTAATCGCCCTTGCCTGCCCAGATGGGAGCGACTTCAACGTTGTTGCCGAGCGTCTGGTCGTACTCGAGCCACACGCGCCAGGGCATGAAGAACAGCGTCGCAACAAAAATGGCAGCAGCATAGGCAACCGTAGTCCACTGAGCTTTGTTCATCTAAACCTCCTGCGCGTATTATGACAGCGAGCGCTTTCGAGTCAAGACCCTGATTGACAATTTTGGTGACCGGGGGTATTATCCTTGGAAAGCCCAGGCGAAGAAGCCGAAGTCATTAACCGCCAAGGCGCCAAGTTCGCCAAGTACAGCCTTTCCAGCGCAGTCCAGCCGAGGAGAAAATGACAAGGCTAAGAAGCCGGAAGACATTATCCGCGAATGAACGCGAATGAACGCCAATGACCGTTTCGGCGGCGAAGCCCAGTAAGACAACGCCAATAGCTCCGAGCATTGAACGATCAGGCGCGGCCGCCTGAGCCGAAGACTGCAGCCAAGGGCAATTATCCGCGACCGCTTCGGCGGCGAGGCCGTCAGGCGCGAGTCAATATGCGCATCGTCCGTGTTCTTGCAGGGAAGTCAGGGCTCGTTTGTCGTGCATCGACGATTTTCGCTTTTTTGGCTTTCCGGTTCCATTCCCGGGTCTCGCAAGAGTCATTGGCTTTGCTCGCTTCGCGTTTATTCGCGTTCATTCGCGGACAAAATCCGTTTCTTCCAAGGAGGTCTTGATGAAATTCGTTGCCTTAATCGCCGTTGCGGTTCTCGCTACGTTCGCCCTGTTCAGCAACCCCACCGGGGCCGAGCAGGCCGACGAGCAGCCCCAGATGATGACCAAGACGTACGACCTCGCCCCCTACTTCATGCGGCCGCAGAACGTGCCGCCCGTGATCCCTCCCGGTGCAGAGCCGCAGATGCCGCCTGACGATTCGGACACGCCTCCCGATGTCGAGATGACTCTGGAGCTGATTCGCCGCCTTGCACACTGGGATGCTGTGGCCACCGATGAGATGATCATGGCCGCTGACTACAAGGTTATCGTCACCAACACCCTTGAGAAGATCAGGGCCCTGGACGAAGCCATGGCGCTGTACCTGCCCAAGCGGTGGCACTACAACCTGCGGCTCGCAACGCTTTTGAAGGAAACGCCCGATCCTGCATTTCTTAAGCCGATCGAGAGAACGTATGCCGAGGCCTTCGCCGACCTGAAGGCAGTCGGATTCGCATCCACCTTCGACACCCAGTTCTCGGCAGCCCCCGGCAGGACTGTCAAGCTGTCGAACGAACGGAACCTCAACTATGTTGCTGACCAGGACGGCCTGATTGCCACCTTTGCGCGAGCCACTGACCCGGTTATGGGCACGCTGGCTCTCGGATGCAAATTCACGATGAGACTCTCGGAAGTTGACAATGCGATCCAACTCGACGTCGCCTTTTCCGAGACGCGGCTCAAGCAGATGCGGGTGATAACGCAAAACGGCGACACCATCGAAGAGCCCGAACTTGCACGGACTTCCTGGCGCCGCCAGGTAATCTTCACGCATCCGGGGACAAAGGCCCTGTCCTACTGGTTCGACGGCACTGCCTGCGTGCTGCTGATCGAGTTGGAGGAGTAGAAGCACCCGGCGCGCCATTTGCGCGCAATCCCTTGACGTACAATCAAACTGGAGGATGATTTCCAGCGGGGAATCACCTTGAATGCCTGCTTGCCTCCCATCAGCCCCCGCTGCAAACGAACATCGAATCGAAGGGGTAAGAATGAAATACGTGCTGTCCCTTGTTCTTGTGCTGGCGGCAGCGGGCTTCCTGATGACCCGGTCAACCGGAGCCGAGCAGGAGGACGTCAAGCCGGAGATAATTGTCAAGGCGTTCGACATATCCCGCCTCTTCGCCGATCCTTTCGACAACACTCACTTCCTCGACTTTTTCGACGATAATGAAGTGTACTTCTTGGGCTCCATCGAGAGAAACCCCGACCCCGCAACGCTGAAGAGGAACATCCGTGCCCTCGTCGACTGGAAGGTTGACGGTCCGGCCGACCTGATTGTCACTGCCGACCACAGGCTTATCGCCCGCGACACTCCAGCGAGGATGAAGGAAATCTGCAGGGCGGTGGACGCTCTGCTGCCGCGGCACGCGCTCTTCCAACTCCGCTTCGCCCTGCTGACTTCCGAGTCGGGTGACCTTCCCCCCTCCGGGCCGGTTCCCGGCACGCTTGACGACCGGATCCGTATTCTCCGCGATGGTGGCTTCCGCCTCGAGTGGATCGCACACTGCTCAGTGGTTCCTTCCAGGACATACCGGATCGTGACCTCCCGCCAAACAGCTCATATCGCGGACTTCGAGGGCCAGATCGCGACAATGGCGACAGTTCTCATACCAATCACCAAGGCTACGCGGGCCGGGATCGCACTCTCTTTCCGGGCTACCGAGGTGGGCGAAGGAATGTCCCTGGCCTGTGCCGTTTCTGACGTCAGGCTCAAGAACATGAAAACTGTCCCCCTGAACGGGCTTGAAGCTCATTTGCCCGACTTCGCGGTCGGCTTCCTGCACAAGCAACTTCCCTTCCCCGGTCCGGGGACCGACGCGATGGCGTGGCTCGCGGACGGCAGACGTTCCGTTCTCTTCGTGGCCCTCGAGTAACCTGCGGACAGAGGTATCATAAGTGAAAGCAAAACTCCTTCTGCTCGCACTGGTCGCTCTCGGAACGGCCATCTTTTTCCTCGCCCGGCATTCGGGCGCCGAGGAGAAAGAAGTCGAGCCTGCAATGGTCACCAAAGTATATGACCTCTCGTGGGCCTTCCCCACCAACGATGAACCTGGCG
>JBAZOJ010000242.1:0-5302 GCA_041648755.1 Candidatus Brocadiia bacterium
GCTTGATTTTCTGGAGAAGCTCGTGTGTTTTCCGACATAATGACCGGAGTCCAACTTGATTGGCGGGCGGCGGTAGAGATCCTGATTCTAACCGTCTCTGTCTACATGATGCTGAACTTCGTGCAGCAGGCCAAGGGCACATCTATCATCCGAGGTCTTCTTGTCGTCGGAGTCGTCTTTGTCGTAGCGTTGTTTCTCGTCGTGAAATTCCTCACTCTGCCCAATATCAACTGGATTCTCGAACGCTTCATCCCGTTGCTGGCAGTTACGCTGCTCATCATCTTCCAGCCGGAGATCCGTCACGCACTCATAAGGCTCGGGCAGCAGAATAAGCTCGACATTTTCCTGAAGCATAACCAAAGCCAGTTCATCGATATTCTGTCGAACAGCGCATACAAGTTGTCCAGCCGCCGCATCGGCGCTCTGATCGCCATCCAGAGAGAAGATTCGCTTGACCGATATGCTGACGGAGGGATCAGGGTAAACGCAGATGTCTCACCAGATGTCATTCTCTCGGTTTTCTGGCCGGGCTCGCCACTTCATGATGGCGGAGTGGTTATCTCCAATCGCAAGATCAAGGCTGCTGGTTGCTTGTTCCCGTTGTCTGAGAATCCAAACATTCCCCCCGCCTTTGGGACGCGACACCGGGCGGGTGTTGGCATTACGGAGGACTCCGATTCCCTTGCAATAATCGTCTCGGAAGAGACCGGCAACGTCAGCATTTCTGTTCGAGGACACCTCACCTCCAACATCAAGATCGACGACTTCAAGTCCATTCTCAACGAGCTCTACAGCGAAGAGCCGTCCAGCGCTCTCGAGGTAAGCAAGGAGAGTTGATGATCAAGGCGCTGGCCGGACTTTTTCTGCACAACTGGCGGCTAAAACTCACTTCTCTGGTTATCGCCGTCTTCGTGTGGTTCTTTGTCAGTGGCGAACGGAGCCAGACCATCGAAATCCCCGTTACTCTGGAATTACTGGCTCCTGAGAACACGATTCTGCTTTCCAAGGCAGCCCACTCATTCACAGTGAAGCTGCGTGGTCCATACGACGTCCTTGACCGCATCCCTCGACCGATCCACCGTACTTTCGCAGTTGGAACACCGCGACAAATGGGCGTCCAACCTCCTCTTATGATCACGGCCTCGGAACTGAACCTGCCAGCAAGCGTAAGCCTCGTGAGTGTACCTCCCCAGGTCGACATCATTCTCGACGAAAGCGCCACTGTCACCCTTAAGGTCACTCTGAAGACTAAGGGCTACCCCCCGTCGGGATATGCCTATGAAGTAATCGGGATAACCCCTGACTCCATGGCGGTGTCCGGCCCGTCCTCTATTATCAAGGCGGACCTTACCCTCGAGACAGTTCCTCTGGACCTGACCGGCCTGACCATGTCCTTTGAGAAAGATCTCAAAGTTGTTCCTACCAGCAGCAACCCCTTCATCAACATCGAGAAGCCTGGTGAGGTAAGAGTTGCTGTCAGGATTGTTCCAGACGACTTCGAACGCGAGATTTCCGTTACTGTCAGAGCTATTGTGCCCCCGAATTCCAGATTCTACGTCTCAGAAATTCTTCCCCCTGTGATCAAGGTCAAAGTACACGGCCCCAAGAACAAGGTGGAGGCTTTCAGCGAGAACAGTGTGTTCGCTTTCGTCGAGATCGATGGTATCACAGCGCCTGGCCAGTATGACGAGCACCCGACCAGAGTCGTTCTGCCAACGGATGTCGAACTTGTAGGTTCTAACCCGCGTGTGGCGATCGTAGTCAAAGAGAATCAGGGACCACAATGATCAGGCTGGGTGTCAATATTGACCACGTTGCCACAGTGCGCCAAGCCAGGAAAGCTGCTGAGCCTGATCCCGTTCGGGCTGCCGTGTTGGCAGAACTTGGTGGAGCCGATGGGATTACTGTCCATTTGCGCGAAGATCGTCGCCACATTCAGGATCGTGATGTACGGCTACTGCGACAGACGATCACGACATCTCTCAACCTGGAAATGGCGCTTTGGGAGGACGTGATAAACACTGCCCTGGAACTTCTCCCGGATCAAGTGACCATCGTGCCCGAACGAAGGGAAGAATTGACTACCGAGGGAGGACTACAAGTAACAGGACGTGTCCAAGAGCTTTCAAAGGTTCTGGCCGACTTCAGGGCAAAAGGGATAAAAACATCGCTCTTCATCGATCCTGACCGGGAACAAGTCGAAGCCGCCGCTGAGTCCGGGGCGGAGTGCATTGAGTTCCACACAGGACACTATGCGAACGCTGGGCCAGAATCTGTGCATACCGAATTCGACAGACTTGTGGATTCAAGTGTCTTTGCCCTCGAGAACGGGCTGCGAGTCTTCGCCGGTCACGGGCTTAACTACAAGAATATCCTCCCTCTCCTCGACCTGCCGGGCTTGGAAGAAGTGAACATAGGCCACTCAATTATCAGCAGGTCAATGTTCGTTGGGCTCGAACGCGCAGTCAGAGAGATGAAGGAAATCCTGAACAAAGAGGTCTGACGTGCAATCCGAAATCCGCCATGATGTCGAACCGCTCAGGTTCGTCGGCACATTTACAGCCTTGGTTACACCGTTTGATGAAGCAGGTGGAATTGACTTCGCGGCCCTTGAAGTACTCATCGAACGGCAGATTTCCGCGGGCGTCTCCGGCATCGTTGTCAATGGATGTACCGGCGAAGCGGCTTTGCTGGAGCTTGATGAGATTCGCAACCTCTTTTTCCACACGGTGAAAATAGTTGACCGCAGGATTGCCGTCATTGCCGGAACCGGCCGAAACACTACGTATGAGACGGTTTCTCTGTCTGCATTTGCCCAGGAAGTTGGCGCCGATGCCGTAATGGTCATCCTTCCAACACAGACGAAGCCAACCCAATCCGGTCTAATCTCTCACTATACGGCTGTCGCCGACGAAATCGAAATCCCGCTGATAATCTACAATATCCCGGGGCGCACGGCTGCTAAGATTGACGTAGCAACCATCGTCGAACTCTCCAAGCATCCGCAAATTGCTGCCGTCAAGGAGGCTACCGGAACAGTGGAGTATGTTCCCGAAATGCGCTCCAAATGTTCCATCTCGATACTCAGTGGCGATGACGCACTCACCCTTGGGATGATGGCATACGGGGCTTCCGGCGTCGTGTCGGTTGCCTCCAATGTTGCCCCTTCCCATGTGAAGTCAATGGTGGATGCGGCAATTGCCGGTGATTTCGAAAAAGCCCGGGAGATTCACTTTACCCTAATGCCTCTAATCAAGGCCCTGTTCCGCGAGTCCAACCCCATCCCTGTGAAGGCGGCGATGTTCCTTCTTGGCCAGTGTTCCGAAAGGCTCCGTCTGCCTTTGACCAGCGCCAGAAATGAGACCATCCAGGAACTCCGCGGGACGATCAAGGCTCTCGGTCTGAAGTAGAACGGAGAACAAGATGGATCGCAAAAAGGTCGAAAAGGCCGTCAGGCTCTTGCTTGAGGCCATTGGTGAAAACCCCGATCGCGCCGGTATCCATGAAACGCCACAGCGCGTAGCGCAAATGTATGAGGAGATTTTCTCCGGCTCGGCCGTCAACCCGGACGACTTGGTCAAGAGCCTTCCCGAGGAAGACCACGACGAGATCATCATCGTTAAGGACATCCCCTTTTACAGCGTGTGCGAACATCATATGCTTCCCTTTCTGGGGAAGGCCCACATAGCCTACATGCCTGCAGGGAGAATCGTCGGCCTGTCGAAGATTGCACGCGTCGTCGAGGCATACGCAAGGCGGCTGACAATTCAGGAACGGATGGCGACGGAGATTGCCGAGTGCCTGATGCGCACTTTAAAGCCACGTGGTGTGATGGTCATTCTCGAGGCTGAGCACCTGTGCATGACAATGCGGGGAGCAAAAAAGGCCGGGTCTGTGACCACAACTTCAGTGCTGCGAGGTATCTTCCGCCAGTTGCCAGCCACTCGAGCCGAGGCGATGTCTCTAATAAAGGGGTAGCCCGGATATGGCCCATGTCTACGCGACTCAGCGAATCCCCGGCGATTGCTTTTCCTTGATCGCCGATGCAGGCCATACCTTGGCAATTCACACGGATGACAACATCATGTCTCCCGCTGAGATTATCGAAAATGCTGGCCATCCAAGTGTGTTAGTCTGCACACTTGCCAATGAAATCGGAGCCGAGTTGTTTGATGCCCTGCCCTCGATCAGGATGGTCGCTAACTACGCAGTAGGCTACAACAACATCGCCGTAGAAGCTGCAACCGAGCGAGGAATCGTAGTAACCAATACTCCCGGAGCCCTGACCGAAGCCACTGCAGATCTGACCTGGTCTCTCTTGCTGGCGTCCGCCAGGCATTTGGTAAAGGGCGACTGGATGTGTCGCCATGGGGAATTCAGGGGCTGGCTGCCCACAATGCTCCTCGGGCGCGAAGTTCACGGCGCGACAATCGGCATAGCAGGTGCGGGCCGCATCGGTTCCGCCGTCGCCAGGCGTGCCAAGGGTTTCGGCATGCGGATCATATATTTCTCCCGAAGCAGGAAACTCGACCTTGAATCCGAGACTGGTGCGACTCAAGTGACGCTGGTTGAACTGTTCGAGCAATCTGATTTTGCCTCGATCCACCTCCCGTACAGCAAACAGACTCATCACCTTATCAACGGCCCTATTCTGGCTGTATGCAAGCCGGGGATGACCTTGATTAACACGGGAAGAGGCGCCGTAATCGACGAGAAGGCCTTGATAGAGGGCCTGAGCAAAGGGCGCCCTGCCTTCGCAGCGCTGGACGTCTACGAACACGAGCCCGACATACCGGAGGAGCTCAAACAGATGCCGAACGTGCTTCTCGCGCCACATATCGGCTCTGCTACCGAGAGCACCAGGGCACGAATGGGCGAAGTCTGCGCGGCCAATGTACTGGCTTTCCTCAGCGGCAACAGGCCACCAAATCCTGTCAATCCTGCGGTCTTCGGGGGATGACGCTGCCTTGACAACGCCCGAAACTGAGTAGAATAACTGGCCTGTTGACGCGGGGTGGAGCAGCCTGGTAGCTCGTCGGGCTCATAACCCGGAGGTCGAGGGTTCAAATCCCTCCCCCGCAACCAAAACACTCACCCGCCCTCTTGGGCGGGTTTTCTTTTCAGCTCTTCGGCCAGAGCAACAGCAGCACCCCTGAAACGCACAGCGTAATCCCAGCCAGTTTGGCCAATCCAAGAGGTTCCTTTAGTACTAATGCGCTGATCAGTGCGCCAGCACACGGGGTAAACGAGAACGCTATCACCATGACCTTGCCAAGATCCCCCTTTGACAGAGCTGCGTAGT
>JBAZOJ010000243.1:0-5290 GCA_041648755.1 Candidatus Brocadiia bacterium
TACACACACCATTCTACCCCGGCGGGGGCAGCCTTTCATCACATTACAGTTGAGGCCAGAGGACAACAGCCCTCAACGACATCAGCAAAATGGTTCTGTAATGGCTTCTCACCGCCGTTTCAGGCAAGGGCACGTGGCAACGTGCCCCTACGGACACAACGATCCTAAATACTTGTCGCGGAGGCTCTTACATCCGTTCCCCCTTTCGTGCCTTTCGTGTTGACGTATCTTCTCTGATTGGCTGCTCAAAACCCAAGCAACGTCGCTCGGGTCGTTTCGTGTGTTTCGTGTATTTCGTGGTAAAACTCTTCGGTCGCGGGCCTCGCAAAAACCAGTTCGCGTTCGTGTATGGAGCAAGGTCCGCCGTAGGCCCGGCGTAGGAGGGCAGGGTCCTCCGTAGGCGCAGCGAAGGAGGATGTGTTTGGCTCTCGCCGCCGCAGCGGTCGTGGTAAAAATGCCCGTTCTTGGGCCTCGCAAATGCTCTTTCCTCTTCCGTGTGTTCCGCGTGTTGGCTCGTCTTTGGGCCTCGCCGACGAAGCGTTCCGTGGCAAAATGCCCTCCGTTCGACTTAGCTCACGGCCTATCGGCTCTTTGGCCTCACCCAAGATACATCTCTTTTCGCGTTAATTAGCGCGTGCCCTCCAAAGGCGCGGCGACGGAGGGTGCATTCGCGGATAAATTCCAACGTCTTGCATCCTAACCTCTTCTCCGGTCCGATCTTACATCCCGCCCCTTCCTGCACCCAGCCACTTACCGCTCGCCCCTCACTATTCGCCCCCCTCAATTCAGGCAGCCCGTTTTCACCATTGGCCATTCGCCGCCATCCCAGCGCCATTCGCCCAAAATACCCGCATATATATAGAGCCCCACAAGGAGCAATCATGTCCGTTAACTTCGATTCCGCACTTATGCGATCCAAAGCGATCGCGAGCCTCGACCATGCATCCTTCCGGGTGTACTTCGTCCTGTCGCAGCATTGCGTCGAACTACGCAGTACCCGCATCGCCGCACCAAGCTTCACCCAACTCCATTCCGCAATTGCCCCCGAATGCGGCGGAATCAGCATCGGAATGTTCCGCAAATCTCTGCTGTCTCTGGAGTCTGCGGGCTTCCTGAAAATCTGTGCGCAGGGCCGTGTGAAAATCTTCGACCTCCTCGGCGTCCGCGAATCCTACCCCGACGTCGATTGGTTCGACCGCGCCGTTCTTATCCTTGAAGAATCCGCAGACGCTTCTTCCGCCCCTCTACCTCTGGGAGAGGGGAACCAAAGGGCCCGCCCTGAGCCCGTCGAAAGGGGAGAGGGTAGTTGCTGGTCGGGCATGCCTATTGCTCGGTTCTCTCCCTCAGACGCCGAACGCCAGCCTGTTTGCAGCTCCTCTGGCTCTCCCCGACAGTCGACAGCCTGCTCTGAGCCTGTCGAAGGGGACGACGGACGACAGACTAATTCGGCCGTAGGGGTTTCAACCTCTCTACCGGCTCACGATTCATCAATCCGCATCTCGCCCTCCGGAGGCGCGGCGAAGGAGGGTCATCAATCATCATTGCTCGCCGCGCCGCCAGACGCCGGACTACGGACGAATTCAGCCGCCGATGGAAATCCCGATGTTATTGGTGTGGATCCTGAATCGCCAGACGGTGGTAAAGCTCTTGGATCGCTGGCCTCGCAAAATGCCTCTCTTCCACTGTCACCCTTCGGGGGGATACTGGGTACGACCTCTGTGGACCTCTGTGACCTCTGTGGTAAGACTCCATCTTCTGGCTCTTCCGCATCCTCTTCCGCCCAGGCAAATCCTACCTCTGTGGACCTCTGTGACCTCTGTGGTAAAACTCCATCTCCTGGTTCTTCTCCCGCCGCCGGAAATGCCGATGTTGTTGGCTCCTCTTCGGACTCTTCTGCCCAGGCAAATCCTGCCTCTGGAACCACTGTCACCTTTCAAGGGGATGCTGGGCACGACCTCTGTGGTAAAACTCCTGCTTCCGCCTCTTCCTCGTCTTCCAGAGTCCATCTTCCCCTTGCCACCCAAAAAGCTCTCCTCGAAGACCTCCGCAAAAGAACCGCTGCCGTCCTGGCACGGGTCCACAGAGACTTCCCTCAATCCCGCCCGATCCGCTGGGGCTCTCAAGATCCATCCTCTCCATTCGATGATGAAGACGCCGACGCTCCTGGCTCGGCTTCAGATGGCGTTTGATCAGCGGAACGAAGTCGACTCCAACGAGATCCGCCTCAGGCGGGACTACAGACTATTCCGCCATTCATCAATTCCCCAGAATCCTGAGCCTGTCGAAAGGATCATCAATCATCATCTTGCCCTCCATAGGCGCGGCGACGGAGGGTCAGCAATCTCCGCGACGTGCTATGTGTGTGCGTAATCAGAAATATTGTACGGGCGTCTTGGACGCCCATTAATGGGCGGACACATCGGTTCGCACCTCCTCACCCGGGGACGGGCGATCACGGTGAACGCGACTACAATTGTGGCCAGCGGACAACAGCCTAAGCGAACACGCAGAATCAGGTTTGTTCACGACGTCATGTGGGGTGCCGGGATAATGCGCCAGGGCACATGGTCCGCCTGAGGCGGATGCCCCTACGAAGAACGGCCTTCGAGGCTGCTCGACGCTCGATAATTCATCATTGTTCATTGCTCATTGTGCATTTCTCGTAACCCCTTCGCGGCTTCGCGCCTTCGCGTGACACCGGCTTCGCCTTGTCCGCCCTCCGCGCCTCCGCGCCTCCGCGTGAGAAGGATTTCACCCGTCCTGGCTCGCCCTCCGGCCTCCGGCCAACGGTCTCCGGCCTGATCGCTCGGATCTACTTCCCTTCCGGCAGCGGCGGCAATTTCTCCTTGAACTCCTCGATTTCCGGGTACGTTTTCAGCACCCAGGCGGCCCACATTTCGTCGATGTCATCATATGTCTTGTCGGGGAAGATCGCCCTGATCGTTGGCCCCTGCTGCTTGAGCTTGGGGAAATCCTTTTTGAACTGAACGATGAGAGGTCCGACCACATTCTTGCCATATCCGTTAAGCATCCAGTCAACGACTGTCATGCCTTTGATTCGATGCCAGCCGGTCAGGTCCATGATGTTGTTGTTGACGAATGCGGATAGCGGCGTGTTCCTCTTGGTCTTGCCCTTCACCTGTGCTTTGATGACGGACTTGAGGCAGCGAGTGGGGCAACCGGGGTCGTCGTTGACCTCGCCCGCGCAGAAGATCACTAACTCATTGAACACGTCGTATTCCACCCAATGGGCAAAGGCCTCGCGGAACCAGACCGGGAAGAACTCGACAATGCCGCCGTAGTCGTCCGAGACCAGGTGCGCGATGATGTGCACCAGCTTATGGTGCAGATAGATGTCGTCATCGCCGTCCTGCGTAGTGTAATTGAGCGCATCGATCGAAGCCCCGGCGGGATTGGTCATATTGCAGAAGGCAAAAGAGGCTGCGTTCTGCTCTTCAAGAGACTGCCAGCACATCAGCAGGAACTTGTCGCAACAAAGTGGCTTGTAGATCCCCTGGAAGTCTATCAGTTTCATGCATGCCGCGAAGGCATCCTCGATGCGCTGCGCGTAGAGATGCATCACCTGGTGGGAGTCGTAGGTCAGAATTTTCTCCATTCCCTTGCGGCTGAACCTGACCTTGTGCGGCTTCATTGTGGATGCCAACCTGAAATGGTCGGTCTCCACATGCAGGGCCTTTACTGTCTTGAGCTTCTCGTTGTTGCCAAATGCCTTGGCCTCGACGGCCGCGCGCCGGGAATCCACCCATGCCTTTCTATCAGCGGACAGCTTCGCGAATTCCGCGACAAGTTCGGCCTTGTGCGTCGAGGGACAATCCTTCCTGGGACAAGGCATCCAACCGACACCCCAGCAGCCGTTGGGGCACTCATAGCAGGCAGAGCACTTGAAGGTTGGGAACTTGTAGTCTTTGTGGATCCTGCATTCGACCTTGCCGGAGTTCTTGCAGGCCGGGCAGGGAGCGTCCTCGCAGGGCGCTGAGGAACAAGCACAAAGCAGCAAGCCAACCGATAGAACGGCCACGGCAAGTGCGATCAGCGGGGAGCGGGTGAGGGTGCTTCCGGCAGGCATGTTTTCCCTCCTGGGGCTCGTGGAATTGTAGCGCAATACCCCGGCAGGGCAAGGCCATTTTGGGAAAGTCGGCCGAAAGTCACAGGCCTTCAGGCAGGCTCGTCAGCTTCCCGGTTGGACCCTCGAAATCGGGATATGCGTCGAGCACCCAGGAAGACCACTTGTCCTCGAACTGCGCGAAGTCCATTCCAAGAACGGCCTTGAAAATGTCCTCTTGGGATTTCGCGGGATAGTCCTTCTTGAACTGGGCTATAAGGAGCCCTGCGGACTTCTTTTCCGAGACCTCGAGCATCCAGTCGAGAATTCCGATTCCCTTGATCCGCTGCCATCCGGTTAGACTGGCCATCTTGCTGCCGACGTAATCGGCAAGAGAGGTAAGATACTTGCTCTTGGACCTGACCAGCGGCTTCAGCGAAGACTTGAGCTTGCTGGAAGGGCTTCCGTCGGTCAGCTCGGGGTTCCATTCGCAGGAGATGACCAGTTCACCGGTGACATCGTACTCCACCCATTGGGCGAAGGCCTCTCGAAGCCAGGCAGGAGATGCAAGCACCTGGCCGCCAAAGTCGTCACCCATAAAATGAGCGACGGAGTGAACGACCTGATGAAACAGGCGATTGTCGTCGCCGGGGTCGCGGGTGGTGTAGACCTGGCCCTGAGCATAGGCTTCCTTTGCCTGAGCAGACTGGCAAAGAATCCTCGATGCGGCAACCTGTTCGGCTTCAGATTGCCATATCAACAACAGATACTTGTCAGTCACAAAAGGCTTGAATCCGTCTCCGCAGCCAAGCAGTCTTGTGGCGGAGACATAGGCGTCCTCCGCGCGCCGGGCATATACGTGCACTGCCTGGTGGGAATTGCAGTTGAACGTCCTTGCCAAGCCGTTGACGTTCAGTTTGATGCTGCGCGGCTTCATCGTGGAGGCCAGGCGGAAGTGCTCAGTCTCGACATGCAATGCCCTGGTGCCTGCCAATTTGCTGTCCGGGGGAAATATCTTCCCTTCGACCGCTGCCCGGCAGGAGTCCAGCCAGGATTTTCTCTCCGTGGAGAGCCGAGCGAACTCCTCCTTGACTTCGGTCTTATTGGGAGACATGCAGCCCTTATTGGGACATGACATCCAGCCGACACCCCAGCAGCCGTTGGGGCACTCATAGCAGGCAGAGCACTTGAAGGTTGGGAACTTGTAGTCTTTGTGGATCTTGCATT
>JBAZOJ010000244.1:0-5252 GCA_041648755.1 Candidatus Brocadiia bacterium
CTGGCCATTCTGCGTGTACGTTCCCCACTCCTGCCACAGAAGGCCACGGGTATCATAGGAGTAATTCCACGTCACCCCGCCTGCTGAAGAACCCGATGTTTTGCGTCCGGAGGCATCATAGACAAACGTCGCAACCGAGTTGTCCGCGTACTGTATCGAGGTCAACCAGCCGATTCGATTGAACCCATTGGTTGTCACATTGCCTTCGCCGTCCGTTTCAGTTCTCACGCGTCCATTACGGTCGTGAGAGACCTCCTTGATCCTTTCCAGCAATGCGTCGTTGATTCGAACGTTCCGGCTTTGGATGTCGTAGAGATAATTCTCCTCGCACGGCCAACCGGTGCCCCACTTGCGCAGGAGTCGGCCTGCGATGTCATACGAGTAGTTGGTCACTCCCCCGAGTGGATTCGTATCGGTGAGGATCCTGCCATCGGCGTCATAAGTCAATTGCGAGGAGTTGCCGTTCTTGTCCGTACGAGCGCTTGGCCTGCCCAACACGTCATAGGTGATCGTCGCAAAGTGATGGAGCGGGTCCGTCTCTACAGTCGGATGCCCGCATTCGTCATAACTCCATGTCCAGATATTCCCACAGGCATCCGTGTACTTAATCTTGTTGCCGTTAAGATCGTATTCCCAGTACCGGTGATTGCCAAGGGCATCAGTGGAATCGACCATTCGGTTGAGCTCGTCATATGTTGCAGAGGCGCTATTACCGCACTTGTCGGTCGTGGAGACTGCATTGCCCGACGCATCGAATTGCTGACTGCTGCTATAGGCAAGAGCGTCTGTCTCGGAATAGCGACGGTTCCACGTGTCAAAGGCCCAAGTTGCAGTCGTGCGGCTTGCCGCCCAGTCGACAGCGTTGGCGAAAGAGGTCTTGTTCCCGTTCGCGTCATAGCCGCTGTGCTCAGCGTTGCCATAGCAATCTGTGGCGCTTATGGGGCGCATCAGCGAATCGTACTGGAACGTGTACGTAGGTGTCGGAAGACCTGCAAATACATCCTCGGGCAGTTTCTTTGAAAGTAACTTCCCTCCGGAAGTGTAGGAAAACTCAGTCCTGCAGACTCCGCCCAAGGTGTCGAAACTCACTTCAGTAGCAGCGACAAAGTAACGGCTATCGTACACTGTCAGATTAATGCATCCTGCTGCATCTGTGACCGTGAGAACATGGCCCCAGGAATCTCGCACGTAGGTTGCTGCAACTCCACAGGGGCTCGTGGTGGAGGCGACGCAGCCGATGGCATCGTAGGCAGTAGTAGTTGTGTTGTTGAGAGAGTCGGTGACTGTTATAGGAAGGGAATTGGCGTCGTACCCGTACGTGGTCGTTGGGAACGGCCCGCCAACCGGCCCGGGCAATGTGACGACCGAGAGCCTGCCCAACCCGTCGTAGCTGTTCGAGGTCGCATTCCCGTTCGGATCGGTGTGGCTCAAGATCAGGTTGCCTGCGTTGTAGGTCCACGTATTGACCACATTCACAACACCGCCGGGCGTAGTAACAGAGGAAGTGCTCGTCAGCATGTTGCCCGAAGCATCGAACGTGCAGTTGGCTGTGTTTCCCCGCCGATCAGTGTGAGACAGCATCCTTCTCGTTGAGTTGTAGGTCGTGTACTCGCTGCACGCCGAGCCCCATGTCCCGGTGGGCGCGGGGAAATCCACCTGGGTAATCTGCGGAGGTACTGCGCCGTTGAACCAGAAAGTGAACGAATTGCCCCGCCTGTCGGTGAACGCTGTCGAACCTGCGCTAAAGGCAAATGCCCACGTATTGGCGGCGGGGTCGGTGGCGAGATTCATACGCCCGGACCCATCATATGCAAAGCTTATCAGAACACTGTCCGGGTCAGCATATGTTGCCATCCTGTTCGCGGCATCATACGTGAAGCACCAAGTAGAGAACAGCGCCCCGGTCGAATAGCCGGACTGAACGCTGATCAGATCGCCTCCCGAGTAACCCATGGCCAGCCAAGTCGGGCTTCCAACAATCGTCAAATCCGCCACCCCGACAATCAATGGCGTGGCGTCGTACAACAGTTCGATGGACCGACCCCACATGTCGGTCACGTATTGCAGGTTCCCGGACAGGTTGTAACTGAGAGTGATAGCCCGGCTCCAGCGGTCGACAATCGCTGTCGGCTTCCCGGCGGAGTCAAACTCAATGAAATTGCCGAATTTGTCGAAAAGACGGAATCTCGTCGGATTAGCAAGGACAACGCACCGCAGAAAGACCCCGTAGGACGGGGTCGAGTACCAGGCTCCGGTGCCTGCGTTCCAGAAGAACGGAATGCTGACACCTCGCGGCGTACTCAACGACAGCGCGAGTGGATATGTTGTATAGGTTATGGATATATCATATGTGTGTCTCCAAGGCGCCGCCCCGAGGAGCGGATTGGCCATGGCCTCGGAAACGTAGGACAATCTGAATTCAACGTTATACGTAGTGCCACTGCCGAATGCCAGCCACTGGCGATCCCAGTGCAATTGACCGTTCGTGACGTCGAGCCGGGCGAGGCCGTCCTCGCTACATGAGGTCTCTTCCCCCGTTGCAGGGGGCTCGACCGCGATAGCCGATGCTGCGTAACAGACTCCTGTCACGCCATAAGCGGCCCACAAGGCTGCCAACAGAACGATCACGCTGAGCAGGTTTCCCGTAGTCCTTTTCATGCTACCTCCAGAAGATGCCGTTAAATGGCCTTTCCGACGAGATTGGGTTTTTCGCTTCAAGCAACACGCTACGTATAAGCTGCATAGAGTATAGCGGTGGAGTCTGTGGAGTCAATAGTTTTTTCGCGGAAGGGCGTTGCGAGCATTGCGGATTGATGAGTGCTGATTGATGGTTGGCGAAGCCAGTCTGTCGTCCGTCGTCTGTCGTCCGTAGCTGATCCAGCAGCCGGGCAAAGAACGCGCCGGGACGGTCGCGTTTACTTTGGCGGCCAAGGCAAACACGAAGCGGGACGCATCGTCTACTTTGAAGACAAACAGCTTGGGCGAAGACGCAGAATTGGGTTTGTTTACGATGTTATGTGGGGTGCCGGGTTAATGCGCCAGGGCATCCCCAGCAGGACGAACGCGCGCAGACGCACCAACCACAGTTCGCCTGCGGGATGTCCTTGAATGTCCACATTGTCCGCCTGAGGCGGATGCCCTCCTCACCCGAAAGACGGGCGGATCCTCCTGAGGCGATCCTCCTAAGGCGGACCTAAGCGGCCTCGTTGGAGTCGGTCACGGTGAGCGACGAATGCTGCGCTATTTTTGCGTCAGCGGTGCCCCCACAACAATACGGAAGCCGAGGTTGTGGATCAGGGTCCTGCGATCGGGGCTGCACCAGTCGCGGAAAGCGGAGCGACAGCCGCATGGACGGCACTCCCAGGAACCGCCGCGCATCACTCGCGAATCGCCTGTTGCCGGGCCCACGGGGTCGGTCTGGTCTCCCGCCTTAGACGGATACGGGCCGTACCAATCAAGGCACCACTCATACACGTTGCCGTACATGTCATACAGGCCCCAGGAATTGGGCTTCTTTGTGCCTACAGGATGCGTCACGCACTTCGAATTGCGCCCCAACCACGCGTAATCACCAAGCCGACCTTCGTCGTCGCCAAAGGAGAACTCCGTCGTGCCACCCGCCCGACAACAATACTCCCACTCAGCTTCCGTCGGTAGCCGGTATTCCATCCCCGCAGGCAGGTTCCCTTTCTCACGCTCGGCTTCCGTCAACTTGCGGCAGAACTCCACTGCGCCATTCCAGGAAACACATTCTACGGGCAGGTCGTCGCCCTTGAGATTGCCTGGGCTCGCGTTCATAACTGCACGGTACTGCGCCTGCGTCACCTCGGTCTCGCCCATTAAGAAAGGCTTGGTGATGGTCACTTTGTGGACGGGCATCTCGTCGTTTTCGCCCTTCTCGGAGCCCATCATGAAAGTTCCGGGAGAGATGGCGATGAGGGGGAATGGAGCGTTATTCATCTGGTCGCGCATCGCCTCTTTCTTCCGCTCTTCTTCGGTCTTGGGAGCTTCTTCCCTCTTTTCGGCCTCGTTCATCTGGGAGACAACAACACGAAAGCCGTAGAAGTAGATGAGACCGGGCTTGTTCCAGGGGCGGTTAGCGGAGCGACAGAAGCCCGCATTGAGGATCCAGGAACCGCCGCGCCACACGCGCAATAGGCCTGTTGCCGGGCCCACGGGGTCGGTTTGATCGCCCGTTTGATACTTGGCAGCATACCAGTCATAACACCACTCCAACACGTTGCCATGCATGTCGTACAATCCCCATGCATTGGGCTTCTTTGATCCTACCGGATGCGTAGTGCTCTTCGCGTTCTTGTCAAACCACGCGTAATCGCCAAGCAGTCCTACGTCGTCTCCAAAGGAAAACTCTGTTGTGCTGCCAGCACGACAGCAATACTCCCACTCCGCCTCCGTCGGTAGCCGGTATTCCATTCCCGCAGGCAGGTTGCCTTTCTTGCGCTCTGCCTCCGTCAACTTGCGGCAAAACTCCACTGCGTCATTCCAGTCAATGCATGCAACCGGAAGGTCATTGCCCTTCCAGTAGCTCGGGTTATTGCCCATCACCGCAGTCCACTGCTTCTGCGTTACTTCCGTGGCGCCCATCAGAAACGCCTTGGTCAGCGTGACTTTGTGGACCGGTTTCTCGGCATCTGAGCCTTTATCGGAGCCCATCAGGAAGGTGCCGGGAGAGATGGCGATGAGGGGGAATGGAGCATTTTTGGCCGCGTTTCGCATTGCCTCCGCAGCCTTGCGCGCCTCTTCAGCCTTGGGATCCACGACCACCGATCCGATCTCCATCTTCAGGAAGTTGGCCATTACTTCGGTCCGGCACGCTTCCTTTACCTCAATGTTCAGTTTGAGTGTCTTGTCGGTCCACATCAAAGTGACATTGAGCTTCCCCACAGGAACACCACTCTTGCGCCATGGGTCGTCGGCTTTTTTCAGGTTGGTCACTCCGATACCAGGGCACGTAATCAAGCATTCCACCGGCTGAGTGCGGATTTCGATGCTGCCAACTTTGGGAATGAACGCGCCAAGCTCGACCACAGCAACGCGGTCCTTCTCGACAGTCACCAACTTGACCTGCGGAATAAAGCCCTCCTTCAGGGCCTTAAGTTCATGCACCCCGGCCGGGACGTCACGAATCATCAGGCCGCCGTATTCCGCTGCACTGACGCCCTTGAGGTCTCCATCGAGCCGGATGGATATCCCGGGCTCGCACTTTACCTGAATGTGGCCCTTATCTTCGG
>JBAZOJ010000245.1:0-5250 GCA_041648755.1 Candidatus Brocadiia bacterium
CCTACTTCAATACTTACGTGTACGCAGACTGTCCCTGCCATGGCTTCGGTTTCACGGTATGCCCCAACTGTCATGCAGCCCAGGCAGAATGGGACGCGAAGAGCAAGCAGTACGACAAGTGGCTCGAAGAACGCAAGGACAAGGTCGAGCGTACCGCCTTCCTGAAGGACCCCGAAAAGCGAAACGTGCAGTACATCGAAGGGGAGTTCTTCTACGTCAGCGGCACCATTCGCGCTTGCGACGTGATGGAAGGCAACAAGAGAATCAAGATGACCGCTGGCGAGCGTGCGGCCCTCTATATCAAGCGGTGTGACAGTATGTACCGCGACCGTTTCTACAAGACGGTCAACACGACCGACCATAAGCCAAAAGCCAAATTCAACGTGACCCTCTGGTCCAAGGTCGCCGATTGCTTAGACGCCGCCCAGAGGCTGGCTGGCGCAAGGCAAGCGGGACTGTCAACCGGCGGAACAGTGATAACCGTGGAGGACAGCAGCGGAGACCAGGAAGTCTATAAGATGGTCATCCACGGCAGTGGCCATATGATTCTGTACGAGTACAGCGACTATGTTGCCGGGGGAGTCCCAGACTGGTTCCTGGAAGCATATTCTCATTGGATGGAGTACCAGATATTCGGTGAAGTCACCATGAATTGTGCCGCGGAAGGCGGCGCCGGGGGACTCACAGGACGGTCGCTGGAGAACCAGATCAAGATGATCATCAAGAACCCGCGAATGCCCAACATCATGGACTTCTGCAACTGGGAAATGTCCAAGCTGGACCCGCAGATGCGCCTCGTTTCATTCGGCCTTGTTGACTGGATGATCAAAGGACTCGGCGGCAAGAAGCTCGACTTGTTCCTCGTGGTCTTTAAGAGAACGAAGTCCGTTGCCCAGTCGTTCCGTGACGCATACGGCATCAAACTGACGGACGTGATGGAAGAGTGGAAGAAGTGGGTCATCGAGAATTACTGAGGCCGCTTGGCTAAGCTAACCGGTATCTTCTTCGACCTTGATGACACGCTGTACTCCTGCACGGAGTTCGCCCAAAAAGCGCGAAGGAATGCCGTCAGGGCGATGGTCGCAGCAGGGCTGAGTTACCCTGAAGAGCAGCTCTACCGCGAACTCGAGGCCGTGATTGATGAGTTCACCTCCAATTACGAGAAGCACTTCGACAATCTTCTTCTTCGCCTGCCCCGCGAGTCCTTTCGCGAGCCCAACAGCGCGCTTATCGTCGCCGCTGGAGTGACCGCCTATCATAACACAAAAGCCCGCGAGATGTACCCTTACGAGGACGCGCTCGAATTCCTGGCACGCGCGAGAAAGACAAAGCTCATCCGAGGAATCATCACCGCCGGAATTACTATCAAGCAAGCAGAGAAAATTGTGAGGCTCGGAATCCTGCCGTTTCTTACGCCGGGCTCGGTCTTCATTACCGAGCAGGTGGGGATGACCAAGCGCAATAACAGGCTTTTCCTGACTGCCTGCGAGAGATTCGGTCTTGATCCGACCTGCACGATGTACGTGGGCGACAACCCTGCCGTTGACGTGGATGTTCCCAGCGAAATTGGGATGATTACAGTCCTGCATCGTCGGTCGGGCAAGTACTCGAACGTTCCCGCAACAACGCAGCCGAGGTATGTCATCGACAACTATTATGATCTGATGGAGATACTGGCCAGAGACTTCTCCGTGCCGATACTCCAGGAAGAGAGATGACTATGGACGACATATTGACCATTCGTCGCGGATTGCTGCTGGCGGCAGCGGTTCTGTGCATCGTGTCAGTGGCCTGCTCGGCCAGCGGGAACAACACAACCTGGTCGGCGTCGTTCAGCTATCCGCCGACAACTCTCTCGGCTGGCGCCAAACTGCAGCCAGCGCTGACCCTCGCCGATGTACTGGGCCAGGACCCCTTCTGGAGCGAAACGCTTCCCGGCGGGTATTCTGTCGGGTGCGATGCCGCCAATCAATGGGCTGTCGTGGACGCACTCGGCTGTATCACGCTCCCACTGACGCCGCTGGCTGGCGCGCTGCTTGACGTGCAGTTGGAATCAGACCGCGTGACCATCACAACATCCATCAGCAGATATGAGATCGTTGCGTCATCCGGGACAGTCACGCTTTTCGAACTTGGCGGGAGATGAGAATGCCGCAGAAGAACGACCTGGATATCGCACGCAGTATCCCCCTGAAGCCCATTTCCGAAATTGCGGCCCGTTACGGCATCCGGCCGGATGAACTCGAACTCTATGGCGATTACAAGGCCAAGGTGAAGCTGGAGATTCGCAATCGCCTCGCGGGCGTTAAGCGGGCGAAATATGTCAATGTCAGCGCCGTGACTCCAACGCCCCTTGGCGAAGGCAAGACCGTGACCACGATCGGCCTGGGGCTCGCGCTGAACAGGATCGGGGCGAAAGCGATTTCCACGATCCGCCAGCCCTCGATGGGGCCCATTTTTGGCATAAAGGGCGGAGCTGCCGGTGGCGGCTGGTCGCAGGTCATCCCGATGGAGGATTTCAACCTCCACCTGACCGGCGATATCCACGCGGTTGCGGCCGCGCACAATCTTCTTTCGGCTTTCATTGATAACCACCTGCACCACGGCAATGCCCTGAACCTTGACCTGCACTCCATAAGCTGGCCGCGGGTGGTGGACATCTCCGACCGCGCGCTTCGCAACGTAGTGATCGGGCTTGGGGAAAAACAGGACGGCGTGCCGCGCCAGTGTACGTTCGATATCGCTGTCGCAAGCGAGGTTATGGCTATACTGGGGCTTTGCACCGACATATTCGACCTGCGTCGGCGCCTCGGCCGGATCGTCGTGGCAAGGAACCGGGACGGCAAACCCGTAACAGCCGAAGACCTGAAATGCGCGGGGGCGATGACCGCCCTGCTGAAGGATGCTGTCAAGCCAACGCTGATGCAGACCACTGAGGGCACCGCCTGTATGGTGCATACAGGCCCGTTCGCGAACATCGCGCATGGAAATTCCTCGATAATCGCTGACGAGATCGCCTCAGGCATCTGCGATATCGTCGTTACCGAGAGCGGATTCGGCACCGACATGGGTTGCGAGAAATTCTACAACATCAAGTGCCGCGCCAGCGGAATGGTCCCCAACGCGACCGTTATCGTTACAACGGTCCGGGCTCTGAAGATGCACAGCGGCAAATTCCGCATCGTGGCTGGCAAACCCCTTGACCCCAAGCTGGACATCCCCGATGTCGGGCTCGTGCGCGAAGGCTGCGAAAACCTGCGCCAGCACATCCGCAATGTGAAGGCTCACGGCTTGCCTGCGGTGATAGCGATAAACGCATATCCCGGCGACGGCGAGGACGAATACGAAGCAATTCGCAGCATTGCCGCGGGAGAAGGCGCGTTCGGCACGGCGATTTCAAGGGTCTGGGCGCAGGGCGGGGCCGGAGGCGAGGAACTCGCGCGGATGGTGATGGCTGCCTGCGATACAGGGGCCGATTTCCACCACTTGTACGACCTCGATACTCCGCTCGCTGACAAGATCGAGAAGATCGCAGTCTCGATGTACGGCGCCTCCGGAGTCGAATACGAGGGTTCTGCCCTGAAATCCCTGAAAGAGTACACTGCCGCCGGGTACGCGGGGCTGCCAGTATGCATGGCAAAGACCCACTTGTCGCTTTCGCACGATCCCGCTCTCAAGGGCGCCCCGAAGGGCTTTATGCTTCCCATCCGCGAGGTGAGGCTCGCGGCGGGCGCGGGGTTTGTTTACCCGCTGGCCGGTGAGATGAGGACTATGCCCGGACTTCCATCCAAGCCGGGCGGCGAGGGCATTGACATCGACGATCAGGGCCGGGTGATCGGCCTGTTCTGAAAAACGCCGGGACAACCGGTGAAGGAGGTGGATCGTGAAGGTACGTTTCGCATTCGTTTCGGCTCTTGTTCTGGCGCTGTGCCTGCCGTTCGCCGCTCCGCTCTTCGCTGAGGAGAACGACGATGCTGCCCGGGAAGAGGCAAAGAAAACCATCATGTACCCCTGGAGCAAGGATGCGCACACGGCTGACCTGAAGCTCGGGCCGGAAGCGACCAAAATGGTTGACCTGTACTTGGACAGATGCCGCAACGACTACGCCAGGCGCGCGAAGCCGTCCGAGATGTTCATGGGCAACGCGCATGAGATATGGGAAACCAAGGATGGCGTTATCGATTTCCATGTTGACTTTGTGGTGCTGGTAATTGACCGGGCGCCGCTCCCCATCGCAATGGCCCCTGTCGTTGCATCGGCCTTCCTGGCCAAGGACTTCGTGGAGAAGGTTAAGGTGGAAGGCGACAAGGACGAGCTTCTGCGGCTGTGGGGGCTGATGCTGGCCTCGGAAGTAGCCGATATCGCCGACGCTTACACCGGCCGACCCGAATACGCCGAGTTCGTGAAAAAGGGCGGCAAGGCCCTGGACAAGGAAGCGCGGGCAAAGGCCTGGCAGGCGGCCTTCGACTTCCTGGTGGCAGGCTTCGACGCGACCAAGCCGATTACCGACCAATACCCGATGCCCGGTTCCATCGAGTCCGAGCGGTTCACGTTCCTGTCGGCTATCAGGATATTCGGCGGGGAAAAGGCCGTACCGGAACTCAAGAAGATTTACGAAAAGCGCGCCAAGGCTGGCAAGACCGAAATCCTTGCCATCGCTCAGGCTATCGCAAAGTGTCCCGGCAAGGAAGCCGAGCAGTTCATGGTTGGTGAACTCGACAGCGGCGAGCCCGATCGCATCAACAACGTGATCTACATCATCCCGCTGACCGCTTCAAAGGCCATCGTCGAGAAGATCGGCAAGCTGCTGATGGACACCGAAGACAGAAACCTGCAAAGCAACTGCATCAGCATCCTTGAGCGCCTGTCAGGGAAAGATGCCGCGCAAGCCGATGTCGCCGCCGGAATCCTCATCAAGGCGTTTGCGGAATTCGAGGAAGGCGCCAAGTACTCCATTGCCTGCTCACTGATTCGCAGCGGCAAATACACGCCCGAGGTCGTCGCTTTCATGCGGGAACTGCTCAAATCCCTCGAAGAGGATGACCCGAACGACAACCGAATCCCCTACATTAAGGAGATGCTGAAGACAGTCAAGTAGCCGCGGGGAACGCCATGCTGCGCTGGGCGATCCCGGCTGGAGGCCGTAGGCTGCGGGCTGTAGGTTAATACCATTGACTTAGTCCCTTTTTCGTGTATAATCCCCGGCGGGTTTGGATGAAAAAGGAGGCGAACCATGCCGAGAAGGCCGAT
>JBAZOJ010000246.1:0-5212 GCA_041648755.1 Candidatus Brocadiia bacterium
ACTCTTCTAACGGTTGCGGCGAGCAAGGTCGTATTCACAAAGAACCGCGTTGCCAACAGCACGCATCCTCTTGAAGCCATAGTCCTGTCCGTCACGGAGGCGAACATAGAGCACAATGAGTTCCGCGGGATCGGCTGTCCGCGTCTTCTCGATGTCGACGGTAACAGGGGGGTTGTTGCAGACAATGAGTTTTCGGGCAACTCGTGCTGGGAACTGGCTCTTCTCCGGACTTCGGAATCGCTCGTAGAGAGAAACCGATTCGTCCGCAATCGGCATCCCTGTGGTATAGGCGTCTGGGCCGATTCTAAGGGACCGGCGACCATCCGCGGCAACACGTTTGAGGACAACGAGATGGAGTTACTGATTGCGTCAGATACAGAGCCCTCGGAGGACTGGCTTTCGGTAAACTCGTTCGCAGGCAACCGTTGCAGGACGCTACTGCTGATTGCTGGCGAACTGCAGTCTCCGGAGATCAACGCGTCGTCCGCTTGGAAGCTGGGGCGGAAGAACATCATCGCGGAAGGGCTCGCGTTGGTGGAGCCGGATTTCTCCGTCCGTCGGGCACAGATGCCGTACTCTCCTGGAAAGTAACGCAAGGCAAATCCTCATTCCTCTGAGGATGCGTAGCCGTCTGGCGAGGGCGGCGCTGCGCGCTTTCAAGCGCGTGCTCACCCTACGGGGGGAAGCTGGGCTTGGGCACGAGTGCCCCGGTTGTGGAATGTACCGTGAGACTGTGTCGCTCCCGACGGGATCCTGCGGTTCCCATTCGGGCGATCTCCCCGGTTGCATCACGCCCAAAATGGTAGTACGATGAGCCTATGAGGAAAAACGTCCACCAAGATGTCTGCGAGGGCGAGTGCGGGGCAATACGCCAAGGGACACGTCACGTCATCAAGAGACTTACATTGAGAGGCACGCCATTGCGTACGCCCAGTACTTACCTGACGATCCGGAGAAGAATCGCGTGACTACGCACTTGGATGTCCTTGGTCGGATAGGGGGAGATGTAAAGAGAATGCACGATCTCAGACCGTGGAAGGAGAAATAGGATGCGTACGCAGCGAGTTTCGCTTCTTGTTCTGGCTGCGCTGCTGCTTGTGGGGTTGGGCTTTTGCATCGGCAGCGCGCGTCGAGAAGGTCTGCCGGATCGCTCAGGATCCGGAAGTGGGCCTCCAGAAGCCCCGTTACGCCTGAACAGCATTATGGAGAAATCCACTGAAATCTCGTCCGCTGAGGTCACTATCGCTGACGGGTTCGAAATTGACCAAAATGCCGTTGTAAGCATCATCGCCCGGAAGATAGTACTTGATTGCTGGAAGATTCCACTCGCTGGAAAACTCATTCTTCGAGGGAAGGGCGACAATGCAGTGCTTGTCTTCCGGAAGTCGCTCAACCTCGAGTACCCCATTTATCGGCGGTTCTTGCGAGACACATCTGTCCAAGGTCCTCTCCTTTCGAGTCTGATTATCTCCGGACTCAGGGTGAGCGGCGATGGCGTTGATGCCTTGTTTGACGATACTATGGGTTGCCTCTTGTGGTTCAACGACTGCGTACTCGACCTCTCAGGGCTGTCGTTCACGACATACGTAAGGGCGTCCGGGAACATGAGCAACTGCCGCGTCCTGCTCGACAAAGCCCTCTGTGTTGGGCTTGATGGCGGAGTAATCCAGAATTGCACATTCACCGGGAGCGCCGTTGGGTTCAACATCTCGAATTCCCAGATCGAGAACTCATACTTCGATAGTATTGCCCAACTCGAGATTAACGATAGCAGTGCAAAGCAGTGTCGGCTGACGGTAGATCGCTTGTTCTGCGGATACGGAATCGTCAGAATTTCCGCTTCCCGGATGAAGGCGGATTCCGTGGAAGTCTCTGAGGCAGCGAAGTTCGAATCGGGGGGCTCCGTAATAGAGGTCGGAAAGTGGTACTGGGGCTCGACTGCAGAAGTGTCCATGGGTGGCTCCCTGCTCATCCTCGGAGATCTCCCATCGTTCGCTGAAGCGCCTCGTGGCTCGATCCGCAGCAGCCTGCTGCTCGATCGGGATCTGGCCTCCCGCTCTGGTCCACAATCGCTTGACATCTCATCCAAGTGCCTCGTGCTTGATCAAGCCTTCATCGAGGCAACTGTTACGTATGTGGACAAGAAAGCGGATGTGAGATATCGCGATCTGCATCAGGATGCTTCCGAACTCAGAACACTTCGAAGTTCCTTCGAGTATGTAGCAGGTTCCGGCTCTCTAAGTCTGGTGCAGAAAGACCCACTTGCCTATTCGATGGAAAAACACAAAAGCCTGCTCGATTTCGCGCGAAATGTCGTCTCCCTCGACCGGTTCCATACGATCTCCTACTGGCTGCTGCGGGGAGATGTCCCGGAGTAGGTACTATGGAAACGCATTTCTATCGGCGGTGAGCTTCTGGAAAAAGCGCATGGCATGCGAGAAGGACTTTGGTCTTCCGCCGCGGAAACGATGGAATTTGCGGCACAGTGCTATACTGTGTGTAAAAACCAGCCTAGCTGGCAGGCACGGTGGAGAACCCAATGAGAATCGCTTCCGTCATTGCACTATTGTTGCTCATCGCTCTGGCGCCCCTTGCGCTGCTGTGCGAGACACCGGCAGATCCGGACTTCCCGGCGCTTGTGGCAAAACTGCGGCTCGTTGACGTTGACGCCCGGTGCGCTGCCTTCTCGGAACTCTGCCGCCGGGCGGGTGAACTGAAGCAGGATATTGCGCTCGTCATCCCTCTGTGCTCCGCCCGGATCCCGGCGCTGTATGTGCCCGTTCCCGGCGACCATCCCAATCCATTTGGCGTTTATAAGAGCGGACTTAATGCCTACAGTAGAGCTATAGACAAATGTTTGTCCACTCTGACGCAAAAGGAATATCATCATGTAGAGTACCCGGTTGACGACACTCCGGCCGTCGCATCATTGGCTTTAGCATTTGCACTCATCAATAAAGGTCGCGATACGTCAGAAATTTGGTTGGATTGGTTTGGGCGCTCTCGTTGCCTTATAGACGTTAGGGCAGAGTTTAGTTATCTTTATAATTTTACAAAGATCGAGTTGTCACCCCGCGGCGGGGTGGAAGGATACGGACTTAAACGATTCAGGCAAGCCCGACAGGATGTATTTCGGACACCACTTTGGAGCATGATCGATGTCCTGTGGGAACGCTCAAGGACAACCTCCTTCGGGGGCAATTATGCCTTCGCGCTAGGGGATCTTCAATGAGCAGCAGGATCTCAAGATCCTGTGTGGCCCTGTCTCTTCCAGCAATCCTGCTTGCGATGTGCACGGCGTTCGCCTTGTCCCTCTATGGCGAGGAGAATCCCGGGAAACTCTCCTTAAGCGGATTCTGCAACCTCTCGGCATCGACATATTTGTGGGCAATGGAAATCGCATCGACGCCAGATGGCACCCCCATGTTTGTGGGCATGACCATCGGCGATGACCGGAAGGGGGATTTGTTCTTGGCGAGGCTTCCTCGGTCTGGCGGGTACGAGAAGGTCATCTCAATTCCCTTGACTGGGCCTGGAGAGTGCAGTCCCTCCCACCTGGCGATCTTAGCCGATCACGCGTGGATTGCAGGAGTATTCACTCGTGAAGTCCAGATTGGGGGCAAGTCCTTGAAAAGCCGCGGCCACGACGACATCTTTCTCTGCGGGATATCTCTCAAGGATGGGGTTTGCGATTTTCTCGAGTCATTTGGGGGCTCAGCCGCCGACAATGTGCACGGCCTGTGCGTGAGCCGTTATGGCGTCTACTTCTGCGGTCAGGTTTCCGAAGGCGGACGCTTCCGCGATTTGAGCATCGGAAGCGCGGATATCGACTGCTATTACATCGCAAAGTACTCGCCGACTGACGGGACTCTGAAAGTACTCTCCGGCAGTGCAAGAACCGAGATTAGCGGGGCGCGCGCACTCAGCCAGGATATTGATGGCGCCCTGTGGGTGGCCGGCTGGTTCTGCAACGAACTCTCCTTTGGCCAAACAACGTACACCCCCCCCATTGCCCGGGGGGTACCGACTTTCATAGGCAAGTTGACCCCCGACTTGCTGCCCACCGCAGTATTCATCTCTTCGCCCGACAGCGATTCGTGGGATCAGCCTTGGTGCGTTGTTCCGGACGGCAAGGGAGGATGCTTCTACGGGGGAAACTATGATGAATCCACCGTCTTCGCGGGGGCGACACTCAGCAATCGACGGAACGGAAAAGCCATCTCAACCGGGATCGTAGGCCACCTCGATGCAAAATGCAAACCACTGCGTGCAACCGATACTCCTTCGACAGGCGCCTCCCGCGTGTATGCCATCCAGCCAGTCGGAGAAAGCTCCTTGTTCGTCGCTCTTGCGGTAGAGGGGACTGCGAACATGCCTGGTGTCGTTTCCGAACCCACTGCCGGAAAGGTGGGCGTCCAGCAGATTTTGGTCGCCGTTCTCGGTCCGGACATGAAATGGAGCCATGCAGCTCGAATTGCAGCCACCGGCTATGCCATACCTTTGGGCGCAGTCTTGCTTGGAAAGGGTGATCTGCTTTTGGAGGGATGCTTCCAGGGAAACTTGGACCAAGGGGATTTTCACGCCAAGGCGAAGGAACCAGGGAAGTTCTCGGTATTCATTTCCCTCCCGAAGGAATAGGCAGACTCACTCAGGTCTTTTCAGGTTTCCGCGTTGCGCCACCGAATGGGGTTGCGAGCTCAGGACATCGAACAATCTGACCTGAACTTGGGCTTCTTTCCTTCGGGAACGACCTGATAACTCAGCTTGTGCCAGCCTGCTCCTCGTGCGCAGAAAGCCTCGTGGCGGCATTCGAGCCCTTTGGCTTCTTTAGACCTCGCTTTGCGTCCGCCAACAAGGCCCAATCCACATTCGACCCGCTTTTCTCGCGTCCAAGAGGCACCCTCATTCCAAGTGTTGCCGCCAAGGGGAGGATGCGACATACGCAGTGAATTCGCACCGGAAACGATGGAATTTGCGGCACAGTGCTATACTGTGTGTGAAAACCAGCCTGGCCAGCAAGCACGGTGGAGAACCCAATGAGAATCGCTTCCGTCTTTGCACTATTGTTGCTCATCGCTCTGTCGCCGCTTGCGCTGCTGTGCGAGACTCCGGCAGATCCGGACTTCCCGGCGCTTGTGGCAAAGCTGCGGCTCGTTGACGTTGACGCCCGGTGCGCTGCCTTCTCGGAACTCTGCCGCCGGGCGAGCGAACT
>JBAZOJ010000247.1:0-5199 GCA_041648755.1 Candidatus Brocadiia bacterium
CTTGCAGAAGACGCCTTCAGTCTCCGCAGAGCCTGCACCCGTCCCGCAACCAAGCATTGCACCTTCGCCATCTCAGACTTTCGATGCCAGGAACGCTCCTCTCCCCCTCATCGCCATCTTCCCCGGCTCTTTCCTGATGGGCTCCGATAAGGGCTTCTCCAGCGAAAAGCCTGCCCACAAGGTAACGCTGACGCATGCTTTCCTGATTGGCGCCACAGAGATAACACAGAAGCAGTGGACAGCCACGATGGGCAATAACCCGAGCTGTTTCAAGGGCGACGACCTTCCCGTGGAGTGCGTTCCCTGGGATGACGCAGTTGAGTTCTGCCGCAAGTTGACGGAAGCCGAGCGTGAGAAAGGCAACCTGCCTGAAGGAATGGCCTACCGCTTGCCCACTGAGGCGGAGTGGGAGTACTGCTGCAGGGCAGGCACCGCTACCGAGTATTGCTTCGGCAATGATGCCATTCTTCTTGGTGACTATGCGTGGTTTGATGGCAACTCGAATAACAGAACGCATCCCGTGGGAACGAAGAAGGCGAATGCCTGGGGCATTTGCGACATGCATGGCAACGTGTACGAGTGGTGCCAGGACTGGTATGCGGATAAGTACTCAGGGGTCGACCAGGCCGACCCCGTTGGCCCGGCAACAGGTGATATGCGGGTGTTGCGCGGCGGTTCCTGGGACAGCAATGCTCAGCTCTGTCGGTCTGCTTTCCGCTACTGGTTCTACCCCGACTACAGGAACTGCGACTTCGGTTTTCGAGTGGTTGTCACCCAGATGAGAGAGGCCGAAAAGAGGGAAGAAGCTCCCAAGACCGAAGAAGAGCGGAAGAAAGAGGCGATGCGCGACCAGATGGAGAACGCTCCATTCCCCCTCATCGCCATCTCTCCCGGAACTTTCATGATGGGCTCCGATAAAGGCTCAGACGACGAAAAGCCTGCCCACAAGGTAACGCTGACGCATGCTTTCTTGATGGGCGCCACGGAGGTGACGCAGGCGCAATACCGATCGGTTACGAACGCGAGCCCCAGCAGTTTCAAGGGCGACGACCTGCCCGTGGAGCAGGTCAGCCGGAATGACGCTATGGAGTTCTGCCGCAAGCTGACGGCGGCCGAGCGAAAGAAAGGGAACCTGCCTGCGGGGATGGAATATCGGCTACCGACGGAGGCAGAGTGGGAATACTGTTGCCGTGCTGGAAGTACGACAACTTATTGTTTTGGCGACGACGAAGGGCCGCTTGGTGATTACGCGTGGTTTGACAAGAACGCAAAGAGTACTACGCATCCGGTTGGGATAAAGAAGCCCAATGCATGGGGCCTGTACGACATGCATGGCAACGTGTGGGAATGGTGCCACGATTGGTATGCTGACAAGTATCAAGCGGGCAGTCAGACTGACCCCGTGGGCCCGGCAACAGGCGACTCGCAGATGATGCGCGGCGGCTCCTGGCTCAACGATGAGGGCTACTGTCGCTCCGCTAATCGCCTCAGGGGCACCCTTGTCAGCAGGCTCACCCCTGATGTCAGGAACTACTACGCCATCGGCTTTCGTGTTGTTGTGGGTGAACCGCTGACGCAAAAATAGCGCGGCATTTGCCGATCACAGTGCCCGCCCCGTGCTGCTGGGTATTCGCCCGGGCTGTTCTCTTTGCTCGCGGTTTACCACCAGCCCGGCCTCATAGGCTGCTGGATTTCCGCCCACCACCTGTATGATATTGCGCAGGGGGTGCCGATGAAGGTCCTTCAAGCTTGCCTGTGCGCAGTGCTCATGCTCACACTTACCCAGGGCTGTTCCCGGCACGAACAGGGGAACACGCTCGATGCCGCTCGGAAGCTATATCCCGGCATCATCGCCGAGTTGCTGCCCCCGACTCCGTTCTGCCGCTCGCAGATACAACTCCTCCCCGACAAACAAGGGCTCTTCAGCGGTGGGGTGCTCGATTACAGCACATCCCTGTTCACATCCCTGACAGCACTTCCCGAAGGCGACTTCTGTGGAGAGACGTACGACCCGGTCAGCGATTCGGTCTTTTCAGTGGTTACGCGTAACGCTCCGCCCGAAGAATGCTATATCCTCTGCCGGTCCCTGAATACCGGGGAAACTCTGACAATGCGTCTGTCCGATTTCAACGAGGGCAAAGGAGTCGGAGATCCTCTGAATATTCCGATTCCGCTTACTGCGTGGGACGGAAAGATTGTTCTGCTCGATTGGGGCCGCGTCCTTTTGTTGAACACAAAATCCATGACATCTCTATCTGAGGATGTCCGTCTCGATCCTGAAGAGTCCTGGCCCCTTGCCTTTGCGCGGTTCGGCCCGTGGGCGGTCTGCGGCACCAGGTGGCTCTGGTACGCTGTGAATGTGGCGGGCGATTCCCCGAAGGTGTTCACCATGGACCTGGAAGGCGACATGCCAAGCCGTGTCGCCGTGGATGGGTTGAGGGGCAGGTTCGCGTTTACCTCGCTCGCGAAGGGTGCGGCGCTGTACTATCTTGAAGAAGCTGGCCCGCGCTTCATCTTCAATGCGAAGTATCCTGTCATCCCCGGGCTTTCGCCGGGGCCATTGTGGTTCGACGAGGACGGTGAGTTGTATGTTGAGTTCCTTCCGTCCGGTGCGGAGGCCGCGACAGAACCCGCTTATTTCCATATTTCCGTGCCTGACGGCTTCTTCGAGCCCCGCAGCGCGGAAGAGATTCAAGGCTGCATTCCACCGTCTGCCCTTCGGTTGCTCGACCATCGCCTCAAATTCCCTGATGGCGAAGCGGTCCTTGCGATTCGGCGGCGCTACGGTACCACTCCCTTTGCGTGGATGTTCGCGGCACCCGGTGGGATCTCCAAGGAGCGGGATGTACTTGTACTCGATAATGGCGTAATTGCGACAATCGAGCCATTCGCGATCACTTTGTGCGATAGCACATCAGGAAAAATCCTGGACGTATTTCCGGCACCGGAAGGCGAGGGCTTTTGCCAGGCGGGCTCTATTGGTGTGGACCTATTGGGTGTGAGATCAGCATGCGTCGGAAAGAGAACACAGTCCCGCCACTTCAACATCGGCCGGAGGAGCCTTCATGTTGCTGGCGAGGGCGAGGATGATCCGTGGGAAGCATATTGTGAAGATGAATGGAGTACCTGGTGTGGGGGATGGGAGTACGATGCGAAATTCGCCCTCAGCCAAGGGATGAGAGTCCATGTTCCCCGGGGGCACTTGGCGACTGCCCAAAAGGATGGGCACATGTACATTGTCAACGAGCGAACGCACGCGATCAACGAGGTGTCTGCGCCTGTGTACTTCGACGCCGTCCATCCCATTGCCGATGATCTGGCTGTGGCGTACAGCGACGATACGGACAGGGTGCTCCTTGTCGGCTCGGGAGGCAAGTGGTTGGAGATACCTGATCCCCCGCTCAGCAATTTCACTACCGGGGTTCTCCCGCTCGTGTTCCCTGATCGACCGGATGTGCTTTCGCTCGACTTGCGCACGTGCCGTCTGTACAAGATTGTGGTGCCCGGGCGCATGAGCGTGGCCTTCTATATGTCAGACGGCATGGTGCTGCTCGAAGACAAACTTAACCACGCGATTTATCTTGCACGAATGACTGCCTGCGAGCCCGACGCGCAAACAGCCGATATTGTGAGGTTTGTGAAGGAGCGGCAAGGGAAATGATAAATGGTCGGAAGACAGGCCGGAGGCGGGAGGTAGTAGCCTTCCGTCCCCGCGCGATGCGCGGAAAGTAAACGAGCCGTCCCGGCTCGTTCTTTGCATGCCACAAACACGAAGCGAGACGCATCGTCTACTATGGCGGCCAACGCATGTGGGCGCAAATGCGCCCGCCTTTGCGGGCGAACACATGGGTTCGCGCCCTACAATAACGGCCTCTGAGGCCGATGCGCGCGGGCACTGCCCGCCGAGCCTAATACCCGAAGATCAAATGGTATATGTCGTTGCCTGTGGCCAGCAGGAAGATTCCCAAAATCAGCACAAGGCCGACCTGAACCACGACCTGCTGCACCTTGATGCTCAGGGGCTTGCCGCGAATCCACTCGATCGCCAGCATCACGATGTTGCCGCCGTCGAGAATCGGAAGCGGTAGAAGGTTGACCACGGCGAGGTTTATCGAAATCAGCACCAGGAAGTGCAAAAAGACCATAACGCCGACCGACAGCACCTTGTAGGAGATGTTCACGATGCCCACCGGGCCGCTGACAAGCTTCGCTGAAACCTGGGCGGAGAGCAGCTTGGCAAGGAACAGGTAGGTCTTGTCAACAATCTGAACGCAGTCGTTCCAGCCGCGCGAGAAGGCCTCGCCGATCGACTTGGCCCGGATGATCTCCTGCTTGTACAGCAGGTTCACTCCGAACAGGCCGACAGGCGTTACGCTGTCATCACGCCGGGCCGTGAAGCGCACTTCGCCGCCCGACTCCAGCTTGATGTCCGCAAAACCATCCATGTTGTTCAGCGTGAACGACTTGATGTAGTCTCCCTCTTTCAGACCGGCCTGCTCGGCCGTCGAGCCCTTGGTCACCCAGATCGCGCGGTAACGGGGCTCGTCAGGATTAACCCTGATGCCGACCATCTTGCGGCCTTCCTTGTCGTTGGCGATTGGCGTCATTTTGAACTCGCGCCGCTCAACCCCGCGCAGGACCGTGATGGATACTTCGCCTTCCGCTCCGCTTATGGCCTTGACTATGGACTCGAAGCCCTCCATCCGCTGACCGGCAATCTCGATAATGTAGTCGCCCGCCAGTATCCCGGCTTTGGCTGCGGGGAGGTCGGGCTCGACCGACCCGATGGCTGGCATAATGGCAGCGTCGAGCAGGTAGGAGTAGATGGGGCGCGGGGTGACCAGAATCGTGTGCTCAGCTTCGCCGCGCTTCACGATGAAGGTCACTTCCTTGTTGGGTGAGGCCAGGATCTCGCCGTTGATAGTGTCGCCAGCGTTGAAATCGCCTACCGGCTTGCCGTTGACGCTTAGAATAGTGTCGCCGGTCTGGAAGCCCGCCGAGGTGAGCTCGGACGTGTCCGCGTGGAGGATGTTGGAGGTGGGGGGCTGGATGCCGATAGTGGGGAACAGGTCGCCAGCGTTCTTCTCGGACGCCACGTTCAGCGTAATGGTCTTCCCTTCGCGCTCGATTTCAAAAGCCATTGGAGTGCCGATTCTCGAAAGCGCGACATCCTGCTGGATGTCAGTGAAACTGTTGACC
>JBAZOJ010000248.1:0-5154 GCA_041648755.1 Candidatus Brocadiia bacterium
ACCGTCCTCGGTGATAGAAGTGCTTTCGCCGCTATTCCCGCGGCTATGAGATACACTCCCCGCTTCCTCGAAAACAGCAAACTGCGAAGAGCCTCCCGTCAGATTCTCGCTGAAGAAATAAACCTGCGAATCCCCGTTTTCGGAAGACTCCCGGATTTGTTAGGGCGGGAGTAACCTCCTCCTCTCCTTTCCCGAAGACGGCATCGCAAACCGGCGGCCTATGGCCGCCGGTCGACCTTTTGGTCGCGGCTATCCCCTGCGTGAACTCCTTACCGAAGCGGGCGGATCCTCCTAAGGCGGACCCAAAGCGGCCTCGTTGAAGCGGTCTCGGTGAACAAGACTACGTAAAGAACGGCCTTGCAGGCCAATGCCACGCGGGTGCGTGGCGCTCCCGGGGGACTGGCCTTCCGATTGCTTTAGGTTTCCTCTGAACCCATTATGGCCTGTCCTGAGCATCGATACTCAGATTCCGGTCCCCTTCGCGCACTTGATGTCCTGGTTGTTGGTTTCTCTTGCTTCTACGGAACGGCCGCGCAAACAAATATTTGCTTCTTAATCGCGCCTTCGCGCCTTCGCGTGAGACCCTCTTCGCCTTGTCCGCCCTCCGCGTCTCCGCGCCTCCGCGTCTGCCGCCGCTGTTTGCAGCGGTGGATGACCCTGTGGGTGAGAATGGCTTTGTCTTCGGTTCTCTTTGTCTCACAGGGCTTCGCCGACGAAGCGTTCGTGTGGTTCGTGTATTTGGCTCTCGCCGCCGAAGCGGTCGTGGTAAAAATGGTTTACGCTTTGGCCTCGCAAGGCTCATCTTCTTCGATCGGTTCGCGTGCATTGGCGTTTATTGGCTCGTGCTTCCAGCGCCTCGCCGACGAAGCGGTCGCGGATAAACTCTTCTGGCTTCGGCCCTACATTCCTTCCGGCAACGGCGTCAGTTTCTCGTTGTTGTTCTCGTTGTCCGGGTACGTCTCCAAAACCCACGAGCCCCATAGTTCATCAACCTGGTCGGGCGTCTTGTCCAGAACCGCCTTGAACAAGGCCTCTTGGGCAACCTTGGGGTACCCCTTTTTGCACTGTACAACCAGCGGGCCCACGACCTTTCTGCTGTAGCCGTTCAGCATCCAGTCCAGGATGCAGATCCCCTTGATGCGGTGCCAGCCGGTCATGTCGGCGACCCTGTTGTCGATAAAGGAAGAAAGGGGCGGATTGTCCTTGCTCTTTCCCTTGACCTGCATCTTCATCCCAGACTTGATTCTGCGCTTCGGGCATCCTACATTCTTGTCGAAGTCCCCCACGCAGACCATGGCCAGTTCGCCGCAAACCTCGTACTCGACCCATTGCGCAAAGGCCTCACGTAACCATGGCGGGAATGACATCACGATCCCGCCGTAGTCATCGCAGACCAGGTGGGCGATGGCATGCACCAATTTGTGATGCAGATACATGTCGTCATTTGCATCGTGTGTGGAATACAAAAGGCCGTCAACCGATGCACCGGCAGGCTGTGCAGAATGGCAGAAGGCTTGCGACGCTGCGTTCTGTTCGCCAACCGACTGCCACACCATCAACAGGAACTTGTCGGTGACGGTCGGCTTGTAGTCGCCCGTGAAGTCAAGCAACTTCATGCATGTCGCAAAAGCCTCTTCGATGCGTTGCGCATACAGGTGCATTGCCTGATGGGAATCGAAGGTCAACGTCTTTGCCGCCCCATTGGATGAGAGCCTGACCTTGCGGGGCTTTATGGTCGAGGCAAAACGGAAGTGGGCCGTTTCCACGTGCCACGCCTTCACGCCAGCAGTTTTGCCGTTGTCGGAAAACACCTTTCCCTCAACCGCCGCGCGGCGCGAATCCACCCAGGATTTTCTTTCGGTGAAGAGCCGCTTGAACTCCTCTGCCAATTCTGCCTTGTGCGGTGAAATGCAGTCTTTGTTCGGGCAGGGCATCCAGCCGAGCCCCCAGCAGCCCTTGGGGCACTCATAGCAGCACGAGCACTGGAACGCAGGCGCCTTAGCGTCCTTATGGATCCGGCATTCGACCTTGCCTGAGTTGCCGCATGTCGGGCAGCCGCGCTCTTCACCCAGCGCAGGGCCGCAGGCTGCGACCAGAAGGCTGACAGCCAGCACAGCCACTGCCATTGCGCTCAGCGGGAATCGGGTGAATGCTCTACCGACGGGCATGTCTTCCTTTCTGGGGCTCGCGGAATGGTAGCGCAATGCCTTGATGGGTCAGCACTCCGAGGAGGGAAGCTACCGGCCTTCCCCGAAGACCACCACCTTGAAAGCTGTCCGTTATCGGGACGCGCGGAGGGTCGACGAAGGTAGAAGGACTGCAGCCCACTGGAATGCGGTGCCGCTCAGGCAAATCTACTGCAATCCCAGATGCGTCTGAGGTCGACCGCAGAGTCTGTGGCTAAGAAGGCCATCGAGCTACCTGATGCAGTTCAGCGAGCCGTTCGAGGTGAGGCCATCCTCTCACTCACGGAACTTGAATTGGCCTCCAGTGCTTGAAATGTCTGATGCGGGGAAGGAATGGCACGCCTTTTAAGTAGAAGAAGCCGCTGACCGTCCCGTCTCCGCGAAGGACATCCTTGTCCACGGTGGCTCTAAGCTGTTCGATATCCTCGCAATCAAGCGATATGCTCTCCAAACCGCCTCCACCAACGGCAAGGCTGCCGTCCAGAAATGCAAACCTGCCGTTGTCCAGAGATGTGGGAATGGCAAGGAAAGCGAACTGCGCTCCATCAGCGACCTCGGGGCTGCTGGCATCGGAAAAGTACGTGAACTGGTAGCCATAGTAGCTGTTCTTCCCCAACGGAGTCCACTTCGTCGGCGGAAACTGCCCGCTTCCTGGGAAAGTGTTTGGAAGATCCTTATGCTGCTCGATCAGGTGATACGCAAGCTCGCCGCCCATCATGGAAACCAAGGATTCGTGCATTTCCCTGAGTCTGGCGAACGAGGGAGCGAACTGAGTCAACTTCTGCAAGGAAGAGAGCTTTCCCACACCCTCTGACGTCAGCAACTCGGCGGGTGACAGCGCCACATCCTCAAGTTCTGTGAGTTTGGAGAGAACTTCGAGGAACAAATCGTCGATAACGCCTTCTTGTGCATCCCATATCCTGAGATGCCTCAGCTTCGTCAACTTGGCGAAGAGCGCCAGGCCTGCTTTGCTCAGGCCGACGGCGTGGGCTATATCGAGATCCGATAGAGCATTGAGAGCCGACACGCATTTCATCTGATCGTCGTCAAATTCGCCAGAGAGCAGGAGGTGTTCCAGCTTGGGTCGCTCCGTCGAAAGGACTTCAGCCCCCTCCTTCGTCAGGCGGTCTTGAAGCGACAGGTGCTTGAGGCCGGGCAGGGCAGCGATGAATCTGGCCTCTTGCTCTCCCACCTCTCCAGAGACGTCAAGAGAACTCAGAGCCTCCATTTTGCCAGCCGATTCCACATCGGCTTTTCGGAGCACCCCAGCGTCTATCCCCAACCATTTCAATTTGCGACAGTTCTTCAGCGTCCGCAGATCGACTCCGCTGCATCGCCCTATACCCAGCCATTCGAGCCTGCCAAGCGATCCCAGAAGCGAGAGAGAGACCTCGTCGAACTGAGAGCCCACCAAGTCGATCGAGAACAGTTCCGGCAATTTCGCGCACGCGGAGAGCAGCTTCTCCGGGGAGCCGGTGCATGTGACATCCACAACGCAAAGGCCGTTCATGCCCGTCAGGATCTTTTCGAAAGCTGCTGTGATGAAAGGGGAAGAAAGGCTGATGTACTTCAACTTCGCGAGCGGTTCTAAGAGTAGAACATCCTCGTCGGTAAACCTGCCTGAAAGAGTGAGCTTCTCTAGATTCGGCAAAGAAGAAAGGACTTTAAAGCCCGTCCACAAGGGCGGGATCGACCTGCACGCGATCTCCACAACCGCGTTATTTCCGCGTAACATCGCGAATTGCTGATCGGCAAAGAAGCACTCGCTGATTTCCAGCTTGGCCAAGGACTTCGACCTGTTGAGCCTCTCAAGTGCCGGGGCTTCGAACTCGCAGGATGAGAATGAGATCCGACTGAGGGATCCGCAACCATCGAGCCGAGCAAGCCAGTCCTCCCGCACAAAGACCGAGGAGAAGCGAATGCTCTCGAGCCAACTCAGAGACCCGATGACGTCCAGATCCTCTTTCGTCAAGCGATAGCCGATAGTTAGGACATTGACCCGCCTTCCAACTATGTGTTCTTTGAGTTCCGCAAGATGGGTAGCCTGAGGACCACGCAGACTGACGCTCCATTTCCATCGCGCAGGAATTACAACGTTTCGCCCGGAAAGCACCGGGCAATCGTACACGACCTTTTCGTTCTCGGTACTCCCCCAAGCCACGACATCCACCTGGCCACGCGGGTTGAAGATGTAATCCCGCGAGACCTCCTCAGAGATACACCAGGAAGCACCGCAGAGCAGACCCAGTACTATGACGCTCAAAGCTCCGTAGCGCATGTTACCGCCTAAGGTGGTTTGTCGGCTCACCAAGCATGCTCGGGGAGAACTCATAATCGGACTTCGGATCCACTTTTCCATCCTTCACGCTCACTCCAGCAAATTGACAATACACCTTGTATTCGTCGTTCCTCTTAATTATCGGCATCGCAGGATTTTCCCCCTGCTTCACCCATTCGAATACTCGCACCCACATTGAGTACGACACAGTAATGTCGACACTCGCACACCCTCTCACTTGTCCTAGGCTGTCTGCAATGACACTAAGAGAACCGATATTCTGCAGTGCATTTTCCGATCCGCATCCAGTTCCGTTTACAAATTGTGGGGGATTGGCATTTCCGTTGATCGCAGTTTTGTCCCAAGGCGTAGTGGCTTGTGTAATATATTGTGCTAAATCTTCAGGAGCATCGCCGGTACCCCACCAATATCCCTTACAGTTATTGAACAAGTCCATGTCATTTACCCCCGCATCGAACTTGTCTGATGCACTGTTGGCTTCCGCTTGTGCGTCCTCAATAGCTCTTAAAAGCGCCTCCCCATCAGGCGACTTTTCTGGGAATAATCCGGGAAAGGTGTCCTTATAATCATTCCAAGCGGATTGAGCATTCCCTACTGTTTGCTGTGCTATCGCAAGTTCCCCTGCCAAGGTTTGTGCTCGTTTCATCAGTGACTCTGCCGTGATATCGA
>JBAZOJ010000249.1:0-5126 GCA_041648755.1 Candidatus Brocadiia bacterium
GCCTGGGCAACGCTCTCGGAAACGGGGGGTCTGACATCCAGAATGGCCTGGTCCGTCTGCGAAACTAGCAGAATCAGGGCTGTGTGATCTTGCGATGGTGCCATTTGTCCTCCGCGCAGGTGACATGCCAAAGCGCCTCGATTTGGCGCAGGTCCAAGGTACGCATATGGTATTAGGTCTTCGAGCCAAAGCAAACGAAGCCGACAATCGGATAACTCGCGAATTGCCCAAATCCCCCCCATAACCAATATGCCCGTCGGCTGGGGGGACCGACGGGCGAGGAGGGGTCACGGTCGTTGTGGACGTCCGTGATATGAAAAAGCTGCCGGATTGAACCAAGCCGAGGAGCACTGTCAAACGGGGAAAGAGAGAGCGATCGTTTGGAGGAGCACAAAGCATTTGGCGATTATCGAGTTGCGCTGCCACAAATAGCTCGTGTCGCGTTGGTGCTTCAGGGGATACTATGACCTCTGTTCTCCAGAAGATGAAGTTTCTTGGTCAGTTCGTCGACAAAGCGTGATCGGCCTGCAGAAATTTGCTTGCCGTAGGGGGTATAATACCAACCAGAATACACGAGGTGGATTTCATGGCGCGCGCGCGTGAGGCCAACGTAGAACAATCTGCGTTCCTCACGCACTTCTGCGGGAGTGTTCACGCGGTATCCCGGGAAGATCCCTTCCTCCAGCGCCATGATAATCACTACGTCGAATTCGAGCCCCTTCGCTGCATGAAGTGTCATCAAGTTGAGATGGTCTTTTGCGCCTCCCGGACGACCGAAAGCCGAGACAGTAAAGTGGGATAGGCAGTTGCCGTCAGCGCACGATCGCTGAAGTCCACGAAAGGCCACTTGGTCATCCCGCAAAGTCGGCTCCCTCTCGAACGTATCGGACAGGGACTCAGTCGCGAATTCTGTGAGCCATTCCCCGAGTGGCATATCTGGGTTGCGGTGTGAATTAAGAAAGCCAACCAAAGATCGTTGCAGCAGTCGTTGGTCTTTGTCGGCTGCAAACGTCCTGTTGAAAGCCAACCACTGCCAAAGCAGGTTGGAGAGGCGGGGATCACTTCCTTTCCATCCACCAGCGCACCAAGACGCACAGTCCTCGAGCCAGAAGACCACGGGCGTTCGAGTGTACGGATTTCCCCTGTCGGCTCTCATATACTCCCAACCAGCTTTTTCCACTGCTCCCGCGATATCTCCACCTGTGAAGAAATTGCGATAAAGGATGACGATGTCCCCAAGTTGGCGATCCTTTCTACGGGATAGTGCTTCAGGGATGAGTGTCGTGCAGATGTATGAGGCTTGGTCTTCGATCCCAGCCTTGCACACATGAAGATCGATGGTGCCAGGATCGTCCCGACACGACTGAAATTCCCTTGATTCTCCAAGTGCTGCGACAGAAGCTTGGATAATGGTTGGTCCGGATCGGTAGTTCATTTTCAGTTCGATCCTCTCAAGCCCTTCACGGTTTGCAAGCGCTTGAAGAAGGTGCGGCTCGGTTCCAGTGAAGCCGTAGATCGACTGGTCGGGATCTCCTACAGCTACGAGCCGCATGTTCCCCTCTATGCACAAGCACTGGACAATCTGGTCCAGCGCGACACCAAGGTCCTGATACTCGTCGACAAACAGTATGGGAAATTTGGCAGAAAGCACTTTCCTTACCCATGGAAAGCGCTTGACCAAGTGAAGCCCCATTAGCACCATTCCATCAAAATCCACAAGGCCCTGCTCATCGAGAAGCGCTTCAAATCTCTCGATGGCTTGAGGGATTTCCGCATCGTCGGCTCGCCAATCTGGAGACTCTCGGTCGAGATGCTTCCTGCGATAGCTGTCATAGGTGACATCCCAATGCTGTTTCTTACCGGGTGTTCCGTTAACGGCAATCTGCTTTAGCGCGTCAGATTCTGTGGCCGTAGCGACCCTGATTGGGTACTTCTTCGGGAGTCCGGCAAGCTGAGCGAAGGGGATCACGATGTGACTCAGACAGAAAGAATGCACCGTCTTGATTGACACGCGAGAGCCTTCCTCGACTCCCAGAGCAGATAGCCTCTTCCTAAGCTCTCTGACGCACTCGGTGCTGTAGGTTATGCACGCGATTCCTCGGGGCGCTTTGACATCTTCTGCAAGCATCCTGGCCAACTTCACAGTCAGAGTCTTAGTCTTGCCGCTGCCTGGCCCTGCCAAGATGACGCAATCCCCGCGGGATTCGTAGGCTTGCCATTGTTCCGGGTTTTTTCGAAGCTCCTCTGCAGCCAAGATATAGGGAGGCTTCGAGCAGTTTGGCCTATTGGGTGACATATTCAATGGCCCCGATTATGTAGGGAGGGCAAGCTGCCGCAGGTGATCCTGCAATGATACTGGCGAGGCGTTGCGCGAATCTGCCTTTGCCGATGCGCGCAATGTCGCTGAGGAACTTTGGTTCATCGAGATGAACGGGCCCGGCTGCCCAGTCATGCATTCTGTCCCTCATCTTCTTGTTCTCAGTGACACTCTCCATGGCGGCCGCAAACGAATCTTGATGCCCGCACTTGAAAAGGTCGACCTCAAATGTGTAGCCGTTGAGAAATATCCCGCGCTTGGGTGCCAATTTCAGAAGCTCGGCATCGTCTTCCATGGCACAGGTCTCTTCGTCAACCAACTCGGGCATCATCGTTGTGGTGACCCGAAGCGGACCCAGAGGTGCTATGGTCGTACCATCGCGTCTAGGTTGTTGCGGGTCATAGTCTGTGAGAGAGGCCACACGCATTTTCAATCCATTTGGCCCAAAGAGCCTGAGATACGGTCGGAAGTCCGTGCCGGAGACGGAGCAAATGGAAATGCCCAGTTCATCGAGGTCGTAGCCTTGCCGTTTGGCTAATACTGGAAGCAGGAATCTCTCTGCATCTCCCTCAACGAGGATCACGCTACGTGCGAAAAGTGCTTCTCCCCTCGATACATCGATGTATCGCTCAAGGTCGAGGACGTCTCGGGGAGAGAGTTGAATCTCTGCTGTCGAGACTGCTTCTGTGGAGTCCCCTCTCTGGCTGAGGCGGAGAACTACAAAGTACTTAAGAGGCGTAACGCTGGCAATGTGCGGAGAATGGGTGGTCATGAGGATCGTTGAAGGCTTCGCAGTTGCCAGATCTTCGAAAGATTCACGATTCTTGAGGTAATTGCGGAACACGAGTCGCTGGAGACTAGGATGCAGGTGCGCTTCAGGTTCCTCAATAGCAAGGAATGAGTGGTCGCGATCGCCATCTTCGACAAGGCGCTCGTATTCAAGTGCCTTCAATGCGAAGAAGAGAAGATTCGCCGACCCAAGACTGGCGTCAGAAATGCTTCGCTTGCCTTCGTCGATGAACAGGCGCAAGGCGCGGATCAGCTTGTCTGCATCAGTAGGCGCGAAGCGAAGGACTGTGTCAAGACTCTGATTAGAGCCGACCATATTGTCCAGCTTGGCGGCGAGAGAACCCGCAGCAGACTGCACTTCTTTTGCGTCAGCAACCGCCTTGGTTGCTTCATCGATGCCTTCTGCCAAATGGTCAAGGTCTGCACGGTTCATGAGACCTGCAGCCTTTTCCAAGAGCGGTCGCAAAGGAGATTTCGCCCACCGCGCAAGATCGCCTTCGCAATCGCGTAGCGCAGGCAAGACATCCATGGGGATGCGCCTTCGCCACGCATAGCTGATGCTGTTACCGGGTCGATCTGCACCGAATATCAGGAACTCGTAGTCGGCACTCCTTTTTGGATCATCTTTGATGTCTGATAAGGGCTGCCAGACATACGTAAGTCGAGCCACCATGGGGTCAGGCTTAACAAGATGGTCACCCAGAATGGCAACCAAGTCATCGTTGTCTTGAAAGTCGGAAAGATCTACTGAGATGGTAATGCGGTCGTCTTTTCCGAGTGGGCGCGTGAGACCGTCCCAGAAATCCTCGTCTCGCAGCTCGCGAGCGGAATCAGGCAGAGAAGGGTCAAGAACCAGACGAAGAGCAAACAGCAGATTCGACTTGCCGATTCTGTTCTCACCAAGGATCACAGCATGCTCGCCAAGACAGACATCAATGCTGGCGAAGTTCCGAAAATTCTGTATCTGGATCCGGGAAATGCGCATCGCTGCGACTCCTCTTTTTAGGGCCTCGGGCCGGTTTCCTCCCGCTCAACTCCGCGTTGTACACCTTCGGTACTTCGTAACCGTGGTGGTCGATGACTTTCGCGGTGATCTGTCGTCCTATCGAGTATCCAGATGGCCCAGTCGTCCGTGCTGCAACATCCAAGCCGCGTGCGGTATCTCCTTACTTCCCGCTACTTCATCAGGCACTTTCTTGAAGGACATCAACTCACGCTCTCATGCGAGTATGCACCTGGAAGTCCGGGCGGAGAGCCACAGGGCATTGCGGGGCCTCTGAACGCGAATAGAACTGGCCTCATTTCCTCAATGGTGTCGCGCAATTCGCTGCTTGGTGTGCCTGATAGGATACACTCGTCCAGAGCTTCACGAAGCCCTTCTTCTCGCGACTTGAAAACCGCTGCAATAGCAATTGAGGCTCGAACCATGTCCAAGAACTCGCAGAGCACATCTTCACTACCGTCGCATTTCTCGATCTTACCGCATTTCTTGTCAAGCTGTTTACGGGAGCAAGTCCCGTGAACGTAGATACTGCGGACGCTGTAAAGGTCCTTTGTCCGCTTGAACCAGTCGCTTGCAGAACGCGCGGGGGGACATAGAGAGAAGAGGCGCGCGCAGCGCAAGGCAAGCTTGTACGAGAGTTCGTTTTCGCTCGCACCGATAAGGAGCCCTTCGATCGCCATGACAGCATATGCGCACTTTTGCGCGTAATTTCGCGCCTCGATCACCGCGAATTCGTAGTTGTGGAAGGCCACGTCCGGAAAACTAGGGCTATCATCTGTCCAGCCTTCTGGAACAGTCTGCCAGAGCTTGGCTAATGCTGAGGTCTGTGTTTTCGAGAAGGGAGAGGCGATAAATCCGACTTCAAGCGGGTTGATCGATGTAGGAGACGGAACTATAATACCGTTTCCCCATTGAGATATTACATATAGGTGCAGGAACACAGGGATTTCAGTAGTTTCGGCGTGAGTTCGGTCCAAGCGGAGGCCAAAGCCTCCTCGACCTCTTCGAGAGTCAAGT
>JBAZOJ010000250.1:0-5119 GCA_041648755.1 Candidatus Brocadiia bacterium
CAAGACAGACGGGAAGATTTCCTCCTTCAAGTTGGACCAGTTCACTGCAGACATTACGTTCAGTGGGAACATGATCATCCCCATCAGTTTCGATGCCACTGTCGAGGTGCCTTTCGACGGCAAGGTGACACTTGTCTATGACAACTCCTTCAGAGCCATCAAGGAAGGCGACCTGACACTGGGCTCTCAGTTCAGCGGCGAAGTTGTCTCCAAGAAGGACAAAGTACCTGTCAAGATGAATTGGACAGAGCATGTCTACATCAGCCGCGAGTACGAGCCCCTCTGCAAGGAGACAAAGGGCCTTGCTTCACCTGCAAAATTCATCGAGCCGGGTTCGGCCAATGCTGAGCTTGTTCTGGCCTATTCCACGCCAAACGGCCTGTTGGTTATGGCCAACTGGGATGGGTCTTACGCGTCGGAGGTCTTGAACAAGGGCAAGGCTATTGCCGAACTCAAGGAACTCCCTGCGTGTGGCGGCGTCAGTGCAGACGGACGAACAATCGCCATGGCATACGCCGACAGTCTGGCAGTTTCGACGGACTACGGCGAGTCCTTCCGCCAACAGCCTTGGAAGAACTCTCCGTTACAGTGGATGTGTCCTGTTAATTCGGCGACGCCACTCTTCGTTGGCAGAGCGGCTGATGGTTCTTTTTTCAAGGTCGATTTCTCTAACGGCAAAATGGCGGTCAAAAATGTTCCGGCACCTGTGGCGGGAAAGAAGCTTGTCTCCTGCTGTCCTGGCGGTTCTCCGGATACAATTTTTTCGGTCGATCCCGAGGGCTATTACTTGAGCAAGAGCGGCTCGGGCAACTCAAGGCTCAAAAATATCCCCCCCACAGTGCCTCTCGCCATGGAACGTTCACTGGATGGAGTGTTCGTGATCGCTCAGGGCGGTATATACTGCCTCACGGAAGAGGTCTGCTCACCACTGAAGCTTGAGAACTATGACAGAACCCCGACGCACATGGTCAGCGACGGGAAGACTTATTTCTTCCTGGATGCTGCTGGTGATACCTATCAAGTATCCCCAGCGGGGGGTACACCTAATAGCATCGGCAAGGAAGTCTTAGGAATAGCGTGCCAGTTCGGGCGGCTCTTTATGAGCAGGGCAGGAGGGCTGGAGCTTCGCTGAAGCTTTGCGTCTATCGGCGGCTTGGAAGCTTGGAAAGAAGAGGACGCGCGAGCAGGTAAAGCGCCACAGGAGCCATCGCACAGACCAGAAGTGTCCCTCCCGGATTCGAGGAGCCCGTCGAGCCGACGAACGCGAAAGCGAAGGCCATCGGCGCGGAGCCGCAGATCAAGGCAAGGGAGAAATTCCGAGCATCCATGCGTGCCAGACCAGCCAGGCAAGCCATTGCTTCGGGGAGTATTGGGACCCAGCGCGAAAGGGCAATAGCCCAGCCGCCAGATTGCGCGAAGAACCGCGCTGCTTTCTCGATGTCTTCCTCTCCCGATATCTTCACCGCAATCCGGCCTCCAAACGCTCTACAGAGCCAGTAAGCAAGAAGTCCGGACAGAATTGAACCAAGTGCTCCTAATACTCCGCCCAAGAGCGGCCCGTAGATCATCCCAAGCATTCCCATTACAGCCGTTGCTGGAATTGGCAACAGGAGATCAGCAACCAGGAGTGATATGGCGAGGGCCCAGGCCCAGCCTCCAACGGACCGCAGGAATGTGAGTCCTTCGTCTCCGCTCAGGTGAGTTGTGAAGGAAGTTCCCCAGATGGCGAATGGTGTTGCGACAATTGCGCAGACTGCAAGGAACAGCGCGACGAAACGCATCGGTGCTACTTTGAGTTGGTGAGATTGTGGTACTGAGTGGCCGTCCAATGCCATGCGTCACTGTACATCCCCACGGCGGCTCCGTATACTTCCTGGTTAAAGGTAATCCAGTTAGCTTTGCCGAAAATCAGGCACCAGAGGCCAAACAGGACTTCGATATTGATGATCACAGCGAAGACAAGTGCGAAGATCGGGCCCGTGGAAGCCGCGCCTCCGTTCCCCGAGAATATCTTGGTGAGCCCGGCAAGCAAGTGATAGCTCCAGGTCAGGCCAACCACGAAGCAGAAGATCGGGAAGTAGTCGCCCACAGAGGGCCATATCTCCCGTGAACCATAGAATGCGATGAGCGCGAGGATCGTGTAAATTGGGAGAAGCATCGGGATGAAAGCTCCGAGTGCGTCGTCTCCGCCGGAAAGAGAGCCCCAGAGCTTGGAGCCCGGATCGGCATCGACAAGGCCCTTGCGACCGGCATCACCCAGAGCAAGGTGAAGGGCGCAGTACACGAAGATTCCCGCAAAGAAGAAGAGCATCGGCTTGCTGTGGCCGAAAACGCTGCTGGAGAAGTCGGGATGCTTGAAGTAGGAGACAAGCACCACGAAGCACGATACCAGTATCGGTAGAGCCAACAATGCTACCAGGGCGAAGAACAACTTCAACCAAATGCTGGAGCCTGCCTTGGAGCCTGCTTTTGAGGAAGACGAGTCGTTCTTCTCTTTCTTTTCTGCCATCAGCGCTCAGCTCCACCGATATGCGTACGTCCATCGAAATACTTGAGCATTGCCTCCGGAAGCCGGATTCTGCCATCGGGTTCCTGGTAGTTTTCAATGATCGCTATCATGAGACGTGGCAGAGCAACCCCTGAGCCGTTCAAGATGTGAACGAATTTGTTGCCTTTTCCGTCGGCCTGCCTGAAGCGAGTCTGCATACGCCGGGCTTGATAGTCCCTGCAATTGGAACATGATGAGACTTCCAGCCATTTGCCAACGCCGGGGCACCATACTTCGAGATCCACCGTCTTGGCTGAGGAGAATGACATATCGCCTGTGGAAAGGAGAACCCGCCGGTGGGGGATACCAAGTTGACGCAACACGTCGCACGCCTCGTCAACGAGTTTTTCGAGTTCATCGGAGGATCTCTCGGGATGAACTACCTTGATGAGTTCGACTTTTGAGAACTGGTGAACCCGGATCATCCCTCTTGTGTCCCGGCCTGATGCACCGGCCTCTTTTCGGAAGCAGGGCGTGTATCCGCAGACATACTTTGGGAGTTCATCCTCGCGCAGAATGGTCTCTCGGAACGAATTCGCCAGGGTCACTTCCGCGGTTGGGATCAGGTAAAGGGGCTCCCCCTCAATCTTGTACATATCCTCCGCAAATTTCGGCAACTGGCCCGTTCCGACCATGACTTCCTCGCGGGCCAGGAACGGAGTGGCGATTTCAGTGTATCCATGCTTGGACGTATGCAGCCCTATCATGAAGTCAATGAGAGATCGTTCAAGCTTGGCAAGATCACCTTTCAGGACATAGAAGCCTGAACCGGCCAGAGTCGCGCCGAGAGTCAAATCAAGCATGCCCGACGCTGCGCCGAGATCCCAGTGGGTCTTGGGTTCAAAGTCAAAGGCTCTCTGTACTCCCCAGACAGCCAGAACTCGATTGCCGCTCTCGTCTGGTGAAATCGGAACATCATCGTCAGGGATGTTAGGAATGAAGAGAAGTGCTTTCGCCAACTCGCTCTTGAGAATCTCCGCCATGGCTTCCAGGTCCTTTATTTCGGCTGCAATCTTGTCCGCCACGGCCTTCAGCTCGCCAGGGCTTTGCTTTCGCGCCATCATGGCGCCAATTTCCTTGGAGAGTTTCTTCTGCTCGGCTCGTTTCCCTTCGAATGCAGTTATCGCCTCACGGCGTCTGGAATCCATGGCAAGCAGTTCGTCCATACTGCCTGTGAAGTTCTTTCGACGCAGAAGGTCGGTGATTCTGGCAGTTTCCTTGCGAAGCAGTTCTATGTCGAGCATTTTTCCTCCGAAAAGAGTGCACATTTTAGCATATTTTGTACAATTGCCGCTTTCCGCAGCGGAGGCCATTCATGCGCGTGCCGTTCACCAAGGTAGAGGGTTGTGCCAACGACTTCGTGGTTGTTGACCTGCGTGTTGATTGCTCTTCAGCCGAGATGGTTCGAGCACATGCTCCGCAGATATGCGACAGGCGCCGAGGCGTGGGAGCAGATGGCGTTTTGCTGCTTGTTCCAGGCGACGACGGCCTCACCATGATGCGAGTTATCAATGCCGACGGATCCGAGTCGGAGATGTGCGGGAATGGAATCAGATGCGTCGCTCTCTGCATGAGCTTTCTCGGAGAAATATCTGAAGTCCATCGGATCCAGACTCTGGCGGGCATTCTGGATGTCGAGTGCATTTCCACTGAGGCTGATCAGGCGATGTTCCGCGTTAATATGGGACGGCCCATATTAAAGCCCGCTCTGATTCCCACAACACTCGGGGATGTGAAGGCCGTCGATCAGGCTCTTGCCACACCCATTGGCATCGCAATGTTCACGTGCGTGTCCATGGGAAACCCGCATGCAGTGACTTTTGTCGATAGTCTCGACAAACTTGATATCGCGGCCATTGGTCCTGCAATCGAGAATCACCCAGCCTTTCCCCGCAGAACGAACGTTGAGTTCGCCCTTATGGAGAGTCATTCCCAAGCAAGAGTCAGGGTCTGGGAACGGGGATCGGGCGAGACAATGGCCTGCGGGACGGGCGCATGCGCAGTCGCGGTTGCGGCCAACATCACTTCGAGGGGCTCCAAGAGCATGGATGTCATTCTGCCTGGCGGAAAACTGAGGATTGACTGGGATGGAGGAGAAGAGCCCGTTTTCATGACCGGGCCTGCCCGAATCTCTTACTCTGGAGTCATGCGAATTGGAGAGACCCGATGCACCGCTCAGATAGATTGAGTGCTCTGCCACCGTACTTGTTCGCAGAGATTGACAAATCCAAGCGTGAGGCGATCACTTCCGGCATCGATGTCATCGATATGGGCATTGGAGACCCGGACATTCCGACTCCGCCCGAAGCTCTGAATGTCATGTCGTCGGCGATCCAGAAATACGCGAACAAGCTCTACCCGCCCTATGGCGGCACTGTGGATTTCCGGAACTCTGTTGCCACATGGTATCGTCGACGCAGCAGCATAGTTCTTGACCCTGACACAGAAGTGCTTGCTCTGATCGGCTCCAAAGAGGGTCTCGCCCATCTCGCTTTCGCCGTGGCGAATCCCGGTGACATTGTTCTCGTACCGGCCCCTGAGTACCCGGTATACCGGAATTCGACCTTGCTT
>JBAZOJ010000251.1:0-5113 GCA_041648755.1 Candidatus Brocadiia bacterium
CGATCTCGATGTATCAGCGCCGGCCGGGCTGGCAACTCGGCGATTATTGGTACGTCCCGAACGTCAAGGGCACGTCTGAGTTCCCGCATGTCTGCGTCGACGTGAACTTCTGGAAGAGTTTTGTGCACGAGCATCTCGCCGTCGCGCCGGGCGATCCGGGCGCGCTGACGCTCTTCGGCAAGAACGCATCGGAGCACTCGCTCTTCGGCGAGCACATCTCCGGCTCTGAGACCTACGTCGTGACGTTCGGACACGGTCGGCAGGTGCACGAATGGAAGCCGCGTCCGGAGCGGCCGGACAACCACTGGTTCGACTGCCTCGTCGGATGTGCAGCGGCCGCGTCGTACGAGAAAGTGCCACTGCCGGGCGCTCAGCCGGTGCAGGCGCGCGGGCGGAAGCGGTACACGCAAGCGGACCTCGCTCTCAAGGAATGGAGGGGGAAATGAACGGCGAGTTTCCTGTTGACAAACCAGGGGCACAGGCAGAGAATACGCGCGGTCTCGAATGCCGACAGTGTGGGTGCCGGCATTTTCATGTGATCTACACCAGGCGCGGCACCGGCGGGAAACTCATCCGCAGACGGGAGTGTCGGCATTGCGGCAAGAGGGTCACAACATGGGAGAAGGAAGTCGGACACTGACCGGGTATGATGCACGCGGACGACGTTCGTCTTACACAGACAACACTGTAAGCGTCGAAGAACGCCTGAAAGCTGGCCGTAACACAAGGCAGAGCCAAGAGCTAAGCAACGTGCTCAACACCTGTGTCAGGGGGCTGTGTGCCCATCTGAAGGTCTGTACACAGACTATGCAAGACACACTTGTCCACAGAGGGTAGGGAAACAGACTCGATTGCCGAGGACATTATACGGATATGGAAGCACCCAAAACGGATGAGTCCCCGGATTGTCGCACACTGGTGCGTGTTGTCAAACGTCGGCGCAGGGCGTATGCTAAGGACAAGCGGAGGACGCAATGAGCAAAACAAAGGTCGAGAAGAACGAGTTCTACAGTCGCGTTATCCAGTTGATAGGACAGGCAACCAAATCCGTACATTTCTATTCGATTTCCTGCTGCTTTGGGTTTTATAGTTTTGGCATAAAGAACTTTGAGCATGTGCTGACTTCAATCCGAGACAGGGTAAAGCTGAAACGCCTCGGCAAGTACTTGGACGTGCGAGTCATGGTGAAAATTGACCCGGACAATCCCATGGATGTGTTTGCCGCCGAGCGCCTCGCATCCTTGCAGGCAAAGTATGCTCATACCGGTGAGGATGGACGTAGGCGAGAGATCTTCCGCGAACTTACGGAACCTTCAACGATCCAGTTTCTAGTCACCGATGGGGAGCATGTCTTGGCGTCGAACGTCCAAGAGGAGGAGTACAACGAGGAACTTGATCTGGTCCTGAACGTCTCACAACCAGGAATGGAGTTTGAGAAGGACGATGACAAGGACGAGTACAAACGGGTCGACACTCTTTTTGAGTCAGCCTGGAACGTGGCAATTCCTTTGGAGCAAAAGAAACCACGCCTCTCCCGTGGCCGTCTCCGTTCCATATTGCAGAGGTATTCGGGGATTCGTCCTGCAAATACGGAGCGAGAGTTTCAGTTGATGCTTATGGGGTATCTCAAAGGACAAATCCATCCATCCATTATCGACGCAGAAGCTACGATCGTGGACACGCGGATCGATCTGTTGGTAGGTCCAAAACCGCACGCCCAGCGTTCCGGCATCGAGGTCAAGTTCAAAACGGGTGACAGCGATGTGAATGGAATCATCGGGCAACTGAGAAACTATCGGCAGAACGTCGAAGACCTCGTGCTAGTTGTAGGCGCCCCGGAGTTCTCGCCGCAAGGACGCAGCCGCTTGGTTGCTGAGTTGAACGCGATTGATGTCGCGCTGATCGAATTGAGATAGCACGTACCTGAAACTCAAAGCGCGACGTAAACGGATAGTGGCAGAGTTGGGATAGCGGTTGACGCTGCCTATAGGCGGTTGATTGGAGCCGAGAAAGCACGGCAGAGAGCCCGAACGAGAGAGACTATGTCCGATTGCGAACAACTGCGAGCATCGTCTCGGTATGTGCGGACCTGGATGCAGAAGCAACTGGAGGTGAAGGAGGAGTCATTGACCGATTGGTTACTCTTTGACGTCTCGCAGAAGATTCCAAGGATAACCTACAAGGCATTCTCGCGCCAAGAAGAAGCGCGAAAGACGGGTGCCGATTGGGAATGGTGGTTTCTTTTTGCTTCATTTGGCTTCAGGATGCGCGTACAGGCAAAGAAACTGTGCCCTTCGGTCGACCACTACCCAGCAATTGCGCACACAAATAGACACGGCCTCCAGATCGAGAAGCTGCTAGCCGACGCTAGGCGGGAGAACTTCATGCCTTTCTACGCGTTCTACACGACGGAAACGGCAGACGTGATGTGCCAAATGCACAAAAATGATGAAGGCGTCTTCATGGCTGGAGGGCGAAGTATCCATTCAGAAGTGATCGCTGCACCACGCAGACCAATCTCGTCCGGCGACCTGTTGAAACACACGGTTGCCCTCTCTTGCTTTCTCTGCTGTCCGTTGGCGTCCGGGGCGGAACCACCGCACGATCCGGGGTCGGACGATGGAGGAAGTGGTTGGGATCGTTTCATCAGGCAGTACTACACGAGTGAGCTGAATCAAGAGATATCTGCCGGCGGAGAACAGGAGGGAGCGATACCCGGCGTCCATCGGCGGATTCCCTCCTACGTGGAATCCTTCGTCAGAGCGGGGAGAGAGGGTATGCCAGATTGGTGGGAGCGCGAGTTTCACCACTACATCGAGAACGTCGGAGCCCTCCTCGTTTACGATGGGAGAAAGAGGCTACCCAGCGCCTGAACGATGCGAGGCCGGCATGCGGCCTGTTAGGTCTCCTTGAGAGTGTGTCAATGTCCTGGAAACGCATGCAGTTCTCCAAGGCCGACCTGAAACAGTTTGACACAGAGCTTTGCTCATTCCGGAAGGTCTCGAAGTTTCTGGCTGATGAGAACCTGGATGCCGAGGCCGTGCAGGCCATCCGAAACATCGGTTGGAGCGTCAAGACAGTTCGGGATGCTGGCATCGCCGCACGATCTGACGAAGTGGTGTGGGCTACCGCGCGCAAGGAGGATCGTGTCTTGCTTACAACTGACAAGGACTTCCTCGACGAGCAACGGTTCCCGATCAGGCAAAGCCCTGGCGTTGTCATCCTGCCAGCAGTGTCCGCGAGCGTCGCTGGACTTGTCACGGCTCTCGCGACAGCACTCAATATCATCGGACGCCACAGGGAAATGTGGTGCGCAACAAAACTCATTGCGGGCGCTGACGGCACACTGACAATTCGACTTATCGACTTCCATAGTAGCGGAATCAGCGCTGTCAGGTTTTGGTTTCGGGACTCTGGACCGCCGTATATATGGCAGGACACGAGCTAACACGTGCATGCACGGGACTTGATTCGGCTCGCCGGCCGGTAATGCGCCGCGTTCGGCGCATCGCGGCCCCCAATGATCTTGTGGGAATCCCATAACGAATGTCTACCTGCGTAACAATCTCGCCTTCCGAGTGGAAATCCTTTGCCTGCCCATGATCTTCGTGTGAAAATCGCCTTAGAGCAATAGAACCGGGCGGCGGCTCAGGCTGATCACCTGAGCCGATGCCGATGAGATGAAGGCCGTACGGGGCCGTACCCTCGTGTGGCCTTTTTTCATGGCGTCGCCCGGTCGAAGACCCGCCGAAGCCCCTGGCGAAGGCGGGCCCGAGAACAAACGGAGCATCACGATGCCCGATGACGAGAAGGACAGGATCGAGGAACGCGCCGCGGAGCCTGCGTCCGTCGAGATCGACGGCCAGAAGGTGACCCAGCACAGTCTCAAGGACCAGATCGAGGCGGACAAGTACCTGGCCGCGAAGGAAGCGGCGAAGTCGAGGAAGCTTGGTGTGCGGCTCGTGAAGATCATCCCGCCAGGAGCAGTCTGATGCGTTGGCCGTGGTCGCGTAAATCGGAAACCGCGTCGGTGCAGGTGATCCCGCTCCGCCGGACGCGGCGTTCCGTGCCCGAGACGGTGGACGCGCTGATCCGGGCGCAGGTCCGCCGCGTCCGGGCGCGATACGACGCGGCGCAGACGACGGGCGACAACCGCCGGCACTGGTCGCAGGCCGACCATCTGGCCGCCGACGCCTCGAACAACGTGCAGGTGCGGCGCATCCTCCGGAGCCGTGCACGGTATGAGGTGGCGAACAACAGCTACGCACGGGGGATCGTTCTGACCCTGGCCAACGACGTAATCGGCACCGGCCCCACGCTGCAGATGCTGACCGCCGACGCCGCGGTGAACCGGCTGATCGAGCGCGAGTTCATGCGCTGGGCGACCGCGGTCAACCTGGCCGAGAAGCTCCGCACGATGCGCGTCGCACGTGCCCAGGATGGCGAGGCGTTTGGCATCCTCTTCACGAACGACGGGCTTTCGACCTCGGTGAAGCTCGATCTGCGGCTCATCGAGGCGGAGCAGGTCGCGGATCCGATCCTCGCGCCGCTTCAGCCGAGAGCGGTGGACGGGATCGTCCTGGACGAGTTCGGGAACCCGATCGAGTACCACATCCTCAAGTACCACCCCGGCGCGATGCTCACCACGGTCGCGGCGCCGAGCGAGTACGACCGCGTTCCCGCCCAGTCGGTCGTCCACTGGTTCCGGTGTGACCGACCGGGCCAGCACCGGGGCGTCCCGGACATCACCCCCGCGCTGCCCCTCTTCGCGCAGCTCCGGCGCTACACCCTGGCCGTGATCGACGCGGCCGAGAGCGCGGCGAATTGGGCGATCATCATGAAGACGACCTCGCCGCCCTCGGGCGAGGCGGCGGAGATGGAACCCGGCGTGACGATGGAAGTCGAGCGGAACATGGCCGTGTTCGCGCCCGAAGGCTGGGAGCCGTCGCAGATGAAGGCGGAGCAGCCTGCGACCGGGTACGGCGAGTTCAAGCGCGAGATTCTGAACGAGATCGCCCGCTGTTTGAACATGCCCTACAACATCGCTGCCTGCAACAGCTCCAACTACAACTACGCCTCGGGGCGGCTCGACCACCAGACCTATTACAAGAAC
>JBAZOJ010000252.1:0-5112 GCA_041648755.1 Candidatus Brocadiia bacterium
CCCCCGTGCCGACGAGCCCTCTGCGGAAGCGCAGGCATTGGCAATCTGCAGGGCGTTCGGAATCGCTTCTGTGGCGTTCAGCAACACCAGTGAGGCGCAGACTTTCTGGGGAAGCGGAACCACCAATTTCGCTCCGGACTTCATGCATGTTTCTCCTAAGGATGGTTACACATATAGGTATTTCTCCAATAGCAGCGCCCCGGACAGGAACGACGCCACGAAGTTCGTGTACTTGGCTGTTCCCGAGAATCTCAAGGCTGGCAAGAGGGCGTTTTTCCTTGATGAGGCTCGGACCCGCTTCGAAGCGGGTCTCGCCACGGATGAACAGGTTCAGATCCTCCGGAATCTCAGACCCGTTGGCATCAATTGGTCGCTCGACGACCACAAGAGAGTTGGAGTTCTTGGGATCGAGTTCTTCGACCTTGAACTCAGGACCTCCAACGAAGCAAGTGCCAAAGCGATCTGCATATCATTTGGCTCCCTTTCGGCAGAATACATCCAGACAAAGGCAGCCAAGGGATTCTGGGGCAGCGGTACTACCGATTTCACTCCTCTCTTCGCGCATGAACCGCAAAAAGGCGGCTACAGGTTTCAGTATTTCTCCAACAGCTCGGAGCCAACCGCAAATGACGCCACGAAGTTCGTGTACCTTGCAGTTCCTTTGAGCATAGCCACAGGCGTGAGAGCGTTCTATGTTGACGAGTCGCAGACCATCTATGAGTCATCTCTGACTTCTGGTGTACAGAATAGCGACCTCTTGGATTTCAAGCCATCTGGCGTCAGGTGGGATCTCGACGACAACAAGCGGATAAGTATCGCGGAGGTGAACTTCGTCCCTTGCATCAAGGAGAACGTTGATCGGGAATCTGACAGCGAGTACGCGGCGTGGCTGACATGTGCAAGGTTCTGTTTTGCTTCCCAGAAATTTGGCCACTACCGAGTCAATTCCAATTACTGGGGCAGCGGCACTACCGATTTCACTCCTTACTTCACGCACATCTCGCCCAAGGGGGGGTACGCGTTCGCTTACTTCTCCAATAGCTCTGCACCCGGGACAGACGACGCAACAAAGTTCGTATACCTTGCCTATCCCGAGGCCCTAAAGACAGGCAAGAGAGCTTTCTACCTTGACGAGACCCAGGAAATGTACGAGGGATCGCTGGCCACGGAGGAACAGGTGCGCTCCCTGCTGGGCTTCAAACCTGCAGGCGTCAAGTGGGCTCTTGACGGGAACAAGAGGCTCGATGTTCCGGGGGTGGAATTCGTAGGTTCGGCAAAGCAAAGTGCGAGTTTACTAAAAGCAAGGGAAACCTGTTGGAACTTTAGCGAAGCCGCCTTTCTTTTCAGCCGGGGTAGGGCAGACAAAAGTTACTGGAGCAGCGTAACCACGGACTTCGGCCCCCGATTCACGCATATCCCCTCCGGAGACGGATACACATATCGGTACTTCTCCAATAGCACCGCTCCGAATGTACACGATGCCTCCAAGTTCGTGTACCTGGCGATTCCCGATTCCAGATGCACAGGCAAAAGGGCAATCTACGCAGACGAGTCGCCGATCGTGTCTGAGGCAGCCGTCACATCGGATGAACAATGCCGCGCTCTGCGGGACTTCAAGCTGTCGGATGTCAACTGGACCCTCAACAACAAGAGGATCGAGATTCCGGGGGTAGCTTTCGATAGTCCTGACCGCCGGACCATAAACATGACATCAGCGTACCTGACCTGCGTACTGTTCGGTTCCGCTGCCTTGGAGTACAGCAAGACGCGGGCGAATCATGCCTTCCGGGGTAGCGGAACACAAGACTTTTCCCCTCAGTTCGCCCACACCACACCAAAGGGCGGCTACGTTTTTGCATACTTCTCCAACAGCTCTGCGCCCGACAAAGACGATGCCACGAAGTTCGTGTATCTTGCCTTTCCTGTTGGCCGGACAACTGGAGACACGGCGTTCTTCATATTCGAGTCTCAGGTTGTCTCTTCCGTCTATCTTCCGAATGATGCGAAGTACCGAGCCCTGAGGGATTTCAAGTCCAGTGACATCAGGTGGGAGCGGGCCGACATTACGCGGCTCCAAATACCGGGCCAGACGAACTTAGGCAGGTAGTCCGCAGATCGCTTTTCATCGGCCCCACAGGGCCGGGAGGTTGATATGACACGCAGGTTGTTCGCTATCGCGCTGCTTACGGCTGTTTTCTGTTGCACGCTCAGCGTCCCGAAAGCCGACGAGCCCTCTGCGGAAGCACAGGCATTGGCAATCTGCAAGTCGTTCGGCTCTGCGGCCGTAGCTTACAGCCAGACGAAGGCCACGCAGGACTACTGGGGTAGTGGGACCACCGATTTCAAACCCCATTTCAGCCACATCTCGCCCAAGGGCGGTTACGTGTATAGGTACTTCTCCAATAGCTCAGCCCCGGACAAGAATGACGCCACGAAATTCGTGTACCTGGCTGTTCCCGAGAATCTCAAGGCTGGCAAGAGGGCGTTTTTCATTTCCGAGTGTCAAATCGTCTATGAAGCATGGCTCACGACGAATGAGTCGGCAAAAGCACTTCAGGATTTCAGGCCCGCTGACACCAAGTGGGCGTTCGACGACAACCACAGGATTGAGGCACAGGGAGTCGTTTTCGAAGAACTGAAGGATCCTGCGGATAACGCGCACGCGGCAGTCTTAACCTGCCTGTCATTCAGCTCGGCCGCGATTGAGTACAGCCAGTCAAGAGAGGACTTCTGCTACTGGGGCAGTGGAACCACCGATTTCACCCCTCATTTTGCCCATGTCAGTCCGCACGACGGATACGTGTTCAGGTACTTCTCAGATAGCAGCACTCCTGACAAGAACGATGCTATCAGGTTCATCTATCTTGCCGTCCCGGTTGATCCGATGACAGGCAAGTGGGCCTACTTCATTGACGAGTGCCAAGTCCCTTACGAGGCGGCGCTTACTGTGCCCGACCAGTACATCGCCCTGCAGGAGCTGAAGGCCGCGGGCATCAAATGGGACAAAGGCGACAAGTCCAGGCTCGAAGTCCCGAAAGTGGCGTTCTCGATCTATGTAGGAAGGCGCGCTGAAGTGATTCGGCCCAGGACACTCCCTCGTCCTGCGAACGATCCCGCGTCAGTCTGCAAGTCATTCGGCTCTGCCGCCGTCGCCTACAGCCAGACCAAGCCGACCCAGGACTACTGGGGTAGCGGAACAAGCGACTTCACGCCCAACTTCACCCACGTCTCGCCCAGGGCAGGCTTCACGTACAAGTATTTCTCTAACAGCTCAGCTCCGGACAAGGACGATGCAACCAAGTTCGTGTATCTGGCGTGTCCCGAGAACCTGAATGGGGACAAAATGGCGTACTACATTGACGAGACGCAGGAAGTCTTCCGATCGTCACTGCTGACGGATGAGACACTGAAAGCCCTGTTGGATCTCAAGAACGAGAATGTCAAGTGGGATCGAGACGACACCACCAGGCTCGGTGTTCCGGGGATTAAATTCACAGAGCAAGATCGAATAACACGAAACGAGTCCGCGGCGTTGTCAACCTGCAAGTCGTTCGGCTCTGCTGCCGTTGCCTACAGCCAGACAAAGGCGACTCAGGATTATTGGGGCAGCGGGACGTTGGACTTCACTCCCCACTTCACACACGTTACCCCCAGGGGCGGCTACAAGTTCCGCTACTTCTCCAACAGCTCCGCCCCCGATAAGAACGATGCTACCAAGTTCGTTTATCTGGCCGTCCCGGTTTCGACTTCCACCGGTCAGAAGGCCTATTACCTCGACGAGACCCAGACAATCTACGTTGCCACCGATCCGGCCCGCGGAAACACGGAAATTCTTACCCCTGCCCAGGTGACCGCGCTCAACGCCTACGTGGACAAAGCTGACTCTCTTCCCAACTGGAGGATCGACGACCGAACAAGGCTTGGAATCCCCGGTGTGGAGTTCATGTGGAAGTAGCCAGGCACGCCCTGATCGCTTTTCATCGGCCCCAAGGTCGGGAGGCTAAGAAGATGTTGCGCAGGACCTTCGCCATCGCGCTCTTGACGGCCGTTTTCTGTTGCACGCTCAGCGTCCCGAAAGCTGACGAGCCACCCGCAGACTCGCTGGCGAAGTACTTGCCAGCGGAGACGTTCGTCTATGTCGAAGCGCCGGACTTTGGCGGTCTGCTGAAGCGTTCTCATGATCTGGCAGTGGCAAAGGTATTCGAAGAGAAAGGTCTGCTCCAGGCCATTCTCGACTCGTATGGCGCGGAGGGGGAACCTCGGATCCATCTCGATGCTTTCTCGAAGGCAGTTACCGAACTGGCCCCAGGCCTTTCCTCCACCTTTACCGGGAGGGCAGAACTGGCGGTTATCTTGCGGCCTGACAAGACGTCCGCCATGATTCTCTCGTTTCGGGTCGCCGAAGGCAGGGAGGTCCAGGCGGCAGCGGCCGTCGAGGAAATCGCAAAGAGGCTCGTGGAGCAGATCGTAACCGGAGTTGCTCTTACGATCGTGAGAACTGACTTCGCTGGAGCGAAACTGCTCGCCGTGTCGAAGGTGGATCGTCAGAGCGAAGAGAATATTCCGTGGTTATGCGCTGCCGGAGGATACTGCTTTCTGACAACGAGCAAAAAGGATATGTGCACAATGTTGGATTTACTCGCCGCTCCCCCCGCGCAGAACCTCCTTGGTCTGCCCGCGTACCGCAGTGCTTACGCCTCCGTTGCCGGATGCGAAATTCGGGGGTATGTCTCGATCTGCAATATGCTGCGCAATTCGACGGACTTTCGGGGCAGCTTCAGCAAGCTTGTTGGCAGGGAGGAAGTCTCCGTGTTCGACAGCGCTACGCTTGCCTTTGGGGCGTCGCTGAAAGGGCTCGTGATTGAGGACGAGTACCACTTGGGCCTTGGCGGAAAGCAGTGGGCTTTTCCTGCGGACTTGTTCCCTGAAGCGCCTTGCAAGGCTGCTTCCGCGAGTATCTTTCCAGGGGAGACGGTCCAGTTCTTCTGCTTGAACCTGAACCCGGCGGGAGTCTTCCGGTTTCTCTCAAACCTTCCAGGTTGCGGTGAAGAGGGATTGGCGGCACTCAAGCAAAGGGGCATCGATATTGAAGCTGGCCTCCTGCCGCTCATT
>JBAZOJ010000253.1:0-5063 GCA_041648755.1 Candidatus Brocadiia bacterium
CTCCGCATGCAAGTGAGAACGCCAGTACAAAGGAAAGCAGCCAAACGAGAAGCGTGCTTCTGCGCGTCATTTCACTCTCCCGCGAAAAGCTGAGACTAACAAAGTATCGCTCATTGTAAGTGCTATGGTCGAACAAGTCAAGGCTATTTCACAAGGTAGTGCGTCGAAGGACCATAACGTTCGGCTTTTTCGCCGTCACCTTGAAGGGATGTGCGTTTTTGTGAAGCTCCACCCCGGTCTCCGTCTCTTTCTTGCTATGCGGAAAGGGAGATAACGTCATGAAAACACTCGCCGCCATTATAGTCGGAACCTTCCTGTTGCTTTTCGCTCGTCCCGCGGTAGCTGACCTCATTACCCTTGACGACTGTCGTATACTCGAAGGCGAGACGAGAGACCTCGGCGAAACCGTCGAGATCAGCGGGCCGTTCGGCAAATTGAAAATCGCCCATAAGTACATCCTCAAGATAGACAAACGCGAGACCCCCTGGGCAAAATTCGACCGCTGCTTCAAGGCTATTTCCGCCAACAACGCCACCGCCTTCTGCGAACTGGGCCGCTGGGCCGCCGAGATCGGCCTAAAGGAACAGGCCCACAAAGCTCTCGAAGCTGCCATCAAGGCAGACCCCGAGAACGCCGAAGCGCGAGCCCGTCTTGGCTACGAAAAGGTTGGCGCCAAGTGGTTTCGCGGCGACGAGCTTTACCTTGCCAAGGGCTGGGTCAAGGTGGGCGAGAGCTGGTACACCCCCGAGGAATATTCCACGATGAAGAAGACCTCGCAGGCCGAGGCCGACAAGTTCATCGCGGAGGTAGTGGCTCTGATGAACTCGACAGATCCCGCCAAGGTCGCGGAAGGAATCAGCAAGGTCAAGCAGCTTGGCCCGAATCGCGGCCGAGTGTTCTTCGCCAACCGGTTGTTCGACAAGGCAAACAAGGGCGTCCGCCTTGCCAGCGCCAAGTCTCTGGCGGACTATGGCAAGCGCAGCGAGATCATCTCAGACTTAGTAGCCTGCACCCTCGCGGACAATGAGAAGCTTGTCCGGACAGCCGCGCTGGATTCTCTGGAGACCCTGAACGATCCGCGCATTGTCAATGCGTACAATCGCGCGCTGTATTCACAATCGGATGAGATCCGCGACCGCTCGATGGATGCCATCGGCCGGTTCCGCTGGCAGGAATCCGTCCCGCATCTTGTCAATGTCATTGAATTGCACTGGCACTACGGCGGCGGCGGCTCCAGCTACATCGATGTAACCACCATCAGGTCATATATCGCTGATTACGAAGGACTTATCGCCACCCAGGCCGCCATCCTCGACCCCGTTATCCGCCAGGTCAAGACCGGCACCGTCCTGTGGATCAACCTGAAGGCCGTGGAGATAATCAAGACCATCACCGGCGTCGATATGGGCGAAGATCCCGAGGCTTGGCGCGAGTGGCTGAAAGGCCATATGCCCACGCCCTACGGCCCTGAAAAATAGTCTCTGCGTTGTTTACGGTTCTCGGAGGGTCGGCGCAAGCCGACCCTTTTTGTTGCCCCAAAGGGAGCAGAGATTAACCACGAAATACACTGAATACACGAAATGCGATCCTTGCCTGGGAGAAACGCAATGACAGCCAAGGGATGACACGGAGCAGCGGAGGGAAGAGCGGAATCTTAGCATCGATATCCAGGATGAAGAGGATGGGAGCAGCCTTTGGCCGGAGACGCGGCGAGCATTGATGAATGATGAGTGATGATTGATGAATAAGAGCAGGCCAGCCCCGGAGGGCTGCGTTCCGCTGAACCGCTGAGCCTTGTCGGGAAATTTCACCCAAGGCCGAATGGACATCCCCAACCAGTCCCGCTCCCCACGGGAAAGTATGGGACTTGCCCGTTTCCCTCTCCCACTGGGAGAGGGGCCAGAAGGAGAGGGTTGTTGCTTCGGGTCGTTCGTTCTCCTGTGGGTGAGACGGCTGCTTTCTTTCCCGGGTCGCCCTCCGGCCGGGCGCTGCCCTATGTGACCACGCATCGTAGACGGGACGGAAGCCGAAATCCAGCACCTTGGTTGGTTGGTTTTTGCCCGGGCGGAACGCCAATGTCGGTCCAAAGGGCAGCAACGCGACCTGGGCGACCAAGCCCAGCTTGCGCTTGAAGGCGCACTTGGGTCGCCCCTACAAGAAATTCCGCCCTCCGCGTCTCCGCGCCTTCGCGTGAGACGGTCAAGCCTCTTTCCGCGTTCATCGCATTGACATTTCCCCTCCACAGACGATGATATTGCACATCCGATGCCCGACCGGGCATCGTGGAGGGCTGGCGTGAACACTGCGTTATTGCTCGTCGATATTCAGAATGACTACTTCCCCGGCGGCGCCATGGAGTTGCCTGGCAGCGTGATGGCCGGAGCCAGGGCAAGACAACTCGTCGAGGCATTCCGCCGAAGCGCTCTGCCAATAATCCATGTGCAGCATATCTCCACCCGACCGGGCGCCACGTTCTTTCTACCCGGCACCGGGGGCGTCGAGATCAACGAGTGCGTGACTCCCATCGAGGGCGAGGCCGTCATCCGGAAGCACTTCCCGAACAGCTTCCGGGATACGCCGCTGCTGGCGCACTTGCGCGAGAAGCAGATTGCCCGGCTGGTCATTGCAGGGATGATGACCCACATGTGTATTGACACAACCACGCGAGCCGCTGCCGATCTCGGCTTCGAATGTTGGCTGGCGCACGACGCCTGCGCGTGCAAGGCCCTGTCATTCGGTGGAGTGGCAATTCCGGCGGAAAGCGTGCAGGCAGCATATATGGCCTCTTTGAATGGATTATTCGCCAAGGTGTTGCCGGTGGAGGCGATCTGCGCAGATCCGGGAACCTTTCCCGTTGGTGGGCGCTGACCGATCAGGCGTGTTGCCCTGCGATTTCAGTCTGAGAAAGGAAGATATGAACGGACCTGACCCCAACGACAAGCATCCAATGGCAGGATCCCCGCGCGTTTGCTTCATCAGGAATACGGTGAAGAACCCGAACATAATCATTGGGCCTTACACATACTATGACGATCCGGAAGACTCTGAGAATTTCGAGCGGAACGTCCTCTACCACTATCCTTTCATCGGCGACAGGCTGACCATCGGGAAATTCTGCGCAATCGCTCAAGGCGTCAGATTCATAATGAACGGGGCAAACCACAAGATCTCCGGGATTTCCACCTTCCCCTTCGGGATATTCGGCAAAGGCTGGGAGAAAGCCATCCCCCAGCAGTCCGATCTTCCGTACAAGGGAGACACCGTTATCGGAAACGACGTCTGGTTGGGCTACCAGGCTATTGTCATGCCGGGGGTAAATGTCGGCGATGGAGCGATCATTGCCGCAGGGGCTCTTGTCACTTCAAATGTTCCCCCGTACACGATTGTCGGCGGAAACCCCGCAAAACCAATCAGGCAGCGTTTCCCAGACAGTGTTGTGCGCGAGCTTCTCGTCATCCGCTGGTGGGGCTGGGAGATTGACAAGATCACCCGCAATCTCGACAAAATTGTCTCTGCGGATGTCAGCGCTTTGAGAAATGCAGATTAGTCACCGACCAAGCTCGACCTGCAAGTAGCGCTGAATCGCATGTACAGGCCAGCCCCGAAAGGGCCTCTCACATCGATGTCCAGGATGAAGAGGATAGGATAGTCAGAGGCATTAGACCTTAGGCTGTGGGCCGGAGGGCGGAATGGGACAGCGGATTTTGAACGAGAGCATCCTCAACCGTCTGCTACCACCAGCCCTCAGCCGGAGCAAAGCCGACGCAAAAGAGACCCGCCTCGCAGCCCTCAACCGCACCAACGCAATGGCCATATAGTGGCTTACTACCGCCGTTTCAGGCAAGGGCATCCCCAGCAGGACGAACGCGCGGCGACGCGCTAACCACAGTTCGCCTGCGGGATGTCCCTGAATGTCCACGTGGCAACGTGCCCCTACGAAAACTATCGACCTTCGCGTGAGACGGCTGCTTCCATCTCCGTGGCTTCCGGCCCCGCAAAGGGCCTCTCTTCCTCTGTGAACCTCTGAGTCCTCTGTGGTAAAACCCTCATCTGCTCGTCTTCTCAGGCTTCTTGGCCGCGCAAAAGGATCAGTCCGCTCTCGTTTATTTGGCTCGTGCTTCCGGGCCTCGCCGCCGAAGCGTTGGCTCTCAGGGCTCGCCGCCGAAGCGGTCATTCGCGGATAGGTGCTTCACTCCCCGGTCGCCTTACCGCAAAAACGCGCATAATTGCCGCCACTGGAAGGAGTTGAACCCATGCCGGACCTGACACAAGTATCGTATTGCGGGTTGTACTGCGGGCTTTGCTCGATCCGTAACCGGATACCCAGGCAGGCGGCCGAACTGCGGGATTCCATGCTGAAGGAAGGCATGGACCAGTGGGGGCAATACATCCCCGGATTCGAGGGTTTCTGGAAGTTTCTGAACAGCCTTCCGGAGAACGAGCAAAAATGTAGTTGCCGGGCAGGTTGTGGCAATCCGGCCTGTGAGATCAGGGGATGCGCCCGAGCCAAAGGCGTGGACGTCTGTCCGTTCTGCGCGGAGTACCCCTGCCAGCGCATCAAGGCACTTGCCAAGGGCTACTTCTTTATGATGGCGGACGCTGCCCGGATGAAGGAAATCGGCCTCGACGCATGGATCGCCGAGCAGGAGGAGCGCGCGAAGACCGGCTTCGCCTACGTGGACATCCGCTGCAAACCCCCGAAGGCGCAGGACAAGTAAAGGGAAAATCGAAATGGGGAACGTCGAAATCCCGAAGCGGGTGGTTCTTGAAGGAGTACCGAAGGTGCAGTTCGGGCTGTACGACGAAATCGTGCAGGGGGTTCCGCTATGCGCCTGTATTCGGGCCTGTCTGGAGTACATGGGCGACGACCTGGGGTTCGAGTCGGCCCGGGGATACCCGCGCGAAGATGTGTACGTGTACCTGATGGGGATGACCGGCGCGGCCTTCCGCCTGGACTGGAAGCCGGGCTGGCACGGCGACAATGTTGCCAGTTGGCTGCTGGGATCCGATCCGGCGGACATCTTCACAAGGGCCTTCGCTGCGGCGGGATACAATGTGGTTTT
>JBAZOJ010000254.1:0-4957 GCA_041648755.1 Candidatus Brocadiia bacterium
ATGCCCGAGCTTACCACGGCCAAACCATTCCCCTGGAAGATAGTGAGCGTATGTCGTTCCTCCGGACGAAATCGTTGATGCCAGCCTTCCGGGGTCGACCACACCGCTGAACTGCCAAGCGGAGTTGCATCCAAACGTAACTTACAGGGAATGCGGACCAATCATCAACGCCATCGATCCACGGCTCCACGCTGGAATCCACCGCATGCTTCTTGAAGAGCCACCTCACAGCAGCCCGTGTTCCTTTCCATAAATCCGCCATGCCTGGAGATTGTTCCAGTGGACGAATTGCCAGCAATTCCAAAGTCTTACATTTTGACGACGCAGCGAATTAGCTGTCCTGCACGCATGTCTGCTATTGCCTCGTTGATTCGCTCAAGCGAGTATTCCTTTGTTATCATCTGCTCCAGGCTGTACTTCCCCGCTTGCTGGAGGCGAATAAGGCGAGGAATATCCCTGTCTGGTTGCGCGTCTCCACCGTGGCTGCCCGTGATTCTTTTGTCAAAGTGGAGCTGGAAGGAGTTGATACTCATCTCCTCACCCTTCCGCGGGACGCCCACGAGGACGTTGACGCCTGTCGCATTAGTCAACTTAAAGCTGAGCTCTCGCACTGGTTTCACTCCGGTTGTGTCAACCACAACGTCTGCCCCTCCAGGGAGAAGCTCCAGGATTGCCTTCTCAGTGTCTTCCCTAGCACTGTCGATTGTGTGAGTTGCCCCGTGCTTTTTGGCCTGCTCAAGTTTGTAGCTGTTGATGTCAACTGCAATGATTGGGTAGGCTGATGCCAAGGCACCGATCGTGCAAAGCGCCGCACCGACGCCCCCTGCGCCAAAAATGACGAGCGATTCACCGCTCTTGAGCTTTGCGTCGTTGTGGATCACGCCGTACGCAGTGGGTATTGCGCAGCCAAAAAGTGGCGCGAGTCGCATGTCAAAATCGGGCGGGATCTTGGTCATCCTATTTTCGGAAATGACCGCGTACTCGTTGAATGTTGTTACCCATCCAGCATTGATCTGCTTGTCGCCTTGACTGTACCGGGCAACAGGCGCTTGGATACCTGCACCTCTTCTCCAGTGAAGGACTACGCGGTCGCCTGGCCCGACGCATGTCACGCCGTCTCCGATCTCAAGGACTTCCGCACTGCCCTCGTGCCCCAAAAGGTGAGGGAGAAACCTGTCGGGCCCCTTGATGCCGTCAATCTCGTTCAGTTGCGAGCCACAGATTCCACTGTAAAATATTTTGACCAGGACCTGCCCGTACTCCAGCTTTTCAGGCAGCCGTATCTCTGCTATTGCAAGCGGATGTTTCTGCTCAACCAATATTGCCGCCCTGCACGATCTCCCAAGCATGTGCATTATTTACGCTCCATTTATTCGAAATAGATAAATTCGTAGTCGCATTCGCAGCCGAATTCTTTATAGAGCCAGATCCATTCCTCCGGCGTGAAAAACGCAGCGCAGGTCAATGCCCAACACTCCAGGTTGAACAATTCCAAATCGCTCCTGAAGCTTTCGACCGCGATGTACCTTCGCTTTCCAACTCTTGCGATTTCCTGCAAGGCCGTTTTCAATTCGAATACCCGGAGGTTGTGAAGTGTCGTGATTGAGATCACCAAGTCAAACTCGTGATCCAGGAACGGGTATCTGTCCTGCGCTTTCTGGATTGAGAGGAATGGCTTGATCTCCGGCTGCGCGTGGCTAATGCCGTGCTGGCTGACGTCGACCCCCCGAACAGTCAGCCCCGGCAGGAGTTTTCTCATCTCATGCAAGAGGAAGGCTTTCCCGCATCCAACGTCGAGAACTTTTGAAGAGTTCCCGAGTTTGTAGCGGTCAATCAGGGCTGTTGCGACTGGTTCCCAGTAGCCTGGGCGGTACGTGTAGCCGCCGTAGCCATACTTTCGGTCGCCGTCCCAGTAGTCATACTCGTACCGCTTGGCAACACCCATGCAGTGGGCTTTGTCGTTCGTCATCCTCTCGATGTAATTGCGCTGTGATTTTTTGTGCAGCGGGGTTATGAAATTTACCAGTTCTCCCATTGTGGATTTCCCCTTCTCACTTTCTTGGGGTATGCCTGTTACCGACGATCGCCAAGATCGCTTTGTCGGGAATACTCGACGATTTTCGCGGCAAGTACTGCTTCACGCATCGGGCCCCCCATCGTGCACGAAGAAGGTCTGCCCGTTCCAGCCGTATGAGAACCAGGGGCTCACCGTAAATCGGGTCTGCGATGCGAACGCCTCCAGCAGAGCCAGTCGTTCCCCCATCCGGGGGTTGGCGCGGTTGCTATTAAAATCGTCAAATATGAGAATTGTTCCGTCCTGGAACTTTTCAGCACGAAGCAGCGTCTCCAGGACGAACTTGGCAGACGCGTAGAGGTCCGAATCCACGTGAATGATCGTCGCCTTGCCCTCCGGCAGGTTCGCACCAAGAGTCTGCTCGAAGTACCCTTTGATCACATGCAATGAGTCGGGTGGGATAATTCGCCCGAGCGCCTCTTGCACGCGTGAATGAATTTCGGGGTAAACTTTCATGGCGCCCTTGAACCACGTCTTGTTGACTTGCACGTCATAGCTCGTCAAATCTTCTTCAGCCTGAATATCAGGCAAACCCTCGAAGGAGTCGTACAGCCATAGCGAAACAGATGATCCATACTCGCGTATCAGGCCGGCCAACCATCGCGCGGTATAACCAAGCAACGTCCCGAATTCCATTACGTCACCGGTCAGATTCGATCGAACAGAAAATTCGACACATCGTCGAAACGCTTGCCCGTAAACCGCGTCTGCGCGCTCACGCGTGTAACTCGGCGGCGGCAATATCGTCGGATCAATGATGTGTTTGAGCACGAAAGGGATCCAGGCCGATTCCCCGTACGTATCCCGCTTCAGCTTGGTGCGAAGGGCGGTGTTCCGCAACATCGGGTCAATCAAAAAGGCAACCACCGCGCGATCAATGAGGCGTTCTCTCCTTGTGTTCATATGCCAGCGTCTCCAAGGCAAGTCTGCCGCGTGTAACTGGTTGATGGTGGCGTTTCTCGCTCCGGCAGCGCAATGGACATCTCTGCTTCGTTGTGTTGCCCGTGCTATCGTCGATACAGTAGTCGACCCAGCCGTCGTATTCCTATCTCGAGAATTGTGTGAGCCACCGAGAGGACATTCTTCAGTTTCAGGGCGTTCGATGTCCCCTCGGGTCTTTCGTACAAGACCACAGGGATCTCCTTGTATGTGAATCCTTCGTCCAACAAACGAGTCACCATATCCGCCTGGAAGCCGAAACCGCGGCCGTTGGTGTGCCACCGCATGACATGATATCGTAGATGCACGGGGAGTCCATTGTAGTAGCGAATATTGTAGCCAGCAATGATATTGATGAGTTGTGTATAGCACCGGGAAAGAGCTCGCCGAAAGAGCGACTTGCCTTCTTCACGGACATGGTACGGAATGATCATGTCCGCCTCCCCGATGTGTCGAAAGATTTCAACGAGCCTCTCTTCTGGCTCGACGTTGTCTCCGCAAATGAGACGATAATACTTCCCGCTCCCGAGAAATGCCGCCTCAATAAAGTTCTGCCCAAGACCTTTGTTGCGTTCATTAAGAACTAGCCGGATTGGTAGCCGCGGATGCTCACGGATATACTCCCGGACGCGATGCACCGACTGATCGCTCGAGGCATCGTCGATGACGATGATCTCCCATGTGAAGGAGAAATGGCCGAGCGCCGCGAGTACGGTATCCAGAGTGTCGACGATGTTGGCTTCCTCGTTGTAGCAGGCAACAAACAGCGTGAGATACACGGCCGGTGTGGCACTCAATTCCGTCGAAAGTCCCGGCTGCGACTGCCCGCTGGCAGCCGGAATGGAAATACTGCCCCCTGCAACTCCGCTGTGCACTGTTGCACTCCTTTCTCGTATCGACTCGCAGCCCGCTAAACTTCCTTCGTTACCGAGCGAACCGTCGCTGTCTTGGACAGCAGTGCATCCGAGCACGAAGGCCTGAGTGGTGACAACCCCCTCTTCGCGCTCCCGGAGGAACTGATCATCAGATCGTCCCGCAACTTATCGACTCATGCTGTGGCGTGGACGGTACTGGAAACTTTCCCATCATGTTTACTCCTCCCCCGTAAGACGGATTCGTGTCCGTGATTTCCACGAAGCCGGCCGCGCGGAACCAGCCCATCACCTCCGCCGCCGTGTGGTAGGTCCGGTAGGGGCAGCAGTGCCAGTCGAAGGTGTCGGCGACGTTCCGCCAGAACGAGCGCCGGCGGCTCCAGGACACGATCTGGACGTAGTGGTCGATCCCCTGGATGAGCCACTTGAGGAGGGGGGTGGCGCGCAGGGCGACCGCCAGCACGCATCCTGCGTAGAGCAGCCGCCGGGGCATCCGGGCGGTCCAGCGGAGCAGCCGCGCCATCCGTCGGTCCTGTGCCTCGCCGCGGGTGGCGTAGACCTGGACGAAGAGCCGGCCGCCGGGCCGGACCATGCGGGCGACCGCCTGGAATGCCGCCGGCGTGTCGCCCGTGTGGTGCAGGACCCCGATCGACATCACCGAGTCGAACTGCCCCTCGCAAAACGGCAACGCGAAGATGCTCCCCTTGAGGAGCCGCACGTTCTTCAGCGGGGCCGTGAGCCGCCGGGCGGCGTAGACCCCGTCGTGCAGATCCATCCCCACCACGCACCGGGCACCCTGTCTTCCCGCCATGTAGCTGTAGCGCCCCATGCCGCAGCCGGCATCCAGCACACGCTTACCCGCGAAGAAATCGGCGGGGATGCGGTAGGTTGAAAACTCCCGCTCCAGGTCCGCCTCGGTCGGGTACAAGCTGGCCAGGTCCCCGTGCGTGGTCCACTCGTGGCCGAAGGCCTCGGCCGTTGCCCGGACGCCGCCCACGGGGACTGGGGATTGCGGAATGCGGAATGCGGAATGCGGGTCGGTCATCATTTGATTACCACCTGTCCGTGAGCC
>JBAZOJ010000255.1:0-4954 GCA_041648755.1 Candidatus Brocadiia bacterium
CAAACGGGCGGGAAGGCTGAAAAGTCAAAACACGTCAAGTGCCTATTTACGTTTCCATTATAGGCAATGATTGCACATATTGTCAAGCACCGGTAGTATTCTTGTTTCCATGCCGAAGCCACGGAAAGCAGCGCTATCCCCTCTCTCTAGTCACAACGGCACGGTGGGGGAAACACTGGCCAAGTACCGAAGACTCAGGGGACTCACGCAAACGGAGCTCGCTGAGAAGGTCGGGGTGACCCGCTATTTACTGGCCCATTGTGAAAAGGGTAGAACGCGTCTCACCGACGAGCTGATCGTGCGCTTTGCGGTCGCACTGCACATCACCCCAGATGAGCTTCTGGGTTTTTCGAAAGCCAAGCACCTCGTGGAGAAGCCTCCCAGTGTACGCCTTGTTCGTCGCATGGAACGTATTACGCGGCTTGCGGCCGTGGACCAGAAGGCGATCCTTCGGACGATCGACTCATTTCTCAAGGGCAGCGAAGTGAACGACAGGAAGTAGCCCGTTCGCAGCGAAGTCAGTCTGTCAGACGGTCGCAGTAGTGGCTCAGCAAGAAGAACAGCCACTGCAGCTGGCCTCTCTGCAGCAGGCTCACGTTGTATCCTACGGGGATTCCATCCAGGCAGACGATTGAGCCGAGATCGGAGACTTGGTAGGGATAGTTCGCTGGTTCAGGCTCGGAGGGAATGACGGAGGCGCGTATCAGCGCCACCAGTACCTCAATCAGAGCGGTCGGCCCGCCAAGATGCTGCCACCAGTCCGTTCCGATCCGTACCGTGACGTCAACCCGCGCCCCGCGGTGCTGGAAGGAGCAGTTCCATCGTAGACGGGGGAGCTCGAGCATAAACCGCGTTCCCTTTGCTTCCACGATGTTGCGCAGAACGTGCCAGTCTTTCTTGTTGGAAGTCTTCTCAGTGCCGTACAGGACGCCGTAGGAAAACTCGATGTGGTCGACACCGTCTTCTTGCGCCCACTGTTCGGCGTGCGCGACAATGTCGTCGGCAATATCTTTGCTCATCTCGTCATTCAAACATCGCGGGCCACTCTTTATGGTGGCAAGCCGCAGGATCTTTCCGTCACGGCGACGGCCGTCAATGACCGAACGGACTGAGTGCATGCTGCTCAACACGTCTTCCCAACCGTAGAAGGGCAGCACCACCGTCTGGACCATGCGTCCGGCAGAAGTCTCCATCGAGGAGAAGAGCTTCGCGGGCAGGATATCTCGCTCGATCTCGCTGATGAGCGAATAGTGGCGCTGTGAGGCGTAGATCATCAGTACGAACGGGCTGGTGTTAAACCTGCTCAACGGTGCGGAGCGCTCAGGCAGACCATCGACGTGGGTTGAAATACGCTCCCGGAACCTCGTCTCCATGTCCAGCACACGTTGCCTCAACGCCTGGTCGGCGTCGATTGCGCGAAGGGTCTCAAGCGCACTCGCTTTCGACAAGACCCTCAGTACTGCTTTCGGAATGTCAGGGTTGCCAGGCATCAGACTACGCCCTTCCCTCTACGACGCTCATTGATCGTATCGTCTTGGCACGACGATACGCGGCGTGTCCGTTGTCCGCTCCATCATCCCAGCGGTAGGCTTCTCCATCACGGTACCACTGCCGCGTCCTCACATGAGACTGGATATAGATCCTTCGGTTTGGCTCAACGTCCCCTTTAGATAGCTTCCAGCCGCTCTCGGAAAGACGATCCAAGATTGACGCAATCACCGCCCCGGCAACCTCGCCGAGTCTCACGGGCACGGCGTTGCCTATCTGCGCGTACTGCTGTGCCGGCGTTCCGCAGACTATCCACGAATCGGGAAACTCTTGAATGCGGCAGTACTCCCTGACAGTCAGGGCCCTGACCTCCTCTGGATGACACAACGCCGTGCTTGCGTGATTGGGCATGGTGACCAGGGTGGGGCATGGAAGGTCGTAGCTCAGCCGGCGCCACCAACCTGAGCGCCCGCCTTTTGCGAAATAGGCCTTCCCCAGAGATTCGCGCTGCACGCGCGGCGGAAGATGGCGCCAATTACCTCCAGGAGGAACCAGCGTCAGATAGTGTTTCTTGCGAGGGCTGAAATCCATCACGACAGGATTTGTCTCATGCAGGTCGCCGATGGCGTCCCCCAGCGTCCGCCACGGACGAAGTGATGAAACAACAGAGCCGAACAGCCGCCCCTGCTCTTCAGGAGTAAGGCCAGGTCCGTGCGTGGGGTCGGGCATGTCAACGGTCGCATTGTACCGATTCCCAATGAACAGGACTCGCTCTCTGAGTTGCGGCGCCCCGTAATTTACGGCGTTAACTTCAAAAACATCAAGTCGATATCGTGCCTCATCCATCGCGGCCAAATCATCCGCGAAAAGGCGGAAAACAGACCCGGGTTCTTCATCGGGCTCAAAAGGGGGGCCGCCCCTGTCAGGCCGGGATTTGATCGGACGATGTCGAATAGCCGCAGACATCAGCCCTCGAACGTTCTCCATAAGAAAGACTCGCGGCTTCACTGCCCTGACGAATCGCAGGAACTCCCACAGTAGTGTCCCGCGTGCGTCTTGCACCGTGCCTCTTTTCCCTGCCGTGCTGAACGACTGGCACGGTGGGCCACCAACAACAATGTCTATCTGTCCCGGCCGAAGGCCCAGTTCCTTGAGCATCGCGGCTGGATCCAAGTCCCGAATGTCTGATTCATAGACCTTGACCTGCGCGGGAAGGTTGCCGGCTTCCATGTTCGCACGGATCGTCTGGCAGTACATGGGTTCTTTCTCAACGCAGGCAACGAAGTGAAACCGGCCCGTCTTGTGTAGCCCGAGATCCAAGCCCATAGCACCGGAGAACAAGGACAGTGAAAGATACTTACCGTCGTTCAAACTGTTGCTCCATTCAACGTCCTGCCTGTGCTCTTCTGCCTTCGACGACTCGCCCCATCGGTAAGCTTGTAGATCGTCTGTAGGCATTGGGGAAGCTGCTCTTGGATCTCGTGCTCCCAGAAACGAACAACGCGGACCCCTGTTTGCTGCAAAAGCTCTTTGGTCTTCTTGTCTCGGCGGCGATTGCGGCCGAACTTGGCGCGCCAATAGGAGGTGTTCTTGCTGGGGACGTGTCCGCATTCGGGGCAGCCATGCCAGAAACAACCGTCAACGAAAACGGCGACCCGGTGTTTGTGGAAGTAGAAGTCCGGCTGACCATAAAGAGACCGCTCATGCAGACACCATCCACGAATCCCTGCACCGACTAGGGCCGCCCGCAGACGACCTTCTGTCGTTCGGTTGCCACGGCCACGTACTCGTTGCATGAGGCGCCTGTGTTCGGCCGCAACATCGCGGAACTGTCCACCTTCCAGCTTTAGTCGTAGCGCGCGCTCCATCTCACTAGATGCGCTGGTTGTCCTCAGCGCTTGCAACAGAATAGAGGGAACGACCCCCAATAGACAAGCCTCGTGGCCACCGAGCTCTCGAAGCCAGGAAGCGGGTGGAAGGCGGGCTGTCTCCGTTAGGCCCGCCCTGGGGGCGCTGCCAAGAAGGACCGCGCGGGGTGGCGCCTAATAGGGCCCATTAGACGCACACCCCGCTTACCACGCCCGCCTTCCACCTCGCCCTGCGGTGCGGCTCCTCTCGATGAGTCGGCTCGGCCATCCTTGGCCCTCGCCGCATGTGGTGCGTTCCCTTCGGCCTCGATCTGCGCGGTTGTCGCCGTCCGGCGTCGGTCCGCTCCTCGGGGCGGCTTAACAAGTTGAAGCCGCCTTCCCGGGCGCCGATCGCGTGCAGCCTGCTGACTGTCACGGCCGTCACGGTGCTTGGTGAGCTGGTCGCCCGCGGTTGCGACCACAAGCCCCGCAGGTGAACAGAACGCCCGTTATCGGGTGAGGCGGCCATCGGGCCGCCGAACGAACAGTCGGCAGGGAGGCCGACTGACGGTAACGGGCGTTCTGTTTAGCCCTGAAGCCACGATGGCGAAGGGGCGGCCTGCGGGGGAGCCACGGAAATCGGCTCGCACGATCAGTACGTAGTTTTCGCCCGAACGATGGTGCTCCTCTGCACGTCGAAGTCCAGCGGCATTAGCGTCTCAGTCTCATAGTAGAAGCTTGCCCCTGACTTCTCCTTGCCCACGGCCACGACGCAGGGTTGTGTCAGCGTGTTGAGGATGCTTGACGACACTCCTACGACATTCGGCAGAAGGCTCGCATCCTCCTTTGACATGTCGTACAGCACTTTTCCGTAGGCATCTATGATCTTCGATCTTTCTATCTTGCCAAGGATCGTAAGCTTCCCACCCCTATCCGCGACAAGGAAGACATACTCGATGACGTTGACGAAATCGCCCGCGTCATTCCGGTAGGTGAGCCCCGCGTATTTGTAGGCGATAAGGACCTCACCCAACTTCGCAACCAAGTTCTTGTAGTACTGACTCTCCCCCTTGATCGGGTAGATCTCCAGCCCCCGCAGGTCCCCTTCGCTCCATTGTTGCGCGCGGCTGCAAGATGCGGCCATCAAGAGGATGATCAGAGAAGACATGATTCGTCTCATTGCGCCGCCTCCACAACCTATTCCCCCCAATACTTCTCAACCAAAACAAGCCAGTCGATCGTCCCCTGCGCCTTCGGAGGCACGGGCCCATCCTTACTCCTAATGAAGGGCGCGAAAGTCTGGTTCGTCTGACCCGGCTTTGCCGAAACCACCTGCAGCCAAGGCTGAGCATTCCGCCCCGCCTCCCACGTGGTGCCTGACGAGCTCGCGTCGACGATCTGGTTTCTGTTCTCGTTTCTCCGCAGCATGCCAACGCCGACATTCACATGGTCGATCGTGTCGTTGATGTCAGCTGTGAAGTCGTAGAAGTTCAGCATGCCGGTCTCTCCTTGTCGTGCGTTGTCCACTTCGCCCAACATCTTGACGAAGTCAAGCTTCCCGGATCCCAAGCGCTCAGCCTTGAGGGTCGCCGACACCTTGCCGAATCCCATTTCCCGGA
>JBAZOJ010000256.1:0-4887 GCA_041648755.1 Candidatus Brocadiia bacterium
ACAAGAGTTGGAATTAGCAAACGACAAGGATTACTTCACAACAGCTTCAGGACGGAAGGTTAAGCGGGTGTTCCAGGATGTGCTTCGGCCGGGAGGCATTTTATCCGGTCAGACTGGCGCGCCCGATCTCATAGAGTTGCCTTTCGATGATGGCCTCTCAATGCTAATCGTAATGCCACAAGTATGGGATCCCGCCCTGGCCATCGCGGATCTCGACGCCCTGTCCACCCGGAAGAAAGAACTGATATGGTATGACTGCATGGACCTTCGCAATCCCGTCTTCAGGTACTCCACCGGCGGGCCTCTGGAGCCACGGCTGAACCGGATGGGATTCTCAGGCAACTACCTGACCGGTCTGCCGTTCCTGGGTGCCGCAATGCTGGGGAGAGCCTTCGAAGTAAAAACCGATGCCACCGCCGTAGTCGTGTGGGGCGGCGGCGGCGTGCTCATCGATGCCGAGACTACAACCATCTTTAGTTCGGTAGGAATAGATAGACCCCAGATAAGGGTCGCCCTCAATCGCCCTTTCCTGTATGCTATCCGCCACGACGCCACCGGCATTATCGTCGGCCTGGGCTGGGTGGTGGACCCGGTCATAGAGAAGATGGAGTGAGAAGTATGCGACTCCTGGTGAAGGCACGTCCTTGCTGAAGGCTCTTGGCTGGTTCCTCTTCTTGGCTTTCGACGCGGCCATCGTTGTGTGGTTCGTGCATCGGCAGCCCGAAGTTGCACCGGCGCCAGCCGTCAGCGTGGCAGTTCCGACTTCGCAGCCGAGCCCATTGGCAGCGGCTGACATGGCGATTGCACAAGCCGGGTTCAATGCGTTCAGCTTTCAGTATGCGAATGAAATCGCGCGGACTGACGGAACCCGCAACATGGTCTTCTCCCCGCTAACTACATACGTTCAACTGCTATTCCTGGAAAGAGCAGCCAACCATCGCCTGGGGAAGCCGGATAGCTCTGACGCTGCGCGGTCCGCGCAGGCTCTCGATGAGCTTCTGAAAGACGCTGCGTTCAGTTTCTCAAGCGACTTCACCTTATCTCACGACATCGGCATAGACGAGTGGACTCGAACTGAACTCACGCGAAACAAGATCGCGTATTGGGTCGATCCGGCCAAGCTCGCAGTGATTCCCAGCAGGTTCGGTGAGGAGCGGCTTGAGCGGGAAAGGATACATGGACTGTGGACGTCGAGATTCAGACTGAAATGCACCTGGATTGTGGACGGAAACACGTCTGCCAAGGAGGCGCCGTTTCAGCCGCTTTCCGGTGACTCCGGTGCAAGGTGGTATACGAGCTTCGTGGGCCCGGCGAAATCCAATTCCGCCTCGGGCGGGGCCCCTGTATTCCTTGAAGTGCCCTTCAATGAGGGCTATTCACTGCTGGCGATAATGCCCGAGAAATGGGATCCGAGGCAGGCTATTTCCGCTCTCCAGTCGGTTATTACGGGGGATGAAGTGTTCGGATGGGACAAGACCGAGGTCACCATCCCGGTGTTCTGGTACAAATGCGATGGCCACATCGATTTGCTGTTGGAAAACCTGGGGTATCTGCGGTCTTTTGAGGACTGCATTCCCCTTCTGGGACCGTTGCTGCGCAATGTGGATCATCGTGTGAAAGTCGACGCGATGGCGAAGATCCTCTGCTATCGCCAAGGGGTCATGCTTGAGGCCGAAACCAAAACGGAAGTCATCTACGACTGCATCATTGAAGCGAAGAAGTCAGTCGTCCTCGACCGCCCCTTCCTGTACGCTATCCGCCACAATGCCACCGGCATTATCGTCGGCCTGGGATGGGTGGTTGATCCGGTCATAGAAAAGCCAAAGTAGCCACGTTCTTGACACAATTACACACTTCCTCAAGGCATACACCCGAAAACTCTGAACAAATCCGCCACTCGCGCGAATATAGGGTTGTGAAAGATCTTGTGCAGACTGTGACTATGTCCCGACAGCTTCCCCATCGAAGGGTCAGTGTATGTCGAAAATCCTCGTTCTGGCACTTCTCGCTGTCCTCGGCGTCGGCGCAACGGTGTGGTATGTGCAACGCACGCCGGTCGTAGCACCTGCACCGGCAGTTTCCGAAACGTCTCCGCTGCCGAGCCCCGCTGTGTCAGAGGCGCCGCCCGTTAGCGACGCCGAAATCAATGAGTTCGACTTCGACTACGCGGCGGAGATCGCAGACACTGACGGCTCGCGCAATATGGTGTTCTCGCCATTCACAACCTATGTGCAACTGCTGTTTCTGGAAAGGGTCGCCAACCATGTCAAGGGCGTCGATGATTCCCCAAAGATTGCGCGGCAAGCCCAACTGTTGGATTCCCTGCTGGCCGACGCCGCGTTCAAGTTCTCCAGCGAGTTCATCGTCTCGGCCGACATGGGCATTGACAGTTGGACCAGCCGTGAGTTCGCGCGCAACAAGATCGAGTATTCCATCGACCCGGCCAGGCTTGGGAAAATGCCGAGCAGGTTCAGCAAGGAGGAGTTGGAACTTCCGGGCTGGATACATGGCCTGTGGATCTCGAAATTCGAACTGAATGGCACTTGGGCAGCGTTTGGGGAAGTGACCACTGTGGAAGCCTCGTTCCTGGGGCTCGGGGACAAATCTATTGAGTGTGATTTCGTAAGATTATGGTGCAGCGCGAAGAGCAACTTCAGTTCCGAGGACTCGACGCTCGTACTCGAGATACCCTATAACGAGGGCTACTCCCTGCTTACCGTAATGCCTGAAAAATGGGATACCGCGAAGGCGCTCGAGACGCTCGAGACGGTTATCTCTGGCGAGACGGCTCTTGAGAAAAAGCTCTCCATTCGAGTCATGATCCCGAAATTCTCCATCAAATGCGCCGACCCGATCGACCCAATGCTCGACAAAATGGGGTATCTGGCGACATATACACGCTGCATTCCCCTTGTGGGCACCAGAACACGCGATATGAACTTCATCGTGAAAGTGGACGCAAAGGCGAAGATCCTGTGCAACGAGCAGGGAACGAAAATGGAGGCTGAAACAGGGGCAGGATTCGTTACCACTGGCTACGGCCCCCGCAAGCCGCTGGTCCTGGATCATCCTTTTCTTTACGCGCTCCGCCACGACGCCACAGGCATCATCGTTGGCCTGGGCTGGGTTGTGGACCCGACATCTGGAATCGAGGAATGACGGAGTTGGGGCATCCCCTGCGGGCGCTCCACGGCAAGAGGTGAAGCATGTCTAAGGTCTTCGTTCTGGCACTTCTCGCTATCCTTGGCGTCGGCGCAACGGTGTGGTATGTGCAACGCACGCCGGTCGAAGCGCCTGCACCGGCAGTTTCCGAAACGTCTCCGCTGCCGAGCCCTGCCAAGACTCAGGCGCCACCGATCACCGATGTCGGATTCAACACGTTCTCATACAGATATGCTACCGAAGTCGCTCATATCGACGGCGTGCGCAATACGGTCTTTTCGCCGTTCACAACGTACGTCCAGCTTCTCTTTCTGGAAAGGGCGTCCAACCACCGCTTGGGGAAGGTGGACGGGGAAGACACCAGGCATACAGCACGAACGCTCGATTCGCTGTTCAGGGATCCGGCGCTCAAATACTCAAGTGATTTCACGGTGTCGCGCGGCATAGGCATTGACGAGTGGACCAGCCGAGAGTTTGCGCGTAACAAGATCGCGTATACTGTCGATCCTGCAAGCCTTGCAGCAGTTCCCAGTCAACTTGATGGTGTTGATCCGAAAAACCTGGGAGCCACGATTCGCGGGATATGGACTTCGAGATTTGCTCTGGACTGCACCTGGGAAGCAGAGAATGCTGTTTCCGTCATCGAAGCCCCCTTTCAGACGTTGGCCGGAAACACGGTTCAGCGCGATTTTGTGGTCTTCGAATGCCAGGCCCGGTACTGCTGCATCCCGCAAGGGGAAGTACTCGTCGTCGAGATCCCCTACAAGGAGGGGTACTCACTGCTTGCAGTAATGCCGGGAAACTGGGATCCCGCGCTCGCAATCTCCACCCTCAGGGCGGTGACCTCAGGTGAAAGAAAGCTCAAAGAAAAGACTTGGTCGGAAGTGAGCTTCCCGCGATTCACCTGCGACAAGGCTGATAACATAGATGACTTGCTGACCAGTCTCGGATTCTTTTCGCTGTACACGGATGGCATCCCGCTCGTGGGAACAGCAACAAAGGGCTTGAGATGCGAAGCCACAATTATGACCAAGGCCAGAATCATCTGCGACGAGCACGGGACCAGGATGGAGGCAGAAACAGTAGCCGAAATCGATATTGGCGATTCCGGCGAGCGGCCGCAGCCGCTGGTCCTGGATCATCCTTTTCTTTACGCGCTCCGCCACGACGCCACTGGCATCATTGTCGGAATGGGCTGGGTAGTTGATCCAACCTGCGAGCCCATCGAATAGCCCAGCAGCACCTTCTCTTCGCCGGCATCCCCGTGCCCGCGCTTCTTTTCCTCTTGGCATCCCATCCTCGCGCACCGCTTCCCGATGGGAAACCACTCCCCTGGGAGCGCCGCGTACCCACGCGGCATGCTTTGTCTTCTCGTTCCCTCTCCCTCTGGGAGAGGCATGGAGAGGGTTCTTCTTCGCGGCCTCCGAGGCCGTTTCCGGGTAGTCGCGTTCACCGCGATCCGCCCGTCTATCGGGTGAGGAGGGCGACCCCGAGTGAGCCTTTGAGCGCAAGCTGGGCTTGGTCGCCCGAGAGTCGGCGGTGTCGTTGCCGTTTGCTCCAGTCCTTCGCGCACTTGATGTGTGGCTGTTCTGCCCTGGCAAAGATCCTGTTCGTGTGTGGAGCAGGGTCCTGCTATGTAGTCGTTTGTCAAGTATGCCTCGAAACAGGGATGTGGTCAAGCTCGTAGATCCGCGCATTCTGCTATTCGATCTTGCCCCGTTGCCG
>JBAZOJ010000257.1:0-4886 GCA_041648755.1 Candidatus Brocadiia bacterium
ATCCCAAGCGACATCCGCATTACGGCGCTTTGGGTACGTAGTTTTGGGTTATACGAGAAAGCTGAGACGCCGACGTAAGGCGATCCGCGAACGTTCCCCAACAGGATGTCTTGACCGAATATGGCTATTTCAGTACCACCGCTTCGGTGATTCTGGGCACCTAAGTCAATCTCCAAAGGATTCAACGACTTCTTGATTGCAACGATTCGTTCAGGACCGATACCCGGCAGATAGTCGAATATCTGCTGCTCAAGGTCGGCCAAGCAGATCATTTGGGCAGTCGGCGACAGCAATTCGATGCAGCGCCAAGCATGTTCATTCGTGTCCTGTGCCTCGTCGACAATAATTAAGGGATGTCGCTGCGCAATGAGACGGCGTACATGTGCGCTTCGCTGAAGCAGCTGCGCTGCGTTGGCAGCGAATAGGTCGAAGGCGATCCGACCGTCCTCTCGGAACAACCGTTCTCGTTCTGTCAGCCATACAATCCATGCAGGGTTCTCGTTGTTGCGATCCTTCGCTTTGATCGGCCCGTAGAGTGCTTGCTCATCTTGCGGCAACAAGATGCGGAGTGACTTTGGCGCACCGAGTAGATACGCATGGGTCGACAGCAACGTCCAGAAGAACGAATGGAAGGTCTGCATACTCAGCATTCCCCGCTGGGCCTTTGGGACCTCCAGTCGCGTGGCCTCTCCCACCCGGGCCACAGCTGCCTTGGAGAAGCTCAGGAACAAGACAGATTGGCCAGGCGCCAGCCCGTCGCCGATGCGAACGACAGCCTTTTTGAGAGCAATCGTGGTCTTGCCGCTCCCAGGGCCTCCGATGACGAGGGCGTGCCCCTTGCAATCCAGCAGCTGTTGGCGAAGGTCGCAGACCTCCATTGGGGAGTCTCCGGTCAAGTTGCTGCTGGCGGCACGGCGACGCCGACAGCTCCGACTTCAACAAGCTCGACGGTCCCATCGCCCACGGCAGCTTCAACGGGTATTTCAGCCGGCTTTGGGAACGCGGCGTAGACCTGCTTGAGGAAGCTCGTAACGGTGGTAGGCAACTCTACAACAGTACTTCCTTCAAAGAGCCTAGCCGCCCAACCCGCTCCCTTGTTGCTTTTCAGCGCTGATCTTGCGAGCATTTTCAGATCTGCGTCCGCCGGTCGAGCAGCAGGAATTGCGAAGCTGCCGTTGTCACCCGATGATCGTAAATCGTCGAGAAAGGACCACAGCCGGTCGGCAGGCATCTCGCTCACGATCAGCACCTCAAAACCTGCATGAGGATGCTCGCAATCCACGTCGAACGCATCGGTAAATAGCTTCTTCTTCTCCGGAGGACGCGCGATAAAGTCGTAGAAGGAAAACGTTTTGAGACCAAGCGCTTTGAAGAACGTGCCGAACTTTGGCATTGCGCTCTCGCTCTCCGCGTCGAAGAACGCAGCGCCTGCGATGTCGAGCGGCTGGAGCAATTCGTCGTTTTCCTCCAACTTTCGCGCAGCCACTGGCAGGGCGTGGAACTCAGTCAATCCCTCCACAACGATAGCGCCCTTGCCGAGCATGCACTCCGTCAATCCGCGTCTGGCAAATCGCTTAAAGTCGTTGCCTTTCAAGCCACCAGCATCCGAAACTTTCATAGCAGCAACGCTGGAGTCTGGCCCGCGCGACAGCAACAGGGTTTGCTCTGGCTCGAAGCGCTCGATGACGTAGGGTGAGTGCGAGGTCGCAAACGCCTGCGTCGTGTTGTGCAGCAGGTAATCTGCGATTCGTCGTTGAGTGTGGGGCGGCACGGCGATCTCGGGCTCTTCCATTGCGAAAATGACCGACGCCGGCTTCAGTTCGGCGATGAACGACAAAAGCGCAAGAACCAAAACGTTCAATGTCCCCGTCCCAACAAGCTGGAACGGCACCGGCGTCTGATCCTTAGACATCGCGAGGAAGAACGCCATTGTCTTGCGCAGATGTTCGCGCGTCAGCTGCGAGACGTGCAGCTTAGTGATCCTGCCGTCCACGTCGGACGCAATGTAGCGTCCTAGTCGTGCCTCAATCGACATCAACACCGGCTGTAGGTGGGTCGCGTCTTTCTCGATGTCCAAATCACGCAGACGTTCGATTGCTTTCTCCCACAAACCTGCCCGTGAACCTCTGAGGCGCAGGATCACGTCAAGGAGAGATCCGCGCTCTAGGCTCAAAGCGCGGGAGCCTGTGCGAACGGCCCGCAGGTAAAGGAACCCAAATAAGCGCTTGACCTCCTTGCTGACCTTGACGAACTCGCCAGGCTCCGCGTTTGGACTGTGTGAATAGCATGTCTTTGCCTCGAACTCGTCTTCTGCTGGGTTGTATTCGGCCAACGTCTCCAACCGTAAGCAACTCACAACCAAGGGAGGATTTGCGGCGTCCGCTTCTCCTTTGTTGAGTAGCCGCTTCTCAGTTGTATGCCAGAATTCCAGGTGCTGCGCGCATCGGTTCTCGATCTCAGGATTGATGTCGGTGAGCACAACCTCGATTCGGATCGGAATGGGCGTCGGATTTTCGCCCTCTAAGGCAGCAGGTGCGAGGTAGCAAGCGTTGTGAAAGTCAAACTCCTCGACCGGCGGGAACTTCGATATCCGGTCAGGCCCAAGCACTAGGTCAAGCGCCTCGCAGATCGTACTTTTCCCGACATTGTTCGGCCCGACGATGAGACAGTGCCCGTCGAAGTGCAGCTCGGCACTCTTGATACTCCGAAAATTAGCGATCTTGATGCGTACGACTTTCATGCTGGCGCGTACCTTTCTGGTCTTGGGTGCAACTTCGGGTGACCGACATCTACAAGCCGACAAATGATCGCCTAAGATTTCGGGCGCGACCGGCTACTGGCGCCTGATGGTACGCGCTTGGCATTCCATTTGCAAAAGCAACTCCGAATTGTCCATGCTGGCTAGACGATCATCTACTTTGGCTACGCTTGAGACGTTCGGGCAAACCAGTGCCCCGGCTTCTGAAGGGGGTCTTTGGCCGGTGATAGTTGCGTCGATAGCCGAGTGCTGGATATAATAACAGGTATGCTCTCCGTCCAGCCTTACGTCCTTTGTCCCTACTGCCATCAGTCGGCGCCAGCGCCGGATTTCCTGCTGTGCGCCGACCAGGATCACAGGTGTTTCGCACAATGCCCGGAGTGCGATGCGTGCATTCCCCTTCCGGTTACTCAAGATGAAGTGCTACCTGAGCTTGAAGCGGCTTAAAGGGCAACGCCCAACGAGTGTCCCGGTCGAGGTACGCAAGCGGCTGGTTGACCCGTGCTGACGGCTATCGCGTAGCCCGTGCGCTGTGTTGCACGGGCGGTAGCGAGGTCGCGGTGCTATGGGAGCCGACATTGATTCGCGTAAGTGCCGATTCCTTCCTATTCCAAGGATTCGAGAAGGCCGATCAGCAAACGGTCGTGCAGGAATGGGTACCGGCCCCAGCCGGTCAAGGAAAGCAGACGTTTGAAATCACTGGCCTACGCGGTTTTTCGCGTAGGTCCGATGGATTGAAAGGTTAGCTTCACGGCATCCTCGCTACTGCGTTTCGCAAAACGGACATGTGCGATTCGATTTTCTCCGACAGCGAAATGTCAATGGGCTGAAACGTTTCATGGCTTCTGTCAGAGAGAAGTTGGCAGAGGTCGGCAAGCGCAATCAACGGTGTTGCAACGTCTGCGGTTACCTCAGAGCCGACTTTTCGACGCCACAAATCAATTGCGGCAGACGATAGCCCGGTAAGCTGGCGTCTTCCGGGCGTTCTGGCATTTACGACAGAGAGCACGCGCCGCTCTGCTGCAACTTTGTTGAGAAAAGAATTGGTCATACTGAGCTCCTTATGTCGCTGACCCAGGAGAGGATCGGGGCAGACAGCAGTTCCTTGGCGATGGGTTCAGTCTCGATATTGTGATCGCTACCCCGGGTTGAACTGTGGCGAGCTAACATCGCTCCTCTATATGCTTTGCGCGAAATTGGGCACGGGCTAGAAAGAAGGAAAGGAGCGTCTCTGGAAAAGCACGGCCTATCCATTAAGGCCCACGATGCAGCCATTGCTATGTCTCGTATAGCCGTGTATGCGATACCCAGCTCGTATATAAGGTTTGTAGTCTGGCTCTGAATCTCACGCAGCGAATCGCGGAGCATGCTTTCAAGATCATCTATGTCTTTCCCGGCAGACGAGTACTTAGCGGGCGCTCCTAGAGACGAAAGGTATGGTGTCGGATTCGCAGAATGAATGCACTTGGCCTCAAGGTGAAGGTGCCACGCAAACAATCGACCGGACTTGAAGTAGGACTGAATAATCGCGGGAGAGTACACGCTCCAGGAAGCTGGATACTCAGAGTGTCCTTTGCCCAGTGGAATAACTAGTACGTCAATATCGGACGTTGGCGACACTTCACCCCGGGTGGCAGAACCAAATATGTACAGATCGTGAATCACCGTCTGGACAGCCTCTTAATCAAGATGGCCATGAACAGTCCGAACAGGATAAACCTGATAATGGTCAGTGTTACCAAATAGAAATCAGGCAGTGTCGCGCCCCCCTGTATTCCCCAGAAACCCGTAAAGGATGACCAAAGGGCGTCCGAAAAGATGAGCTGTGAGTGGTCACGCATCAGGGCGATGGTGGCGAAGGCAACAACAACAAGCCCGGATAAAACCACGCGCAGGATGCTTTCGCCATTTCCCCACAGGAGGTCTAATACTTTCCACCGCGCATGACCGATGGCATGTGAAATGCGGGACCAGCCCTTGTACTTGCCTCGGTAGTAGGACTGGTGAGAGTAGGCTGCGTTATAGAGATGTTGCCCGGTCAAACTCACTTCAATCGACGCGGCTTTGTTAACGGCGTCGTAGTTGCCGATCTGGGAGAAGTTGACACGCAAACTACGAGCCAAGTCTC
>JBAZOJ010000258.1:0-4882 GCA_041648755.1 Candidatus Brocadiia bacterium
CCTTATCGAGGACGTGAAGCAGGCACTGGACCGCTGCACCAACTAACGCGATTGATCGTTCGCCAGAAAACAAAAGGGGCTCGGATGAGCCCCTTTTTTTGTTGGGATAGGGTGATTCGCGAAGGCGGGAGGTAGGAGGCTTGAGGACAATGCGGATTGCGGATTGCGGATTGATGAATAAGAGAGACGACAGACGACGGACTGGCTTTATTGGCTGCTGGATCAGCTACAGACTACAGACTACAGACTACAGACTACAGACTACAGACTACAGACTACAGACTATTCTTCATTGTTCATTCCTCATTGTTCACTGTTCATTGTGCTTGCTCATTGTCCCTTCCCGCCCCCCAGTTCCCGGCGTTTGAACGCCCAATCAACCATCCTCGCAATCACATCCCAATCGCATTCCGGGTCTTTGACGCCCGAGGACTCCGGCCAGTTAAAGCCATCCTGGTTGCTCGTAAGGTCGAACTCGAGGTTGGGCCCGCACAGGACAACCCGGCCGCGCCCGCAGGGCAGTGCGATTATTGCTGGTTTCTCGTTAGCATCGTAGGTGGCCAGCACGGTTACATCCTTGGTGCCGGTGGTGTCGAACCAGGGGCCCTGAAAATAGGCCATCTGGCGCTTGCGGCTGATGCCATCGAACAGCTTGATATCCGTCAGGGACACTCCCCCGACCACGGTCGAATTTGCCCCGATTCCGGCGATCGGGCCCACGGCTGTTCCGCCAAAAAGAGCCAGAAACGACGGTGCCGCGACATCGTTCCAGCGCACTGCTGACGACGCGAGATACGCCCCGGCGCAGAAGCCGATGTAGATTCCTCCGGCCTGGATGAAGTCGCGAAGGCGCGTCATCGCGGCCTCGGTCACTTTGTCGCGCAATTCGTTCATGTTCCCACTGGGAAATACGAAGCCCTGGCATTTGCGCAGGAACCGCGAATCCTCGAAATCGGCGTCCGATACCGGGAACACCGTTGCGCCCGTGCTCCACAGCGCCGATGATGCCGCCATGACCGCGAATCCTGTAACTCCCGAGCCGCAGAACACAGCGAAGTCCTGCTTGTCAACGGGCGTCATCGGGCTCAGGCCTTCAAAGGGCAGTGCGGCGTTGTTCTCGCTTTTCTCGATGTACAGCCGCAGAAGCAGCGGCCCGTCCAGGCGGTATCCGTGCTTCTTGGCAAAATCCGTATGGTGCCTTACAAGGGCAGGGGCGAAGCCCTTGGCGGTGTTCCAGCTTGAAAGCACGCAGGTTACGGCCTTGCAGCCAACGATGTCAAAGACGCCGTCGTTCCCATCCTTGGGCTCGGTGCCGTCGGCGTTGACGATCGGCAGGCGCAATGTGAACGATGTCGGAGGATAGGGCTGGTCAGGGCCGACCTCGGCATAGGGGACATCCATCGCGGAGTACTTGCGCTGCGCAACGTGTTCCATGAACTCCTTGTGCGCGCTTGTCAGCAGTGTGTCGGTGAACTTGTGGACCAATTCCGCGCGGCGGGGGTAGATGCGGATGCGCGGTGTCCCCAGGAGCGCGCTGCTGACCGGTGCGTCCTCGGCCACTCCGGCGCCACACGTCAGGAGCAGGGCAGTAATCAGGAACAGTGCTGTTCTGGGGTAGTTCATTCGCCACCTCGCTGCGGTATCTCCGGCGATTGAGCCTTCCCCAGGAAGGTAAGCTTCGCTTCCTGCACTGCTCGCGCAAATCGCTTCACGTCTTCAGGATCTGTGCCCTGCACGGGCAAAGTGATCTTCTCGCGCGAGGAAGAAACGATGGAGATTACCGGAATCCTTGCCACAAGATAGTACATGAAGGACGTGGAGGCTATGCCCCCAAAGCAGGCGATGAACACTGATGCGGCGCCGACGGATCTGTGATCTTCCTGCAGGAAAAACAGAAGGCCGCCCGCACAACCAAAGACTGCAGAGGCAATTGATATTAGAAGCAAGAGGGTGTTCCCACAGTCCTCAGCTTCGCATCTTTCCACTGCGCCCAGCGAAATTGTCACCTTTTGGACCCGCTCAAGCCGACACGGCTCCAGATCTAAGCTCTCGTCAGTCAGGATCAGGTCTCCGTCCCGGGCATGCAGTACTCTCTGCGGAAGTGGGAGCATGTTTCCTCCTGTGAGGTCGGTTATCCGCGAGCCCTCTTGGCGGACTCCATTCTATCATAGCAGCGGCGCATCAGCCTGCAAGGGCGGCAAGTTTCGCCGGTTGAAATCCGGAGCGGGTATGGTATAATCCTCCGGTTCTTGGGCTGCCTTCTTTCCGTGAGTACGCCCATGGTCTATGACCATTTGTGCCACGGGGAGGGGCAGCCTTTCCTATTACAGGGGCGTTCGCAACCACCGCAAGCCGAAAGCCGGAGCAAGGCCCTCCGTAATCCCCAGCGGGGCGAAGGGGGGACGACAGCCTGCTCTGAGCGAACAACGAGAGTCGAAGGGGTCGACAGCCGACAGCCGACAGCCGACAGCCTAATAAAGGATGCGTTCTTGCTTGCACCTGTCCTCACGTGCTGGTATAATCGAGTCAGAGCAGAGTGTATACATGTAAGGTCTTGAAGGAGAAGGCGTTATGATCGGCACAGTGCGAGCCCCACGAAGGAAAGCGAAAAAGCGCATTTACTGTGCGGGTCCCTTGTTCAACGCCAAGGAAAAAGAGGAGATGGCTGAGCTTGCCAGTGCTTTCGAGGCGGCTGGCTATCGGACATTTCTCCCTCAGCGCGATGGGCTGGAACTGACGATCTGCATAGAGCGCTTGATGGAAAGGGGCGTCCCCGCGGCAGTGGCTTCGGATGCGATGCTGAAAGCGATATTTGCACTCGATGTGTATCAGGTTATCAAGGTCTGTGACGGAGTTGTCGTCAATCTGAACGGCAGGGTACCAGACGAGGGCGCTGTCTCCGAGGCTGCCTTGGCATGGTGTGCGGGGAAAACCCTTGTGGGCTATAAGTCTGATTCCCGGTCTGTTTTCCTCGGGCATGACAATCCCCTGGTTGTCGGGCTGTTTGGATTTGAGATCCGCAAAACCGTTGGCGATGCGGTCGAGGCAATGAAGCGCTCTTTCGCAGTTACCGGTGTCTCCGGCCAGAGAAGGGAGTTTCGAAAGGCCGAAATCAGGACGCACCTTGCTTTCGGCGCGGAAATCTGGAAGGCAATGAAAGCCGAGCGAGGGGTGGATTCCGTTGCCGAACTCCTCAGGGCAAAGCTTGATCTTCCCCGGATAGCCGAGAAGGACTGCGTTGCCAGCAGATAATACTCACCATCCTTTCCGGGCCGAAAATGACGATCCCGTTCTGACTTGGCGCCGCTATGCCTGCCCCCCGGATCCAATGCGAGGCGAGTTCTTCCGAGACTACACGCGTATTCTGCACTCCCGCGCATTCAGGCGGCTTCGCAACAAGACCCAGGTCTTCGTGATGCCCTATAATGACCATATCTGCACCCGAATCGAGCACACGCTCCTTGTCTGCTCGGTGGCCAAGACCATTTGCGACAACCTGGGGCTGAACACCGATCTTGCCACGGCAATCGCGCTCGGGCACGACATTGGGCATGCACCGTTCGGGCATTTTGGCGAGGAGTGCCTGAAGAAGGTTCTTCCCGGATTCTCGCATGAGAAGCACAGCCTGCTGCTTGCCGACAGGCTGAATTCGGAGAAATCCTACGAACATCCCGGCCTCAACCTGACATTCGCGGTCCGGGACGGCATCGCCTGCCATTACGGTGAAGGCAGCGAACAGTCTATGCAGCCCGACCGCAAGAAGACTTTCAAAGATCTCGACATATGGGCTAACTTGGAGGACAAGGGACGCCCTATGCCTGTGACACTCGAGGGCTGCGTCGTTCGAATGGCAGACAGGATCGCGTACATTGGCAGGGACCTGGAAGACTATTTGCAGTTGCCTGATGCGGAGCAGTCCGTTCCGGAGGAAGCTAAGGCACTCGGGCAGAGCAACCGGGAGATACTTGGAAATCTTGTCGCCGACGTAATCGAGACCAGCCGGAATCACGGTGACAGCATCGGGATGTCGGACGGCAATTTTGCCAAGTTGAAATCCCTGTACAGGTTCAGCAACGACAGGATTTACAGGCATCCTTACGTACGGAAGTACTTTGACCGGATTGACCGGGCGATACCGAGGCTCGTGGAGTACATCCGGGTGATCATCGAGGACTGGCAGAAGAAGGGAGTTTGCGAAGCTCACCCCAAGGCAGATCTCTGGGATCACCGGAAGGTGCTGGCCGATTTCCTTACGGATGACGTGCGCGAATGGCAGCAGGGAAAACCCCTGAAGCTCGCGATCTGGTTCGTTGCGGGAATGACGGACACGTACTTTGTGCGGACATTCAACGAGGTGTTTGTTCCGGAAGGGCTGTAGGCGCTTCGGACACCCAGCGCGGACTCCGCGAGCGAGGGAGATTTCCCCCTTGCCTTGTCATAATCAGTATCTTGACGATAGTAGGATTCGGCGTTCGAGTTTGCGACCTTACCACCAGCCTCAAGCCGCGCTTTCCCATTCATCAATCCGCAATCATCACTCAGCAATTTCCGCAAGCCTCCGGCCGAATCCAGGCTGCTTCCTTCCTCTTTGGCCTCGCAAATCCTACGTCTTTTCAACTTGGCGTCCTTGGCGACTTGGCGGTTAAAGGCTGCTTTCCGCCTCCATGGCTTCTCTCTTATTCATCATCTTGCTCTGCGTAGGCGCGGCGTAGGAGGATCATCACTCATCAATTTCCCCAAGCCTCCGGCCGAACTGAGGCTGCTTCCTTCCTCTTTGGCCTCGCAAATCCTACGTCTTTTCAACTTGGCGTCCTTGGCGACTTGGCGGTTAAAGGCTGCTTTCCGCCTCCATGGCTTCTCTCTTATTCATCATCTTGCTCTG
>JBAZOJ010000259.1:0-4851 GCA_041648755.1 Candidatus Brocadiia bacterium
AAGCCCAATCCAACTCGCACTATTCCTGCGGCTGCGAGCCGTCACAACATCTACATTTGGTATTACCTTGTTTCCAGGGACTGGAACGGTAACGGCACGGTCGATTCCACTGAGGAAAAACACACGGTCTACCTCGACTATCCATCAGAAAAATTCGATTCTTCCCACCTGCTGATTGACCCGTGGGGCAACCCGTACGGATTGCTTCTTCCATCCGATCCCAAAGGCTGGTCCTCGGCGGAATTGGGCTGGGGGAAGCCGTATCGCCTTTGGTCAAACGGTCCGAACAGTACGACAAGTTCCTCGGATCCGGGACCGGGAATGGACGGCATCGACGATATCAACAACGGAGGCCAGTGATGAAACGGCAATCGGGTTTCACTCTGGTCGAACTGCTTGTCGTGATCTCGATCATCACCATTATCATCGCCCTGGTGGTTCCGAATATCGGGGCCTACAGGCAGAACGCCAGGAAATCCGTTGCCGCAGCGAACATACAATCGATCTCGATGGCCCTGGACAACTACAAGAACGATTATCGCTCTTACCCAACCGTGTCGGGAAGCAGTGACTACTACATTTCGCTCAACAACGCGATGTACAAGGCTCTGACCGGAGACGTGGACGGCAACTTTTCCATTGATCAATCCGAAGGGGCAAAGGCAACCTATCTTCAGATTGACGCAGTGAACCTGTATGTTGACTCGACTGGCCAGAAACAGCCCTATCTTGCCGATCCATGGACCAACCGATACGGGTACTGGCCCGGGCCGACATACTTCAATAGAACCCGATTCAACCTCTGGTCCCTTGGACCGGACGGGGCGACGGGAACCGGCTCCGGGCTGGGCGACGCTACCGACGATATTAACAACTGGAGGTGAGATTGCAGAAGCGCGGATTCACGCTCATGGAGGTAATGGTCGTTGTGTCGATCATTGCCTTGCTGATGGCGCTCGTCATCCCCATCCTCGGTCGGACCGGCGATCAGGCCAAAATCGCCACCTGCCGCCAGTTGATTGCATCCTTGAACTCATCCACAGAGGCCTTCGCTGCTGCTTTCGGATACTACCCCAAAGACTATATGGCCAGTTGGAGCTACGTTGCATCGGAGAGTGGAACCAATCCGGAGCAGTGCCGTCGCAAGTCCACGGGCCTGCTGCTTTTGGCTCTGACTCACTGCCACATCGACAACCCGTCAAATGGCGCGACCTGCCCCTGCAAGGGCGCGGGGCCTTTCTTCGACTCGATAAAGCTCGGTGACAACACATTGCGTATCGACGGCAAGGATTTCACCTCTTCCCAGGTGAACGCCTCTCCGTACAAAGACTCGTTCATCGCTTTCACGACGTTCGGATGGTCAGGGAGTTCGGGCAAACCGGCCATTCAACTCGTGGATCCCTGGCTGCACCCCCTGGTCTACGACGAGAAGAGGGCCTTTGTCAACTACAAGAACAACATTCAGACAAGCGGCGACTACGAGAAGACCGACTATTGCGGCGTTGTCTATGTCCCCGGCGCGGACTACACCACCGATATGGCCTACAAACGGCCTTTCCTTCTATACTCACTTGGTCCCAACGGAGTCGATGACACCGATGGGAAATCCACAACCTCTGAGATATCACATGGCGACGACATCGGAAACTGGTAACGGCTTTACGCTCATAGAGCTTATGGCTGTGGTGGCCATAATCCTCCTGTTGGCCGCTCTGCTGGTCGGTGCTGGCCATGGGATCATCGCCAGATCAGGTTCAAAAGCCGCGCAAGCGCAGATACTTGCCCTGACCGGTGCGCTCGAAAAGTACAAGGCAGATCATCGGGGATATCCCCCCGCGGATGCAAGCGTCGCTCTCTTCCCGCCCGACGCGGATACTGAAACGAACGTCTCGATCTACTCCCTGCCGCTCGCTCTCCTGTCATCGCAGTACGACAGCGGCAGCGTGGACTATTACACGTGCAGCCTTGCGGAGGTTGACGTGAACTCCGATGGCAAGGTAAATGACACTGATCGGTACAACGGGAAGCTCTACATCCTTGACCCGTGGGGTTTTCCGGTGTACTATTACACACTTGGTCGCTCGATCACGGTCGGCGGTTCGTCCGTGACTCTGTACTTCGGCGCTAACAACAAGAACGGATTTGACCTGGGCTCGCGCGGGCCGAACCACCTCGTGGATATGTCGGTCAGTTCCGGTATCTGGGGAATTGACCATCCCGGCGACGACATTGTTAACTGGGTGACTAACCCGTAGGAAGCAGATGACAAACCGATGCTCAGACCAGGTCTCCAACGGTCAGGACGGCTTTACGCTGATCGAAATGCTGATAGTCGCGGGGATTATCCTCCTCGCGGCGACAATCGTGACTTGGAGCTACGCTGGCCAGGTCCGCACGCAACGCATTCGCTCAGCGGCATCGTCGATTGTGGCTTACCTCGAGCTTGCGCGGAGCGACGCCTTGCGTCAGCAGATATTTCCGGGCCTTCTGACCAATCCTACAGCCTATGCTTCAGTACCGCAGACCCCGCAGTACTGGCCATTTCGCCTCCATGTCTACAAGACAACCGTGGATGGTGACGACGTGTTCACAATTAGTGTTATCGCCCAGTTTTCCCCAAGCTTGGAGAGTGGCGATCTCGCGAGCCCCATAGTCCTTCCGGACGGGATATCTCTCTTGAAGGCGACAGGGGGCACTACATCGCTGGGCGCCGGAGACAGGCCGGTCTTTTACAGGGATTTTTCTGCTCCCGACACCTTCGTTACGGGAGCAGTTGTTGGTGCGGCAAACGGCATAGTTGTGGCCGACTCGCTGGATAACACGCAGAAGATCACCATATACATCGATCCCGTCTACGGAACAATTTCCACCAAGGATGAAACGAAATGACGGAGCAGATCAAAAGCAACTCCGGACTTACGCTTGCGGAGATTCTGGTCGCCCTGTTAGTACTGGCCATCGGGTTGGGCGGAATAGTGGCGCTGTTCCCCGCAGGCCAGAAGATGGCTGCGGAGACCGAGGAGAATGTAATTGCCACACTCATTGCCTCGAACTATGGTGCCGTAATGCGCTGGGCGCCTTGCCAGGCTCCTACGACAAAGGTTCCGCCGTACTTTCTATACTCCGACTGGTCCGGAGCACCGCAGTTGATCGACTATACGTATGTCAATGGGACTACGACAATTCCGGGCTCAGTTTCTCCCGCTTCGGACATTTTCTATGTCGACCCTGCTGAATTCTCCACAACCTACCCCTCCGAACTGGTTGAGGGCAATAACGTGCTTGACAACTCCGTCGGTGTGACCAACTACCAGGCGGCTCCGCTGAGAATGGAGTTGAAGCCTGCCGGGTCGACGGTTGTCTACTATACGCTCTCCCTCACGCTGGTCCACCGCACGGGCAGTACAAGAATCTACAACTGCTTCTCCGGGCGCGGAAAGGACATCAAGTATGAATGAATCCCGCTCCCGTCAGACTATGGTCAATTGCGGCGGATTCACGCTGATCGAGGTGATGGTCGCCCTCGGCCTGACCGTTGTCCTGCTGGTGGCCATGGCCCAGGTGTTTAGCATCTCCCGAAGGGTCGTCTATACCGCGGAAACCCAGTCGCGATTCTATGCAAACCTCGCGGCCGCGCACTCCTGGATGAGCGACAAGTTCTTGTGCAGCAAGTTCAGCGACGGTGCGGCTACGCTGTCTGCTTCCCCGTGGACTGCCCAGAATTCGGCAAGTGTTCCCAGCACACTGGGCGGTTCAGTGTTTGACTTCTCGCTTTCGGCCGGCTCAGGGGTTTTGCTGACAACATTGCGCTCGTTCACGTTCAGCGAGGCTGCGAACACGTCCGCCACCAAATCCAATCACAGGCTCTACAGTTACAAGCCGTTCAAACTGCTGTATTGCGACGGGCGTGAGGGCATAGTATCCTCGGGACCTGAGCAGACTCTGGAAATCACGATGAACCTCTACTTCACCGACAACCACGGAAACCCATTGCCATGAGACAGAATTCCGAGTGCCGTGGAACAGTGCTGATCGTGGTGGCAGGGCTTCTGGCCGCCTTGGCGATTATCGGCTTCACATTTCTGATGTCCGTTTCCAGCCGGCAGTCGGAAACGCGGTACTACTACCAGTTGGAGCAAGCGCGACAGGCTGCAAGTTCGGGGGTCGAGTACTGTTTCGGCGCAGTTTCCTATGTCAGTACATCGGCGGGCACGTATGACGACCCGAACAACCCGATGACCGGCATCGAGGCCCCGGACGTAAATGCGGCAGTCACGATTGCCAGTGGCAGGATATTCAACAATCCATCAGATTACTCCTTCTACAATCTTGAGTGCCACGGCGTGGGCGATTTCGTGCATGATGCGTTCAACACTGATCCGAATACCCAGGCTATCCTCCGCGGCTACGGCGGGACCGTGGACCCGGAAATACTTGTCAAGATCGATCCCGTAGCTGCGCTATATTCCTGCAATGCATCCACGTTATCGATCCCTGTCGGATCCCTTGCCGACCCGGGCGGCCTTATGCCCGGAGAGACACGACCCCTTACTGGCGATGCTACAGTGAACGACTTCAAAGTCTATGGCTGGGGTAGGGTCTTTTCCAGGAGCCTGAAATCCGGGAGTACGACCGAGTACGATTACTTGCCTATCTGCGAAGAGGCATCCACAGCGACATTTAAGCTGTACTTCAAGGGGCAGGTCAGCATCCCCGATATCGCGGATCCCACCAGAAAGGTCTACGATTTCAAGATTGACAAAGTCAGATTTACCGACCGCCAGAGAATGATCATCTCGGATCTCCCAGCCGCTCTTACCGGAAACGGAAAAACCTGGTTCCTTCCCTGAT
>JBAZOJ010000260.1:0-4847 GCA_041648755.1 Candidatus Brocadiia bacterium
CAACGGTTTGGGAATCCGCAGATTTCCGTCAAGTTTTGCGCTGAGCGATCCATTGTCGAAGGAATACTTGTCACGCAACAGTTGGACAACCCGGATGAGGCAGAACACGCGCTCCACGTTCATTGTGTTGAAGCCGCTCTTGACGGCATCCACGTGGGAACGCACTTCCTCCTTGGTGCACCGCAGCAGATCCTCCAACGCGATGTCCGCAGTCAGTTTCGCCAGTATTGCCCGCGGTTCTTCGGAGAGAGAACCTTCCTCGACAGGCTTCCGGATGAGTTCCGGCGGGAGGAAGCTCTTCAGTTCTTCATACTTCCCAGTAACCCAGAAATTGAGGACCTCCTCCGAGAACTTGACCAGAAGGTTGTTGGTCTCGGCGTGAACAGCCTTGCGCAGAAAATGGATTATCGAGTCCCGGCGTTCGGTCGCCTGGTCAATCTCGGTGGAAAGGTCGCGAAGCTCGCCCTCGGCACCGAGTTCGTTGAAAAACACGGGCAGCGATGCACAAAGCTGCCTGACTTGGTGATATGCCGGGCCGATGTCGGCGGCCAGCAGGGCGGTTATGTCTTTCTGCAGCAATGCCGTGTCAGGGACGAAGACTTTGCCCAGCCGCAGGAAAAGAGTCAGCGATGCGATCAGTTTCCGGTAGAGTGGAGGATTGGATGTGATAATGCCAAGCAGACAGCGAATATTGGCCACATGCCAAGGGTTGACGCGAACCTTCCACTCGGCCGTCGTGCCCTGCACCTGGGGCTCCTCGAAGGGCCACGACATAAGATTGGTCATCAGGACACCTGCGAGCCGCTCATTATTCTCCCGTCCGATCGCGATTCCCATGCGGCTGTAGATGGTGAAACGCACCTCGGGGTAGAAATCCGGCCTGCTCTTGAGGAATGATGTCAACTGGTAAATGATGCGCTCGATCTGATCCTCGTTGCCCTTCTTCAGCAGTTGGTCGAGCACATCAAGCAGGATGGATACTATTTCGTTCTGCCTCGGGCCGGTAATGTCGTCCTTCAGCAGGAACATCGCGGCCTGGAATCTGTCAGGTGTATGGGTCAGGTCGTTAAGGCCCTTAATGGCCATTGCGACCAGCCTGCTCAGATTCGGTAGCTTCCCGATGGATTCCGCCGTTCCGGGGGCGGACTCCGACAATTGCTGCTCGTAAGCGCCAATCCGTTTGGCCGTCAAAAGCGCAAATGCCTCGCGGCACCGGGCAATGTCCTCGATCACTCCGGGGTTGTCCTCCGCCCATGCAGCCATATCGAGCCGCTCACGCGCCAGGCGCAGCCCTTCCAGAAGAACGATTCGACACATGCGCAGATACTCGTCCGACAAGGCGGGCGATTTCAGAAAGCGCGGGGCAATTGCCTCGATCTGGTTGTCGCGCCTGACAAAAAGCGCTGCGGGCAATTCGTTGGAAGGCAGGGCATGCAGCCACTCGCGAACAAGGGGCTCGTATTCCTCCGCGAACTTGCCACCCAGGGCTTCACCCCAGAAAGCCAGTAGCACCCGAAGCGCTTCCTCCCGATCCGACTTGCGCAGGAAGGGGACAAGCGTCTGGATGAGCCGGGTGAAAAGGGAAAAGAGGACTGCACGGTTGGGTTTTGACTCGTACTGGAACCAGCGTCCGAGCACCTGTCGCGCGAGCCCGTCCACAAGCAGGGAGGTATTGCGATATGGGTGAAAATACTCCTTGAGCAGGGCCTCAAGGTCTTGGTAAAGGCCGAAATGAGGCTTTGCAGCCTCCAGAAGCGGGGTCATTTCGCGCGGGATTTCAACCGTCGCGGCTGTCTCGCGGAGATTGGCTTCGAGTGCGGCGGAGCGCATTGACGGCCGGTTGCTGTCTGCCACAAGTGTCTCCGATGTTGTTAGAGCGAGCGGACGCCCGCGATTATAACACATCTTGCGCCCATTTCCCGTGCTATCGAGGCTGCGGCAAAAGAGATACGGTTTGCTGGACTGCCAAATCGAAGTCGCGTATAATGTCGCGGGAGCGCTGGAAAAAACGTTCCCCTTTGTTAAGATATCCCCGCCCGAGCAACGTCTAATGTACGAAGCCCTGTCGGGGCGTTTTCCTATCTTAGCGGTATACCGCCAAGGAGCTCACAATGAAGAGCAGACTGCTTGTGTTTGCCCTGATTCCCCTTATGTCGTTGATGCTGTTCGTTTCGTCCGTGGCCACCAATGTCGGCGCGGAGGACGTTACGTACGACGTTCCCGATTCCGAAGGCTGGCTGGGGATATATGTTGCCGGGGAGAAGCTCGGGTACATTCACTGGAAGATCGAGCGCAAGAAAGTGGACAAGGAAGAGTATTACCGCATCACCGCCAATGAGGCCAGGACGATCAAGATCAAGAAGGATGGCAAGGACACGGGCAAGGAAGCCAAGGAAACCTACACCTACAACGCTACCGTCAAGATGGACTTGTCGCCGCGTACACTCGAATACACCGGAGTCAAGGGCGGGCAGAAGGCCACGCTGAATGCCACGCGCAAAGATACCGTAATCGAGGTTGAAGCAACCCTCGGCGACGGTCCGAAGATGCCGGTCCAGAAGGTCAATATGAAGCCCGATACCACTTGGGCGTTCTGCTCCGCGCTGGTCTTTGGATGGCGTCGCCATTCCATTGAAAGGCCCAGCGAATACTCGCGCATGATCGAAGCCTCGCGCGTAGTCTTGAGCAGCGAAATGGTCGGCGCCGAGAAGAAAATCACATTCGAAGGCGAGGAGCTTGATGGCAACGAGTGGAGTGCTGAAGGTGGCAAGGTTGTGCTTGCGTACAGCGATGGCAGACTGTTGACATCCGTCGAGACAACGAAGACCGGAGTTGAGACCAAGTACATCTGCGAGGCGAAGGATGTTGCCGAAAGCATGATGAATTATGAGCAGAAGAAGGCCAAGGACGCATCGAAGCCCAACACCGGCAAGAACAACAAGGACCCGAAGAAGCCCGGTAAGGGCGATCATTTCAAGGATGCCCTTGATCCTGTCGGTGAGGACGAAGCAGATTCCGCGGGTCCGGAATATCTCAAGCTGCCGCTCAAGGGCGGCACGAAGTTCTCCATGCGCGCTGCAAAGGGCTGGAAGTGTGTTGTGACGAAGAACGGAAACAACTTCCTGATCCTGGTCGTCAACGAGGAAGACAACAATGTGCTTGTGAACGTTCTCATTCAGGCCACCGACGGCAAGGATCCCTCGGAGATGCTTGACGAATTTATCGAGGCCTCCAAGAATCAGGAAGGCGTTGACAAGCTGGAAGTTGATGAAGGTCCGGACGAGTTCGACCTGGGTAAGTGCAACTGCGCGGGCGCACTCGTAAGCTTCATCGCGAACAACGAAAAGAGAAAAGCCTACTGCGTATTCATGGGCGGGGACGAACTGACCGTTCTTCTTCTGCCCTCCTGCACAGATGATGCGTGGAAAGGCGTAGAAGCCGATATGTACTCCATGTTCGGTTCTGCTCGCTACGAGTAACCTGTTTGCACGCAATAATGACGCCGCGCCCTCGATCGGGCGCGGCGTTTTTTTTCGGGGGACCGCTAAAGCGGTTATATTGACGCAAAACGGTGAGCAATGAAACGGATGCGCAGGATAATGCAGATAGTGTTGTACGTCTTCATCGCGGGACTTGGCCTCTTTCTGCTGGTGCTGACAATCGCAGTCATCATCGGCTACAGCTTTTCCGCACCCGCCTACAAAGGCCCCGTCAGCGCGCATTTCGACGGAACGAAGTTCGTCAACACTCCCCCTTTCTACCACGGCTTCCTTGATGTCATCAAGTGGGGATTCGCCCGCGATCCCGGCGTCTGGCCCAAGTGGATTGACGAACCCTATGGTCCGCCACCTCCTGAGCGGGTCGCTGACGGGCGGCTTCGCGTCACATACATCAACCATGCCACGGTGCTTGTCCAGATGGATGGCGTCAATATCCTGACTGACCCGGTCTGGGCCAACTCCCTGTCTCCTCTTGGCTTCTGGGGCCCTGTACGGCATCGCAACCCCGGCCTTCGGATGGAGGATCTTCCACCGCTATCGGCCGTTCTCATCAGCCACAATCACTACGACCATATGGATGTCGTCACGCTTCGGCAGTTGGCAGGCGCTTCGAATTCGCAGGCTCCGGCCCGTTCCGGCACTCCCCGATTCATAACCACCCTTGGCAATACTCAGGAACTGCAACTGAACGGCATCGCCAACTCAACCGATATGGACTGGTGGGACACAATTGACCTTGGCCCTGTAAAGGTCACCTGCGTACCCGCGCTGCACTTTTCGGGCAGGGGGATCGGCGACCGCAATCGCACCTTGTGGGGCGGGTTCGTGATATCGGGGCCATCGGGCAGCGTGTACTTTGTCGGCGACACGGGTTTTGGCCCACAGTTCGAACAGGTCCGGCAGCGGTTCCCCGATGTGAGGCTCGCGCTGCTGCCCATCGGCGCATACCGGCCGAAATGGTTTATGACGCCCGTTCACCTGCAGCCCGACGATGCCGTGCGAGCCCATGTTGCACTGGGCGCGCGCTATTCCATTCCCATTCACTACGGGACCTTCAACCAGGCAGACGACGGCCTTACCGAGCCCACCGAAGACTTGGCGAGTTCATTGGCCGAGCGCCATCCTGAAAAGCCTTTCATGGTCGCGAAGGAGGGCATCGGGGTGGAAATACCCTAAGTGCTGGGAGCACTCCCCATTAGCACTTACTCCGCGAGCGTGTTCGCTGTCGTTGCCAGCGCTGATCTGGCAAGTGATACCGTTTTCACATTGACATCTAACAAATATGTGGTATCCTCGATTGTAGGCGCGAGCCGAAAGGAGGATGCCTGTGGGACGAAAGAAGAGCGT
>JBAZOJ010000261.1:0-4764 GCA_041648755.1 Candidatus Brocadiia bacterium
TTGGCGGACTACAAGCGAAACCTGTGGCGCACGGGCGTCTCGATCAGCCTCGTCATCGTCACCGCCCCGGACGGAACCGAAACCGGGGAGATCAACTCGAAGAAGAAAATTCGCTAACGGCCCGGAGCTTTCGCACGGCGCACAAGGGGTGTATACTCCCTATGTTCTCACAGCGGAGAGGAAATGCGCTGCACATTCGGCTCGTACGTATTTGACGGCCCCTACACCTCGCCGGACGAGTTGTTCACGGCTTCGGGGCTCGCGGTAGTCACAGACGACCGGGAACATGCGGTCATCGACTGCCGGGAGTTCGACGCAGGGCTCAGTGAGTTCGAGTTCGAGAACTGGAACGAGCGCACTGACGGCTGCTTCTCCGTATGGATAAGGGACACTTCCGTCCGCGGCATAGAAGATCGCCATTTCATTGCATCCTGCCTGGTTTTCCTATACCATCTGGCCTATTTGAAATCGGTGCCGGGGCGGGAACTGCGGTCTGCTGAATGAGGAATAGTAGAGGACAGTAGGCTGGCACACGCGAAGCCGGGGACAACGAGACCCGCCGAAGGAGGATACACGTCAGGAGGTCCCTCCCCGTCGGGGCATACTGTTCGGCGGAATAACGCCCGCCTCAGGCGGGGACGACAAATCACCGTCTATAATCTTGCTTCGACACGGATCTGCATGTTCTTTCAAAGCTGAAAGGCGGATGGGCATCGGTCAAGGAAATATCCGCGAGTAGTGGGAACGAGCGGGAGGTATCCGCGAAAGCCATCGAAGCCCTTCTTGGCAAGGTGAGATAGCGAGAGCCGCTAAGCTGGTTCCCGGGTCAGCATAGAAGGGGGAAAGTGTGCCACTCAGAGGGCACAAACCTCCAAATCCACAGGATCCCGTTGGGACTGGTGCCCGGAAACGCACAACACCTGCCGAAAAGTCACGGAAGTGAGGCCATGAAGTGCATTTTGGAGTCAGTAAACAACTCGGAGACTTCAAAGCCGACAGCATGTTGCTGTCAGGCGGCCAAACATGGCGTTATCGAGATAGCCATGGGGCGTTCCCTGCGTTCGGCATCTCCTGCTCCTGTCGGCTCGAGTTTTTTTGGTCCGCCGTTCAATCTTGTACTACTCCAGACCGACCTCGGTTGGCCTCCGTCGTGTCCGACGGCACTAAGCCGATGGTGGCTACTCAAGCCCTTTGCGGGCTGCAAGCTCCCGTTCGGTAACACTGGTTTTTCTCGATCCGGCTGTTCCTGTTAGATTTCGAGATCGAAAATGCCCCGCCGTCCGGCGGGTTTGCAGCCCGGAGGTCACCCGCTACTCTCGTGACATCCGGGTCATCACCTAATGAGGTCACACCTGTTGAGATCTACGGCTTCCATACACGTTGGTTCTTGAAGGACGCTCCTCGAGGCTACGGATTACGTCAGGGATAGTATCGGGAAGCGGGGGTCAGTTCTGAAAAACCACGAGGTGGTGGTTCTTCTTACCAAGGCGCACCACCAGCAGCGACTCACCCACGATGTCGTCCGCCGTGACGATGCGCTCCTCATCACCGACACGCTTTTGGTTCAAATAGACGGCGCCTTGGCGGACCATGCGACGGGCCTCGTTCTTTGACTTGCAGGCACCGACTTCCGCGAGTAGGTCGGTTAGGGCGAGTCCCTCGTCGAGGCGGGACGCGTCAACCGGTGAGGGCGGTACCTCCGCGAAGATATCGAGCAGTTCCTGCTGGCTGAGCCCGGACAGGTCGCCTCCGAAGACCTTCTCGCTGGCGTAGATGACCCGTTCAGTCGCCTCCTCGCCATGCACCATGAGAGTGACCTCCCGCGCTAGGGTCGCCTGGGCCTTCCGCAAGTGGGGTGCCTGCTTATGCGACTGGCAGCAGACCTCGATCTCGTCGACGGGCAGAAATGTGAACAGCTTAAGGAATTTCTCGACGTCTGCGTCGTCGATCTGGATCCAGTACTGGAAAAACTGGTAGACGCTCGTACGTGCCCGATCCAACCAGATCGCGTTCCCTGCGCTTTTACCGAACTTCTCGCCACTGCTGGTGGCAACCAGCGGAAAGGTCAGTCCGTAGGCGGACTCTCCCTTGGCCTTGCGAATCAGATCTATGCCGGCTGTGATATTGCCCCACTGGTCGTTACCGCCACACTGCAGGCGACAGCCCTGGGTCTCAAGCAAATGAAGGAAATCGTAAGCCTGCATAGTCATGTAACTGAACTCGGTGAAGCTGATCCCGCTCTCGCTGGCCATCCGGTTGCGGACGGACTCCTTAGCGACCATGTAATTGACAGTGAAGAATTTGCCGACTTCCCGCAGCCAGTCCACGAATGACATTGGGGCAATCCAATCGTTGTTGTCAAGCATGATCGCGGCATTTCGCCCACTGAATGTCAAGAACCGTTCGAGCTGGAGCTTGACGCCTGCGACGTTCTGGGCAACCTGCTCGGGAGTAAGCAACTGGCGTTCTCCGCTCCTGCCGCTGGGGTCACCAACCATGCCGGTTGCTCCGCCAACGAGGGCAATGACTCGGTGCCCCGCTCGCTGTAAGTGGGCCATCGCTATCACAGGGATGAGGTGTCCCAAGTGGAGGCTGTTCGCGGTGGGATCAAACCCAACGTAAAGGGTGACCGACTCCCGGGCCAGTGCGGACCAGACCTCGGGGTCGCTGACCTGCGCGACAAAGCCACGGGCTTCCAATTCCTCTCGAATCGTCATCGTTCTTCTACTCCTTTTTCCAAGAAAGCACGGATCTTCTGAACTGCCGGGCAAAAGCGGCATCCGTTGAAGCGGAGGCAACCTCGAAGTATCGCGTTGCGAGTTTCCGAAAAGCCTCCTGGGGTTGGATGACATCGGTTGCAGAAACACAGAGCAGGTTCGCCAAGCGCGAAACCGTCATCTGGTTTGCCTGATCGGCGTAAGCATCCCACCTCGCCCGCCCGGCAAAGGCCGAGAACGGCGCAAGAAAGGGCTCTTCCGTTGAGGCAAGCCATTCGGCCATCCGCTGGCAGTCTTGCTTAGCATGCTGATTGCAGGCAAAGTTCTTTATGCCGTGAAACCATGTTTGCAGGTACTCCAAAGAGAACCCCGAGTCCAAGACCTTTCTGTCATGGTCTGGAAAAACGTTTCCGCGAGGAACCGAATGGGCCTCCGCCTGAGGCACTGACTTGGCCAAAAACCATCCCCATGCCTTGACAGACGGCAGAAAGGGCGTGTGGCCACTTTCGGGGGGACCGAAACGGAGAACGGCAACTTTTGGCGCGTCGTCCAGAACCCACACACCGCGGACTCCACCGGCAACCTTGGGCAAGTCTCCTGGCTCGGCACCTCCCTTGGGCCAAGTGCGCACTTCGGTGCCTAAGATCACCTTGCACACTTGGCTCAATGCGGCGATTCTGTCGGAGTCCGCGCCGACAACAAGTAGTGTCTCCGGATCGGACACCCTCATTCTCCCGGCTCCATCCCGAAAAGGGTCTTGAGAATTTTCGCCACTCGGTCCAACGCTTCACGCTCGACCGCAGAGACGCCATCGAGTTTGCGCGGTTTCTCAACATACTCGACCTTGAGGCCATGCCCCGGTCTGGTCTCGAGGATTTTTTCGACCAGATCGCGCTGGAAGGAAAGCTGTGAGAAAAAGAAAACAGATTTTACACGGTAATCGTGATCGGCTAACGACCGATTCCGCTCAATTATCTTTTCGAAAACATGGTATCCAGCGTCAATTGATCCTGTGGCGAAGCCATTTGCATCGGGAACCTGCATATCAATGTCGAGGAACACCGCATGCAGTTTGCGATCCGTCAGTTTGATTTCCTCAATCGCCTCTTCCTCGGTCTTGCAGAACCTCCAGCGGATTTTGCTCTCAGCTAAGGGAAGCTTGGCCAGAATCTCAGTGCGGACAAAGGGTCCTATCTCTGGATCATTATCCATAACGATGAAGTGCAACTCCTCCTTGAAGTGGCTCAGGCGTTCGTTGGCTCTGTCGACCCACAGCGACCCACTTGCGGCAGAGGTAGTACGACGAAGGTGATCTACATAGCCCCGGAGTACCAGCCGCTCTTCGGCTTTGTCCCCCTGCGAGTAGTATCGGAACTGAGCGTTCAGCAGAAAGGGCCCCATGACGACCGAGCGGATAACCTCGACGGACACGGTATCCCCAGACTGTTCGCGCAGCAACTCGGCCAGTCGAGGATCGTCATTCAATCCTTCCTCGATGGGGGTGTTGGCGTGAAGGTTCATGGTGGTGCCAACCGCCATGTACTCCGGTTGTTCCGCCGGATGGAGCATCTTGAGGATTCGGTTGGTGACTTGGTTAACCTCGTGGAGGGTGTCCTGTTGAGTGTGATAGGGTACGTAGCATAGAATGTTGCAGTGGGGTCGGTGGATGCGGGCGATATGGACCCCATCGCCAGTGACAGCATCGGATGGGGAGCCGAGGGTGTCATAAAGTCGGCGAGTCGACAGGATCGATAGGGCGAGCAGGCGACCGTGCCCGGACTGGTCAAGAGGGATCGCCTTGTGCGCCAGCCAGCAAGCCGCGGCCGCGGCACCCGGGCGAGACCCTTCAAGTGTAAACGGGCCAGTGAACGCGGTATCGTCCGACGCTTGCCCTTTCCAGAGGTATGGCGCATCGGTACTGCAGGCATGTCGGGCACGTCCGTCGCTCAGCAATACCGCACCAGCCGGGTATGGGATGTAGCCAAGTTTGTGCGGGTCAATAGAGACGCTGTCTGATACTGCAAGGGCGGCTGTTCGGGCGATGAAA
>JBAZOJ010000262.1:0-4746 GCA_041648755.1 Candidatus Brocadiia bacterium
ATCTTTGGGAAGTGCCATTGGACGTTCCCCTCCTTAAAGTATTAGTCCTGATCCTTCGGACCCTCGATCGCCCCGACTTCCGCGGCAACCCGAGCGAAGCGTGTGTGCTTCTCCGCCTTGGCTGCGTCGGCGGAGGGCTGCCCTCCAGCGTTATCGACCTTAACGCCTGGTCCCGATAGGAGTTTGCCGCCCTCCTGGACGGCAGGTTTGACTCCACCCGGGAGGGTGACCGAAGAGTTTTCCTGAGGGTTCATCTCTTCCAGGAGAACCTGGAGAGATTCGAGAGATAGGGCTCCGTAGCGCGCCTGCAGTTCTTCATCGGTGCGCTTGTCGCCCGCGTCTTTGCGAAGCTTGATTGCCTGTTCCACCAGGTCCTTATGCTTGTCGGCTCCCAGCTTGACGTTCATTTCCTGGAGTTTCTCAATCTCCTGGTCTTTGGCGCCGAGCTGAGTCTGAAGGGTTGCGTTCTCGGTCTTGAGAGCCTTGTTCTGCTCCTGAGACAGCACGAGCTGTTCCGTGAGCTGAGCAATGGCCTGTTCCGAAACACCCTCGATGTTCACATCCTGGGTACTCGGGCAGGTCTCGGTCTGGGATCCGGCGGCGCTGCCGTCGCCGGCCTTGTCCTGGGCCTCTCCGCGTTTCAGTCCTGAGATGCAGTTATGAAGCGTCTGCTCCATCAGGACCGCGGCCGACACGTAGTCGTCCGATTCGGCCCAGGCCGGGAACTCGACCTTGACGTCCTTCAGGGTGCCACTCTCATCAAACAGGGATTCCTGCTGCTCGACCTTCCCGAGGAGGACCGTGCGTTGTTCCCGCGTGATCTTCTCCATCGTGGACGGCCAGCTGAGAATGGCGCGTGCGACTTGAGCATATGTTTCGTTGGGAACGGGGAAAGAGCGTTCCGGTCCCACGAATGCGGCGGCGGGGAGCGAAGTGAGGAAGGCTTCTTCAGCCTTCAGCTCCTCGCGTTCGACGTCCGCCTCAACCCAGGTCTTTTCAAGCATCTGGGTCATGGCTTTTTCGTCCATCGCGACAATGGCTTTCAGATCCTCGGACAGACCGAGCTGCTCTGCCATGGCGTCGAATTCTTTAACAGCATCGTCGCCCATGAAGAGTTCGCTCTTGCCGCCGACCTTGATCCCGTACTTCTTCGCCCGGGACCGCAGACACGCGAGAATCTTGGCGCGCACTGAGGAGGAGAGCTTGCCGCCAAACTGCGAGAGGCGGGCGAGCCCGTTGCGGACGTGAGCCGCGTCGTGAGCCGGGTAAGTTCTCCCCGGTCCGCAGAAAGCGCTGTCAGGAAGCTTCTGGCGGTTGGCATAGGACAGCTTTGCTTCGACAGTGTCCAGTGCCGGGATAAGCATGTCTGATGCCTCCTTTGTGGTTGATGTGCCCATTCCGGGCATCCAATACCGGTGCCGCTCCGACATCCTCACGATGTAGAATGCCTCGGTCGGCGCCTCAGACTTGCATTTCCCGTCTCCCTTGCAGTCGTGAGAATCGCAATCCCCATGACAGTTATGGCAGACGGTTTTGCGAGTCTGTTCACTGGTCAACGTGACCTCGCCGTCGCGCAAGTACTCGACGAACTCCTTCGTGTTGACCTTCAGGATACCCGAATTGTAGCGGGCGGGCTGATTGACCATGGAATACTCCTGGTTCCAGAGATTCCCCAACAGCCATTCAGCCGGTTCCCCCTTGGGATCGGGCTTCCCTGCCTTGTTGTACCTCCGCCCCTTCCAGTGGTCGCACAGTTCGCCTTCGGCGATGATGTCGTGACCACAGATGGAGCACTTTGCAGAGTCCGTAAGGACGCCAATGCTGCCGGTCAGATACTCACCCCGGAGCATCTTTCCGACGGCCTCGGGCTGGGTGATGGTCGGGTAGATGAGAACCCGGACCTTCCCGCCAATCCGGACAGCCCTCGCATCCTGCGAGGACTGAATGCGGCCGAGAGGATCCACCGACATGTCGTGATTCACGAGGATCGGTTTGGCGAAAGGCGAATACCACGACGCCACCCCCGAGGGGTTCCCGTCTTCGTCGGCCTTGCCGCCCATAAGGAACTTGCCGCCGTAGACGTTGTGGTTCTTGGTACTGCCTTCCTCGATGGCCAAAATCTCTGGCCGGATCGCACCCTCCCGCAAGGCGCTGGAGTATTCGGAGGCTTCGTCTGCAATGGCCTCGATGGCGCTCTGGTCCAGTGTGACAGGCGCGAAACCGCCGCGTGCTGGGGACACAAGGCGGAACTCTTTCGGCCTTCCCACGTCCATGTGCTCCATGATGCCAAGGTATAGCTTGTCAGCCATAAAAGCCTCCTATTTCTCCACCTCTACCTCACACTCACAATTGGGATGGAATGGGGGTGTCTTATATACTGAGATCCCGTCCAGCGAGATCCGTTCTATCTTCTCGCACTTTGGGCACTTGGAGTAGTGATGCACCGTCAGCGCATTTGCTCCGAGGTTGTATGCCGCGTAAGCATATCCGAAGTTCCGTGCCCGGTAGAAGTGTGTTTTTGCGTCGCGTTCCCCGATATAGTCCAGGACGGAGAAAACGCTCTGAGCGAAACTGACGGCGGACTCTCTGCTATCAGCGTCTCTCAGGGCCCTTGTCATCCTTTTATAGATGAGCTTCGTGAAGCTCTTCCACTCTGCCGCCCATTCGTCCAGGACGGCTTCAAAGCGTGCCCCCATCTTTTCCATATCGATCTCGGAGAGACTCATGTCACTCAGGCATGCCTTGATTCCGGCTACATATAGCGGCCACAGATGGGTTCGCTCAGTGGTCTTCATCCCATCGATGAAAGCCTGGAAGGATGCGCTCGCCTGAGTCAGATTGAAGTTGTCAGAGTCCTTGTTGAACCGGGCAGCAACCATCTTGATGATTTCGGTTCGCATCAGATTATACATGTGTACAGTCTCGGTCCTGTACACGCCGAGCCCATTTTCCGAGACCTTCTCGCCAAGGACCGTCACGTCGGCAGAGGCAACGCGTCCTTTACCCTTCTGCGGTTTCGCGGGCCCATGTTGATTCGAGGGCCGTGTCTTGCTTGGTGTCGCTTTGGGTGCCGCCAGGCTTCCCTTTTTGGCGGGGGCGGGCGTGCCGGCTGGCGGATTCTCGGGAGGATTCTTCTGGATCTGGCCAGGAGTGCCACCTTTGCCCATGGCCTGTTTCGCGGCATCGGTATACGGCTCGTCCACGGCCTGTATGATGGCGAGAGGCATTTTGATGCGCTGGTAGTACCCGCGTTCGTTCTGAGTTTTGTCATCCCACGGGTCATACCCCGCTTTTTCACGAGCCTCGTCAATATCGATGAGGTAATTCGTGAACATCTGGACGGCCTGATTCTCGCGTTCCATCTGCGCCGCCGCATCCGGATCGAAGAATTCCAACCATGCCGTCTCGTCCTCGTCGAAGGGGTCAAATCCGCCTTCCAGGAGCATCTCGAAAATGACACACTCGGTGAAGAAGGACTCAAAGTCCCGGTGATACCCTCGAATGCGGTCAAAGAACTCATTCGTCATGTTGCCCGCGGTCGAGCGGTTCGCGGTATTGCCACGGCCCATCTGTGTCTCGGATGTACCCAAGCCTGTAAACACCCTGGACTCGAAGTACTTCAAGTAGTCGATGGCGGCCACGCCCGGGGGAGCGCCCTTCACGCTGATTTCCTGATCCCCCGGCAGAATGTAAATGCCGGCTACGCCGCCCTCCCGTGCACGAGCCTCGGCGTCCGCAAGGTCTGCTTCCTCTCCCGGTTTCTCTTTGGACCCGACCAGCCATTCCACGATTGGATTGCTGAACAGGTAGACCAGTTCAACCACATACTCTTCCACTTCGCGGAGAGTCTTCACGTCCTGGATGGCGGGCAGGATGAATGGCGCGCCGAATATCTCGCCCTCCTCGCGGGCCTTGTACATGTGAATCATGTTCTTTGGTTCGATGAGATAATAGGATGGCGATGTGTTGTTGAGGTAGGAAACTTTGCTGGGGGCCGTCCGCATCTTCGGCAGCGGGCCGTCCACGGTCTGCATCCAGCCAACGACCTCGTTACCGACGCGCTCGCGCGCGACCGAGATTGTTGGCGCCGCCACTTTGAAGTAGGCGGAGATCGGGTGCTTGTCGGTGACACCCCGGAGTCTCATGCCGGGAATTCCTTCCCCATCCTTGAACCGGCCTTTCACGAGGAACACGTTGTGGTACTTCACGTAGTCGGATACACATTCGGACATGAATACGCTGGTGGGCTTGCCGGTCATCATCGCCATCATGAGGAAGCGTCTTCGCAGGTACTCGACCGACTTTGGAGACCCCTTGATGGCATATCCTTCTTTCATAAACACATCGATGTGCCGGTCTACCGCCCGGCGTACGAAGGAGTCAACCTCGTATGCGACACGTACTTCGGTCAGATTGAACAGCGGCGCCTCGAATATCTTTGTGCGCTCGGTGCCGAAAGACTGACGAGGGGCATAGGATAGCCCGATCTTCCGGACCATCTGCAGTTTCCCCTTTTGAATTGGAACCACCTGCACAGGCTGTTCGGCCTTGACGGCATAGGCAACGGACTCCCTCGTTGGGACCAGCTGAGCCTGCTGTGGCTGCCGGAACGCCCGGATGCGATCCATGATAGATACGCGAGCCGCCATCAGAGTACCTTGTCCTTTGCCTGGGTCAAGATCTGTTTCCGCATATCCACGACCTCGGGATCCTTGGCAATATGTTCGAGTTCACTCTTCATCTGGT
>JBAZOJ010000263.1:0-4745 GCA_041648755.1 Candidatus Brocadiia bacterium
CCAAGGGGCATGCTTCCTTTTATGACAAGGTATCCTCCCACACCCATAATGACCAGAAGAGCGGTCGTGGCGATCGTCATATACATGGAGTTGACGATCACACTCCGTCCCGCGACAGCCACTTCCTGTTTCATCCGGTCTTGCGAGATCTCGGCAAACTTCTGAACCTGACGCTTTTCCATGCGGTACGTCTTGAGCACCCGGATCCCGGAGAAGGCGACTTCGAGATGGTTATTCACCTTGGAGATGCGCCCCTGCAGCTCTTCGAATATCCCATGCAATTTCGAATCCGTCTTTGCCAGGACGATAGAGAAAATCGGAAGAGGCAAAAGGCAAATGAGGGTGAGAGTCGGGCTCACGTAGAAGAGGTATGCGGTGCCGAAAACAATGTACAGCAGAGCCTCATAGCCGCGGAAGACGCCCGAGCACGAGAACCACGACACCTTGTCCAGATCATCCGTGAACCGCGTGATTACCTCACCCGTCCGGAACTTGGTAAAGAATGCATGCCCGATAGTAGTCAGCTTGCCGAAGACCGCACTGCGGATCATCCACTCCAGGCGCATGTTCACGTATGCGCGAGTGCCCTGAAGAGGGATGTAGATCGCAAGCGACAGGACGCCCACGCCAATCAGCAGCAGGATGGGCAACAAGTATTCAGGCTTCTGACCTGATGCGACTGCGCTTGTCATCTGATCAATGACGACTTTCATGAAGTACGCCACGCCAATTCCGAGCGCTGCATGCAATGGGGTCAGAATGATGACGACAAGCAGTTGCCTGGGCAACTTGGCCCAGAAGCCTGCGATCCACCGGGTTAGGTCGATTATGTGCTCAAGCCCTTCTGTGCGGAGCCGCAGAAGGCGGAACAGGCCGACAACCGTCCTGTGCAACAGGCCGGGAGGCTTGGGGGCGGGGTTACGTCCGCTGTCTATCATGACTTCCTCACGAGCCTTCAGTAAGCCGTTCAACGGCAGCGTTCGAAAACTGCAGGTCGTGCATGGTTGCGTAGCGCCCATTCAGCTCGATCAACTCTGAATGTGTCCCGGCTTCAACTATCTTGCCATCGCTTATGACCAGGATCTTGTCGGCCGCACGGATTGTGGCAAGCCTGTGAGCCACAACGAGGCCCGTTCTTCCTTCGAGAACCCTTTCGATGGCCTCCTGAATTTTGACTTCCGTGGCCGGATCGACATTGCTTGTGGCCTCATCGAGGAGTATCACTTGCGGGTCGAAGACCAGTGCCCGTGCAAAGGACAGGAGTTGCCTTTCGCCCTGACTGAGGTTAAGACCCCGCTCCGCAATTTCAGTTTGGATGCCCTTTTCCAGACGACGAACAAACTTCTCAGCCTGAACGGTTTCAAGGGCTCGCCAGACCGTCTCCTCGGCAATGGAATCATCCAGGAGTCTCATGTTGTCAAGGATCGAGCCCGGGAAAAGGAAGATGTCCTGCTGGACAAGGGAGAACTTCGCGCGCAGATCCGACTGCCTCATCTCCCTGATATCCACGCCACCGACTAAGATCCTCCCCTTCTGCGGGTCATAGAAGCGCAGGATCAGGGACAGGATGGTCGTCTTGCCTCCCCCGGTGGGGCCGACAAGAGCCCATGTTTCCCCCTTGGGGATAGTGAACGAAACGTCCTTGAGCACCCACTCTTCAGGCTTGTAAGAGAACCAGACATTCTCGAACGTTATGTCCGAGTCGGATGCAGGACATGACACCGGCGAGATAGGATCGACGATATCGTTCTTTGCATCGAGAATACCGAAGACCCGTTCTCCAGCGGCAAACGCCCGCTGAACCACATTGATCTGCTCGGAAATGGTCCTTATCGGGCCGTAAAGCTGCTGCAGGTAGATGATGAACATCACCACGATGCCCACCGTGATCACGCCCGCGTAGGCTGATTCGAGCCCGTACCACAGGATGATGCATATGCCGATCGTCTCGGTGATCCCTACACAATTGAAGAACCAGACCACCGTAAACTCGGCAGGCCATGATACGTCGAATTTGCCCTTGTTTTCCGCGTCCATCTTCGCGGACACGCGCGGCTGCTGGCTGAAAAGCTGAACTACCTTCATTCCCTGCAGATTCTCGGTCACAAAAGCGCATATGTCAGCAACTTTGCGCCGTACTTCCAAAAACAGCGGACGCACGTGCCGAACGAACCAGATGCTGCCAACAAGCAGAATCGGAATGATGATCACGACCCGGAGAGTCAGGTCCACGGAAGTCATGAACATCAGGATCAATATGCCCGCAAAAGTGAATATCCCCTGGACAAAGGTGATGGTGGTCGAGGTGAAGAATGCGCGTACGGATTCGCTATCACTCTCAACTCGTGCAACCAGCCTGCCAACGGGGTTTTCGTTGTGGTACGCCATTGGCATACCCAGCAGTTTGTCGAACAAGTCGAGACGCATCCGGCGAAGTATCTTCTGCCCCAGCGTCTCAAGATTCACGGTCAGGAAATACGTAAGGAAGAGCGAGCAAATGGCGAGAAGAGCGAACATGCCCACGAATTCGGCGAGCATCGGAAGGCTCCCCGCGGAGATCGCCTCGTCGATGGCGCGACGCATGAGGACCGGCGCGACGATAGTCGCTATCGTGCTGAAGGACATCAGGACAAAGCAATAGATGAAGCCCCACGTATGCGGGGTGATATACGGTAGCATCTTTCGCAGGATGGCCTTGTCGAAGGTCTTACTGCGATTGCTGTCCTCGATATTCTCGTTTCCGAAGTGCGGCATTCAGGTCCCTTTGCCCGGATGGAATCTCCCAAGTCCGGGTAATCTGCCCTTCGCGCGGGGCGGATGATTGTTATGCAGCGCCGGTGCGGCAGGTTCCGCTCCTGCGAGCGGGAGCAAGGCGAGTCTGGCTACTTGTTGCTATCCATGTTTCTACCCCCTTCCCAAACGCGTGAAATTCGGCTTCTCTGCAGGGGCATCTGCTTTTCTGGCTGCTTGGAATATAGCCGGTTTTCGTGCCCGTTCAACTTACTGAGGCACCGATGCAACGGCAGAAGCTGATCAGTCTTTGGCGCCGAGCCTCTTGAGGGCAAGTCTGATCTTAGGTTCAAGCCCAATGGAGCCCGAAAGATCCAACCCATCCGCCAGTTTAACAGTCTCCAGTCCGGCCGGATCCTTGAAAACTGCCCCGGCAAGGCTCGCCATGGTCAGGTTCGCGCCGCTGAATTGGACTGATCTCACGTCTGAGCCCTTCAATGTAACCCCGGAAAGGTCTGCGTTCGTGAAGTCAACCTGGTGCATCTTGGCCTCGGGCAGCGACGCGCCCCCAAGACTTGCCTCGGTGAAATTGGAGCGGTAGCAGCTCAAGTCCTCGAACTCCGACTTGAGGGCCATCATCCCCGTGCCGTCGCAATCTTCCAGAAGCGGAGAGGAGAACTTTGAGCCCGAGAAATCCGCGATCAACAGGTTGGCCTTCCGGAATACACACAGGCTCAGAGTGCAGTTGGCCATGTGCGCGCCGACCAGCTTCGCCCCGCTGAAATCGGCGCTGTTGAAATCGGATTTCTCCAGCCTGGCCACATTCATATTGGCATTCTCAAACGAAGCTGTGCTGAAATGGGACTTGCTCATGCTGACGGATACCAATGATGCACCGGCAAAGGAGACGCTCACGAAGGACGACGCGTTGATCTTTGCCCCTCGCATCTTCGAGCCTGAGAAATCGCAGTATCGCACGGTGCACCCGGTAAAATCGGCGCCGTTCGCAGTGGCTTTCAGAGCGCTGCAGTTATCGATTGCCGCCCCTACCAGAGACGCTCCATCGAGTTTCGCGCCGTTCAGACAGCAGCGACGGAATCTCGCTTCTTCAAGTTTGCAGCCGGAGAAATCCGCACCCTCAAGATCCACATCCTCGAATTCGCCGCCTTTGAGATTCGCTCCCGCAAGCCGTTTCCTGAAGTCGAGCCTGCCAGGATACGGATTGCTCTGCAAAGATTTTACCAACAGGGAAATGGCCTTTGGCGCCGAAGCAGTCAAGGGACGATCATCCTTCAGCAGGAGGTTGATCTCGGCGCAGAGAAGCAGGCAAAGCAGGCGGAAATCGGCGTACAACTCGATATCCGAGAACACCACCCCGCCGGAAAGCACTTTCTTGGGAATGACTGCAACGGCCTGCAGGCTGTACCATCCCCACAATTGATCACGGGTTCGCCGCAGCCAGGCCTCTGATTCCGGACTTGCGATTGCGCCGCGTACTCTCAACATTTCGAGAATGAATTCGTAAACCTCATCAGAGATCGGGCGCCCCAGGACGGAGAGCAAATCCTTTCCCTCAAGACTCTCAATGAATCGAAGCGCGACCAGAAAACTGGTGACCACTCCTTGAGGCAACTCCACCAGGATGTGGGTCTGACGCCCCCCCTTTATGTCAAAGAGCTTGGCCGGACGGGTCCTGAGAAGCAGGGACGGGTTGATTTCCAGTTTGTGCTTCCAAAGAAGCTCTCGGCATTTCTCCTCGTCGACTCCGGCCCCCTTCGAGTAGTTGAGCCAGGCAATTTCTGTTGCGAAACGGAGTATCCCTTCGGCGGACAGCACCTTTCTTTCTCCAACCAGAACATACTGCGCAGCCCTATCGGACAGTTTCTCGACCAGCAGTTTCAGGAAACCTCCGAGCGACATTGCCGGTCTTGCGCGGAAATCCTCCCAGATACACAACAGTGCAAGCCACAAGAAGTTCGGGCTCCCAAGAAGATGCAGAACCGGTTCACTCAGTT
>JBAZOJ010000264.1:0-4704 GCA_041648755.1 Candidatus Brocadiia bacterium
AAGGATGGTTCGGGGAGGTTCGAGGACACCGGAGTTGTCTCCAGGATGCAGACGTACGTCCACGATGATATCAGGAGTTCTCTGGCCGGGCACTACAGCTACGCCCCCGGCCTGACCGCCTACATCGAAGATGACGACATGGGTGATCGCATCCTGCTTCACAGAAGCGACAATGCAATGCAGTTCGATTACGTCATCGAGAGTCAGTTGGCCTTCAACCTGATTCCATATGTTGAACCTGACAAAGCTGATTCAGAACTTATCGCCGATTTCGTGTTCTTCTCCCCCATCGAGTTGAAGGACGACCTCGGATTCCAGATCTATTCCGACAATATGGGCCTCGCAGGTCGTTCCGCCCCACAAGGCGAAATCATGGTCGCGGGAGCCAATGACTGGGGTCAACTTGGGACAGGCGATACTACTGGTGTGGGAACTCCCATCCGTCTACCGAATATCTACGACGCTGTGAAGGTTGCCACCAACGAACGGCATACCCTCGTGATTCGTCACGATGGTTCGTTGATTGCCTGGGGAGACAATTCAAGCGGACAACTCGGAGATGCTTCATTCACGACTTCATACACGCCAGTAAGCGTCAGCCTCCCGGGGGTCGCCATCGAAGTAGTGGCGGGGACTCAGCATTCACTGGTGCTGATGGCAAATGGAGACGTGTACGCGTGGGGCCGCAACAACGACGGACAGCTTGGGATTGGCAGCACGACCAATTCTAACACTCCACAGCGCGTCAACGGCATTCAGAACATCGTCGCCATCGCCGCCGGAGATGAGTTCTCGGTTGCCGTGGACAAGTTCGGCACAATCTACGCCTGGGGACACAACAATTGCGGACAGATCGGGCGAGACTCTTCAGTCGCGTTTTCGACAACCCCCATAGTAGTTGCCAACACGGCAAATGTATACAGAGTTGTTTGCGGCTACTCGCACGCGCTTGCACTGGGCACCGACGGCCTCGTCCGTGTTTGGGGCAACGGTGGCTTTGGAGCACTGGGCCTCGGTGACAGGGACAACAGATACTCCCCTGAAGTGAATCCCAACCTTTCCGGCGTCACCCAGATCGCTTGCGCTGCCAACTACAGCCTGGCTCTTCTTGACGACGGCACCGTCAGGTCATGGGGCATCAATGTCGATGGAACCCTCGGCGATGGCACAAACTCTGACCAGACGAGCCCCGTGCCAGTGCTCAACCTCTCTGACGTTACGAACCTATGGGCAAATTCCAATTTCAGCATTGCCCGGAAGTCCGACGGAACCTTCTGGAAATGGGGATATGGAACCCCGCTGAATAATATCACTCCATCGGATGCCGCAGAGGTCTATTACGCGGTCCCCGGCTATTACTACTACATGTTCCTTGTTTCAGCCAACGTTAATTAGGAGCATCCAGGAAGCAAAAAGGAAGGCCGGGCAACCGGCCTTCCTTTGTTTGTGGGCCATGTGGTGCGGTAACACCCCGCTTCCGGGATTGGGGACGGCGTTGTGGCCTGCTCTCTCAGGCAGCATTGAGCAATCTGCCGGGCGTCACTTCCCTCACTTACATCCTTCACGAACTTCACCAGTTCGGCAGTCCGCTCATCGGGCTCGCAGGGGGTCATTTTGCAGAGGTACAGGGCCAAGGTAAACTGATCCTCGACCAGAGCCATTCCGTCCTGTAAATAATGAATCGCCTTCATCCTGCAGGGAATCACCATTCTCCAGAGGTTTCCGTTACGAAGATCAACTGACAGGAACTCAGTATCGCTTCCGCTGGTGAAGCGAAAGGAGAGCGCGTTGTTGGTGTCGTCGTCGTAGTCCTTCGCCTGGAAGCGAACCCGCTTTCCGGATGATGAAACCAGTTCAAAGTCGTCGCCCTCGCAGAACGACAGAACCATGTCATCCGCAATAGGCCATCCTTCGCAGGGCACCTCGTGTATTGCCCCCGTACGGTCATTGACGACGTAGTAGCGCCCGTCTCTCATTATGCAGAATAAGTCCACATTCAGAAGAATATCCTTGTCGGATATCCAGTTGGCGTAGTCAGTGGAAGGCTCCCATTGCTCGATGCTGAGTCCCCACCAATGGCCACCGAAACGCGTGTAGAGATCGTCATCCTTGATGGGTGGAAAGAGAGGGGGAGTCTCTCCGGTCGCGACGATCCGACCGGAACTGAAATCGAACCCGCGACAGCACACATATTTCCTCTCCCGCAGGATAGGCATCATTGCCCGGGAAGGCTGAACCATGTAGCCCTCGCAGAAAAACTCCCCGGTCGGCGCGGGAACTGCGTCCAGCACCTTCCCCGTCCGGCCGTCAAAGAGCGTAATGGCAAACGGCTCGACTACTGCGAGCCTGCCACCCTCGAGAATGAGAATCTGCCGTTTCACCGGAGTTCCGTCCTGAGCCGAAACAATCCAGGCCCCCGGAGTCAGCCCGGTTCTCCTCCTCGCGTCCAGAATCTCCGCGCCCGAAGGGAATCTGAACCACCCACCGGGCATTGGGAAGGTGCAGTCGAACAACTGGTCGCCCATATCCTCAGCGCTGCATTCGGTGACTTTGCCATCAGAGACGCTGAAGCGGAAGTACTTTGGGCTCGGAGCCGGGGTATCCCCGTAAGGGACAATCATCCCCAACAATTCTCCGCTTTCGGTGAACCAGAGCGGCCCGTGGGAATAGCCTGGGCCGACCTGCATTTGCACATTGCCGACAAGAGATGGCCCGTTTCCCTTGAATTCGTACAGGATTACAGAGTAAGGATCGTCATCACTCCAGAATGCGAATTTCCCGTGCAAGCTGTCGAAGGCCGCCCGGAAGGCAAATTCCTCATTGTCCAGTATCAGATTCCAAGTCTGCGGTTCCTCCCCGGACATATCAAGAATCCACCAGCTCCACCGGTTCCCGGTTACGACCCAAGGACCCGACCGACAAAAGACCGGGTGCACCGCCTCCGTTGCATCGAGGTACACTTCCTTCTCCGTGGAGACCTGCTTGGCCATATCAAGGACTATAAAGAGGTTGGTGTCTGCGAGAACAACTTTCCCGTTCCAAGCACCCAGCAGGCAGCAGAGCGACCGCTCGCCGATCCCCTTGCCGCCGTTGAACTTGGCAAGGTCGTATCGCATCTTCTCTCCGGCTTTCAGCGAGAAGGACTCCAGAAACGGGCTGCACTTCCCTTCGTTGTCGCTCACTTCCCAGTAGAAGAACACAGTGTCGGTCACTGGGTCGTACGCGTTCGATCCACGCCAGTTCCCTGCACACCATGCCTCCTCCGGAATATCGAAGTACTTGGTTATCCGGAAGGTACGGGTGTCCAGCAACTGCTCGCCAAGCATCCATTTGCGAGCGGATATTCTGTCCACGCGGCTCCAACTGTGTATGGCAGGAGGGAGTAATTCCGCGATAATGCTCGGGCAAAGCTCACGTGCGGCATCGAGAGAGTTGCCTCTATAGGGTTGCGCACAGCCACCCAACAAGACGGCTGAAAGTGCAAACACTGTCAGCAACAGATATGCTCTCATCGCGCTCCTTCGGTTTGGTCGGGCTGTTTCGAAAGCCCGGCTGACGATCTACGCCTTCCTCTCCCAATCCAGCACGGCATTCCGGATCACCTCGAATGCAGCAGCCTCTGCCACTTCCGCATTCGCAAGCGCATCGCAGGCCGCACCGATCTTCTCCTTGTCGGTTATGGGCTCGTGGATAAAATTGAACGGGAACAACTCCGCGAGCTTCGCCATCTGCCCGGCGCATTCTTCATAGTGGGGAACTGCCGCCGCGAGCCTCTCGCCGTTTTTGCCGTTGCGCAGCGAAACCCGCTTCACGAACTCGGCCGCAAATCTCCTGCCCTCGGTAGTGCAGACGACATTGTATGAATTCGACCAGTAGTTGATGGTCCCCGATTTCAGCCTGTCTGCCCAGAATGTGTACGCAGCGCGTCCGTAGCGGTCGTGGCCGGAAAAAGTCTCCCGCCGGAACATCTGCAGGGCTACAGCGAGCGCGTAGCGGTCCGCCTCGCACCAGCCCTCGACTTCCTGTGGGAAGCCCAGCACGAACATCCCGCCCGGCGCATTGAGCTCGTCGAACTTCACGGGAGGCTCAGGGCGCCCCATCACGCCGAAGCAGTTCTTAACGATATAGCAGTCATCCGTATGGCCCACCGCGATCGCGAACTCGGGGATGTTGGCTCCCCACAAAACGCAGGGCCTTCCGGCGTCAATCTCCGACTTCGCGAACTCGAACGCCTCCCGGCAGTGCTTCGCCGTGCGCTCGTTGCGCTTCTCCGGCGTGTGGCACTCCCCGGACATATAGCTCTTCACTGTGCGCCCCAGCAGTACTCCGCTACCTGCCAGCAAGCCCCAGCCGAGCATTGTCGGGCCCGACGGGCACAGGTCCGGCGCTATGCACGAGTGAAATGCATAGCCGCTACGGCCGGCAACCTCGACCTGGTCGGTCTCCCTTCCCAGCGCCGTCAGGCATCCGGACACCGCGGACACCCAGCTTATCCAGCCGCATGGATACTTCACTTCCTGCGGCACCATAATTGGATCGTGTTCTGACATCTCACTTTCCCCTTCTTAGCAACGATATTACTTAACGGCTCCGGAGACCGGTGTAGGAACAGCAGTCGGCGCTGGAGTGGGTGTCAGCCAGGCCTGGAACGAGGTCAGGAACGGGATGTCAATCACCCCAAACCGGTTCAGTTCCCAGACGACG
>JBAZOJ010000265.1:0-4656 GCA_041648755.1 Candidatus Brocadiia bacterium
TGAATACGCGAGGCATCATCCGCCGTCAAGCGGGAATCTGCACGCCATCCCAGCAGCAACAGCCCTTGATGAACCCGCTTCACATCCTCAGCATCCCAGTCAGCGAAACTCATATATGTCTAGACCCCATTTTCGCGCGCGACTGCCCTAGCCATTACTCGACCTCAGTTTACTCACCGCCCTCGAGGACCAAAGTCCAAGAGGCGGCCAGGTCAGGGGCTTCGCCCTCACTCATTAGGTATATCCGCTCTGTCCAAAGGGCCAACTCTGAGAGATTCACAAGTGCGTAAAAGCTCTCGAGACACAGTTCGGAGAAGTGAAGAAGAAACATCTGCTCCTTCTTGGTCGCCGCCCTGTTTCCATCTGGGTAGTACGTAATTTCCTGGGTCCGCCCATCATAGTTGAAGGAGTTGTGGGCGATCGCATTGCGAATCCCCACGTTCAGTGAGCCATAGAGCAACGGATCGAATGTCTCTCGTCCATTGAAGAACTCAAGTCGACTCCCCTTCGATAAGTTGTCAAAGTCCTCAAGCGAGGAGACATCCTTTCGCTTCTTCGCCATCGTCCGGTAATCCCCTCGGACGAGAAGATTGTTGTGCGCTGCCGCCAATCGGCTCATTACCAAGACGTCCTCGTATGCATCGGCATAATAACCCTTCAGGTCCTCGAATCCACATGTGCTCAAGCCATACTGCCTATAGATTTCCGATGAGAACCCCTTCTTGAAGAATGGCTTTGAGAAAACCGGGATCAAGAAAGGAAATGCAGCGATGAAAGCATCTATCCGCCCGAGTAGCATCGCACGGTACTTTTCAAGCAACCCTCGCTGGGCAAACTCTCTCGCGAGCTCAGTAAGGTTCTGCTTGTTCTGATCGCTTGCGCGAACAATGCTCCTCTGGATATGCTGCACACGAGCATCGAATCGTCTCCAATCCAGGAGTGGATATATCGTTGACATGGTCGCATGCCGAACTCCCTTCAGCATTTCCAACCTGTTGTTTAGTGGATATTTGTCTTGAGGGAGTATCTTCTGGAGCTCCCCCTTTAGAAACTCAAAATTGCCGCGCGCCCAAAGATCATTGACGCGTTTAACTGTTGGCCAGCGTTCTTTGGAGAGCTCGATAAATGGGAGAATCTTCTCCTTAAATTCCTCAACTCCCTCAATGCCCATTTGCTGCTGAGCTCGGAAAAAAGGCGAGAAAAACTGGGGGACCTTCCCATCAGGTGTCGCTTGAAGTTTGAGTGTCAGCAACTCGCCGGAAGCCTCCATGTAGTACGCAGCCTCGTCGGGACATTCCCCACCAACGTCAACCGCGTTCTGGAACTCAAATCGATATCCACTATTCTTGTGGTCTATGTGAACGGTGCCACGGATCTCAATGCCGCAGTTCCCGCAGCAGATTCTAAGGGGGTGCTGGTCAAGGTATCCGATAAGTGTCCTCACGCAGGTGAGCGTCTTGCACACATCGCAGCGCAGGACATTCCTGTTCGTTGCCATTATGGCCTCTTGCCGTCGACGTACGCTAATCGCATTCTACCGTACCGCCATTGTCCTCATAACGTGTCGGTCTGCGGCGCACGCTACCTACGCGCCACAGTGCTCAACCTCACATTGTGCTGCGACATGCGCGCGCCCGCAGAACCGGATGTTAGGGCTCCCTCAGACCGTCTTGGCTTCCTGCTTACTCTTGAGCTCACGGTAGTATTCAATTAGTCGGCTCGAATGTTTCGCCTGGGTTATGGAGGTAAAATGTCTCTCTATGTCTACGATGCCGGACTCCTTCCGAATCATCTCCTTCGCCAATTTCACATCCTCACGAAATCTCTCAAGTGCGTGCTTCTTTGCTGCGGGCTTCAATTCAAAAATGTCTTCCGCTCCGACAAAAGAGCCCGTTGAATGGAGTGCTATTTCGTCATTGAGATACATCGCATGTTCATCACAAAAGCCCGCCAGGTCAAGTATGACTTCCGACATCATCCCATGACGCTGTTCTTTGGTGTGGCCGACCTCCTCTACAACCACGTTAGCAACTTCCACCGCTTTGTTGATTTTGGAATATAGTTCTTCATATATCTTGAGACGTTTGTCGAAAACCCGCATTCCAAAATCCTCAATTCTCCGATTGCGCCGAATCGCTTCGTTTAGAAGTATCCCGAGCAAAACCCCAAGAATCCCGATTAGAGCTGATTCCATTGTATCCTCGTCTAAATCATGAAGTTAAATTTGTCGGTAGCCCTAACTTTCAATTCTACCGGTCAGTATATCTCCACCAGCGAACCTTTTCCAGCCCCAAGAAATCCGCCTCATCCCGCATGCAATTCCAAAAGGTTGCCGGGTCGCCTTAGCCCCGCAAAGGCCGTCCGCGCTGGTCCGTAGAACGCGAGAACGGACCGCCCAACCCCGTTTTTCGGCCGGGGTCTTCACCCCTCTACCGCGCACTACGCCTGCTGAAGCACCTTCAGCGCCAGCCGATGCAGATCGGGGTCGGCCAAAGCCATCAGCTTTTTCTTCACCACTCTGGAGAAATATTCCCTCTCCGTCTTGGTCAGTTCCTCGTCGCGCAGTTTCTTCTTGAGAAGATCCTTCTGCTTTGGAGCGAAGAACAGGGAGAGAAAATACTCCTGGCGAAATTCCTCGCGAAGCTTGGCCTTGCTCTCCGCAGACTCATTTTCGTGTCCCCGCACATAGTATCGCAGGAAGGTCTTCTTGACTCGCTCCATATCCAGCTTGCCCTTGCCCATCTCCAGCGGCATGTTGTGCACGACCTGGTTTCTCAGGTCGACCAAATCCTTGGCATCCTGCGCGTATCCTGCCGGCTTGAGTTTCTCCAAGCCGAATACCTCGAAGAGACAAAGCGACAAGAGCACGAGCTGGTGGAAACGCTCGCGAGCAGCTTGGTCGTGCAGGGTATTTTCCGCTGCAGCCAGATTCACTCTGTCCGGCTGCTTTTCAAGAGCATTAGCCAGCACCACCGGGAACCCTTCCAAGAGACGGAAATCCTTGCTCTTGGCCAGCTTGACCAGGAGTTGGTTGGGGTCCACATTCTCCTCGGGCTGAAGCAAGGAATAGCCGTACTGAGACAGGGCAGCATAAAGGCTTGAATCTTCCGTTCCAGTCCACATATCATCCCTCCTTCAGGCCGTCCAGCAGATACTGGAGATTTTTCATCATCCGCTCCGGTTGCAGATCATAGCCCGCCATCTCGCGATATCGTTCCTGCAGCCGTTCCAGATCGAAAGTCTTCCCTCTTGCTCGAATCAGCCTCGTGCAATCATCGACATCGACATCAGTGCCGCGGAACATCTTCGTGGCGATGAGGTCGTAGTCATTCAAGGCCGCTACCGAGATCTTCCCGAAGTCTTTGATGGGGATGTGGTTCCCCTCATCCAGCGGCGACTCTAGGAGCTCCGTCACATAGACCTTGTTGCCGCAGAAGAGATCAAAGATGTAGGCGTCCCCCCTGGACCAGCCCGTGCCGGTCCGCAACTCGTAGCCGAGTCTCCGAATCATCGTGATCAGCGCCTTGTACTCGTCCTCAACCGGGACGATGAAGTCCACATCCTTTGTGGACGGCTTCAGATCCTGGATGGTCAAAGCAGTCCCGCCACAAGCCACTAGTCGAATCTTGCGAGTGGCGTAAGGGCTCCAACCTTCCAGAATGTCCCAAAGACCGGTTTTATCCAATCTGTATTCCATACAGTTAATTGTACTCCTGAATACAATTCATTGTATATTATTGTCTGCGCTCCACACATTGTCAAGGCCCAATTGACAGGGCCCCCAAGCCATTGCTACGCTGGCAAGCCAGCGTAGCAATGGCTGAACGCCGTTCCCTGCTGTCTTCCTAACTCAGAATCCCATCCATCGGCGAGAACCTCCTGTGCGCGTCATAGACATCCCTGCTGGCCAGGTTCACGTAGTTGCGGACCATCTCCAGCGTCGAGTGCCCAAGGATCTGCTGGAGACTGAACGGATCTCCCCCGTTGCGAATGTACTGGGTCGCGCAGGTATGCCGCAGCGTATGCGGCGACACGCGCACACCTTGGATTCCCGCGCCCTCCCCATAACGCTTCATGAGGATCTGAATATGCCGACTCGTCAGCTCCCCGCCGCGCCGGCTGACGAACAGCAATTCTGACGGGACCAATATCCGCCGCCGCGCGACCAGATAAGCCTCCAGCGCATGCCGCGTGACCTTGGCGAACGGGACGCGCCGCTCCTTGCGGCCCTTGCCCATCACAAGGACCGTCCCCCCCGCCACGTCAACGTCCGCCAGCTTCAGGTGAAGCGCCTCCGACAGCCGCAGCCCCGAATCGAGCATGAGCATCATGAGGACCTTGTTCCGCAGCCCGAGAAACGTCCTCGTATCCGCCTGCTCCAGCAGCGCCCGCACATGCTCCGGCCGAAGCGGCTGGATCAAGTGCCGCTCCCGCTTCGGACGCTCCACCAGCTCCATGGGATTCGAGCGGATGAGCCCCTCGCGAAGTAGGAACCGGAAGAAGCAACGTAGCCCCCCGTAGCTCCGATGCACCGTTTCCGACGAGAGCGCCCTCGCCTTGAGCTGGCTCAGATGCGCCCGAATGTGCCCAGGCGTAACCTCCTCCATGGCCGTGACCTCGAAGCGCTGGACCAGGAAACGCTCCAACCCTCCGAGA
>JBAZOJ010000266.1:0-4613 GCA_041648755.1 Candidatus Brocadiia bacterium
GAAACCGATGCAACTTGAGGCCGTATCCTGCATCGTGTGCGGCTCTCTGGACAGCACGGAGGAAGCCCGCAGCTTCGATTTCCTGTACCACAGCAGCGATCAGGCCTTCTGGTTCGTTCGCTGTTCAGGATGCGGACATGTGTACCTCAATCCACGGCCTGCCGCATCAGAGGTTTCAACCATGTATCCCGCAACGTATCCCTCCTTTACCGGCAAGTTCTCCAAAAAACACAGTCCCATATCCTTCGTGAAGTCCTATATTCTTCGACGCAGGCTGGCCCCTCTCAAGAGCGTGCTCGAACGCGGCGGGCGGGTTCTGGACGTGGGCTGCGGAGACGGCCAATTGCTCATCGATATCAAGCATCGCTACCCGCAGGTTGAAGCCTTTGGGCTGGACTGGAATTTCTCAGAGCCGGTCCGAGATAGGCTGACGGCCAAGAATGTGCATCTCTACTGCAGTCTAGTGGAACAGGCGGATCTACCTGCGTCCTCTTTTGATCTTGTCATAATGAATCAACTAATCGAGCACCTCTGGGACCCCAGAACAGCCCTGAACAGCATCCGTACGTGCCTGAAGCCTAACGGGTTACTCACTATCGAGACACCCAACCCCGACGGATATGACCGTAGATTTTTCCGGGAAGGCACATGGGGTGCATTCTATACCCCTAGGCACTTGAACCTGTTTACGCAAACCAACCTGGTGCGGTTTCTCTCCACGAATGGGTTCGATGTCGTGCAGCACACGAGCCTATGCGCGCCAATCACCTGGGTCTACTCCATTCAGTCAAGCATCGAGAAGAAATACCCCCGGCTGCGAGTAGCCGCTTCGTTTATTCGCGATACAAACGTGATCGCCCTGATTCCCTTCACACTGCTCGATACCGTCGTAAAATGCCTGGGGGGGACAACATCCAATCAGAAGGTTTTCGCCAGGCGGCGCCCATAGCCCGATGGTCGTTGCTGGCGTGTCAAGTTTCTCATCAATTCCGAACTGTACATTCGTGTGCCGCAAGGCACACTCCGGATTACGTTCTCCACACGAGAAATGGAAATTGACCCGGCCGAGATGATCACGGAGAAAGAAAGAGGGGCAACGGCTTCTGTGCGCGAGCCCAAGCAGATCTTTTTGAATCAAGATCGTTTTGCGACAAGTGGGTAAGAGCGACTGATGCGCTCTCGGAAGATTTTCGATTACAGCAGATACCTTACGGCAATGGAAAAGGAGGGCAGGAATGCCAAAAGGCTTGGCGGCTAGGCGAGTTGGTCAGGGTCTTTAGCGCTCCGGGCGAGCCGGAGTGCCGGTTCGTACCTCCGTCTCCAGCCCGCAGGAGAGCGTGACAGTTTTCCCGTTCGCCTCGGGGGGGACTAAAGCGATTGTTGTCTGGCCGCCCGGCAGGCACCTGTAGGTCACAGAAAAATTCTTGCTGCAGCCTACGGCCGGATCCTCAATGTGTTTGACGTCGACATGGAAATCACACTTCATTGCTCCTGAGCAATCATCAGAGACCAAAGCGGTTGCGTTTCCGATGTACACTGAGTTAACAGCAGGCGGTGCCGGGGAGAATTTCTGACAATTCTGTCCATACGTCGCCTCTAGCACATCGATCCCGCGCACTCGTCTCCAGGGAAAATCCATTGGTTCCCAGGGATGCGGTGATGCGGCTAAGCCTGTCATGACTGTGTTCATGTATGGCAATAGTTTCCGGAATCGAAACCATGGATGTTCGGGCTGAGTGACGCGATCGGTATACGCGTCGAGAAAATCTGCTCCGATCGCGGTCGTGCCGGGACCGCGCCAGGTCAAGAGATACGTCTTGCCGTCCGTCCACCTGATCCCGAGGTACTCGGCGATGGTGTCGGGAGCAAACAGCCGGCTATAAGGCAGCAGATCCAAAAGCCTAAACTCTTTCGAAAAGAGAAAGTAGTTGAGCCCCTCCTGCTGGAGGATGGCGCGTGCCTGATCGGGATGACCGTTGAGTATTTCGTTCAGATGCCGTGACATCATGAAAGAAATGACACTCTCGACTCGGCATCCAGGCACCATGCAGTAGGAATCAACGTCCATACTCCAGATGCGCGTGTTGGGTCCCACCTGCCGCATCGCTGCCAGCGCTCCCGGGTAAATTGCTCCGAAGTCGTAGTCTCCTCGTCCCTGCTGATTACTGTAAGCGTCGGCGAGGCTGTATTGCCCCCTAGCGAATCGCAAGGTGTGCCTTTTTATTGCGTTGACACGCGCGAACCAGTTATAGGTAGTATCCCACGATATCAAGCTCACGGTCAGCAGAACGATCGGAGCTGCGACAAGCAGGGCCAAAGCACAACGAGGATCGCGACACTGCGCCATCAACGCCGCCCAGCATGTGATTGCAAACAGCGCCAGCAACGGGAAAAAGAAGGTACTGAAACGGAAGTAAGAGACGCTCTGCGAGCGCCCTGCACCAGCAGAAAGCAGCACGAGCGGACCGACAAACCAGCCGAGAGTGCAGAGTGCGGTTCGCGCTGGGGAAACACTGCGATCAGCGTTGCGTCGCCTCAATAGAGTAGTGCCGAAAAGTGCGATAACGCCGCTGCAGAGCAGCGGCCACACCGCGTCCCATCGCAGGAAATACCGGAGCAAGCCAATAATCTCCCATCCCAGGGGTGGTGCGATTCGCGCGTAGTTATCACGGATCCAGGCTACCGCAATGAGCTGCGGGATCACCCCCCACCTGTTTAGCCTCTCCAGGTTTGCAAATCGCCACGTGAAGTCAAGCGCCTGGTCTGTCACCAGACCGGTGATCCAGTAGTTCAGAACGAATATGCAGAGGGTAGTGCCTGCCGCGCAGAGGATGCTGTATCCCCAGCACTGATGAAACGTCTTGCGCATCAGCGACCAAGCTGCACGAAGAGCAAATATAATCGCAAGAAGCCCGCCAGCTACCGGTGTTAAAATCGCTGTCGCTATTGATGCGAATACCGCGGTGATGAAGCTTGGATATTTCCGTTGTCGGGGCTGAAGATCATACATAACGCAAGCCCAAGCGACTATGACAATCAGCGCGCTCGTCACTTCATGTGACTTCTGGAAATCACCGCCCGCTCCCGCCCCGGCAAACATCCCGATGGGCATTGACACCAAATAGAACAGTGGATAGAGTACCCCACAAACTAGGGGCCATAGGGAGTTGGGGGCAATACGAGCCGTCAGTGCGGCAAGCGCGAGCGCAGCAGCACACACGCAACAGAACGTTACCAGCTCTGGCGCCTGCGGGTCGGTCAGCAACATTGCCAGAAAGGAAAGGCCGACACCTTTGGAATAGTAATAATGGTACCAAACATCGTTAGGAGCCAGACTGTGGTTCCGCAGTACTTCCTGGGTGTAAGGGAAATAGTGGGTGTAGTAATCGCCCCCTCCCCCTGGGTAAAGCCCGCGGGCGAGCAATAACAATATAATCGCGCCACCGATCATGAGGCACGCGATATCGACGACGCCGACTCGTAATTGCCGCCACACAGTAATTCGGCATGCTACGCATTGCGTGAGTTCGCCAAAAATGCGTGCAAACCACCTTGCCGAAGCACAGAGCACAATGCAGCAGATGACTATCATAATCGAGCGGTAATAGAGGCCAAGCATGCCGAGTATCAGCATGGCGATCTGCCAGAGTCCGGTTCCGGCTCCAAAACCCAAAACGAGACGCTCAGCCAAGGGAAGCTCGCACCAGCCGTCCACCGGTGCTAAAATTGCAATGAGCATGAATCCGCTCGCAGCGATAATCCAGGCAAAGAATCCTATGAAGATGACGCGGCTCAAGTTATAGGCTAGCACAATCGGACCGGCATCGAAGAAGTGCTGGTGATAGACATCAATCACGCCGAACCACACCGCTAATCCGAGGAATCCTGCAAGTAATACCACAGCCGAAAGAATCACGGACGACCGGCTCGGATCCGCAATCGCACTCGTCTGTGTAGTGTTGTCCGCAGTAGCGCTAACATCCAGGCTCATGACTGCACCTCATGTCCGAGATCGGGAGAAAAGCGGGGCGCGGCGCTGATTTCCTGCGGACACGCCTGCTCCCATTCTTCTACTGCCATCCCGGCAACTTCGGCAGCGTCGGATCGGCACGAACGGGAAATTTTCCATGCTGCGCGCGATAATACTCCTGAATGCGGGCACACAGCGGCGCGATGTTGAGCCTCCCGCGCATCTGCAGCCACCGCTCGCGAAATTCTCTGTCCCTCGGCGATTCCGCTGAAGGCTCCTTGCGCCATGTCAAAAGGTAGTGGGGGCCTTTTTGCCAGACGACTCGCAGGTATTTTTTAATGTTGTCCGATTGGAAGAGTGCGCTGTGTGCGTCGCAACTTAATAAAATGGCCTCCGGAGATGTATCAACATAGAGATAATTCGCTCGGAGTTGCTGCAGGGTTTCTCGGATGCGATCAGGAGTCTCGAACACAAGGGTGTGCCAATCGCGCACTCCAAACCCGGTACTCCATAGGGCCATCGCACCCCCAGGCATAAAATAGCATCCGGTCGGGAGAATGAAGGTAACCATTCGGATCCGCCTACCGGGGCCCGCAAACTGTTGGGCCTCGACGCACGCGTCATCGATTTCGCGGTATTCTCG
>JBAZOJ010000267.1:0-4603 GCA_041648755.1 Candidatus Brocadiia bacterium
CGGAAGATGGGGACGAACGCCTGCGGCCATATTCTCGGAATCCGCCGTGGGGCTCGCGGATGGACTCAGGGCGAATTTCGCGGCCCTTGCAAACTCACGATTGGACTACTATCGCGTCATCAAAAGCACCGAGGCCGGAGTTGGCCTGAAGGAAATCGGAGGAAATTTCGAGGCCTTCGTTGCGGACAAACGCCTTGGAGGTCTTCTGAAAGTTGGCGAGATTGTCTTGGCACGCATCCTGAAATGGAACGGGGAACACCGGTTCAGTGGGGTCATGAGCCGCATTCGCGAAAACGCTGCCCCGGATCTCGTATCCCGTGTTGAGAACGCCAAATCGGAAGTCAGTCCTGCTGTCTGGCGCGATGTCATGCGCAATGTCCCGTCCCGGTTGCCGGCAGCGATGAGGCGCATGACGGAGGCGGAAAGCGACCGCAAGATCCACGAGTATGCCGAGGGGAAGTCTGAAGATGAACTGCTCGCAGAAGCCCTGGGTGAACACCGTGCGAGAAAGATGGCTCGCGCACGCCAACTTGTCACCGAGGTCATTAACATGAATCCGCGCTCCTCGCGCGCAAGACAACTGTCAGGCGTTCTTCTTCTCGAAAACGGCGAGCTTCTCGAAGCTGAGCGAGTGCTCCTTGAACTGGTCTCGGAAGAGCCCGACAACGTTTCGTACCGAGTCAACCTTGCATCGGTACATACCATTGCTCGAAAGCACGAGGAAGCCCTTCAGCAGTACCAGAGGTGCCTTCTTCTCAATCCTGACGCTCATGTGTTGCCCGCGATTCTGAACGGCATCGGATACAACGCGATGCTGGCGGGTGATCGGAAGCAGGGGATGGCGGCTTTCAAGAAAGCGCGTGAGACATCAAAGGGCAACTATGACGGACTTGCACTGATCGCGGCCAATCTGCTGCAATTCGAGGAATACCCGGAGGCGAACAAGGCCGTGACGGAAATGATCAAGCTGCGGCCTGATTCCGCGGATGCTCACTTCAGTTCCGGTGACATAAGCTACCGACTCGGAGAGTTCGGGGCAGCAGTCAAGAGCTATAAGAAAGCCCTGGAACTGAATCCGAAGCTCATTGAAATCCACATGAGGATTGGCGATGCGTTGCTTCGCGAAGGCCGAAACGAGGATGCGGTGGCAGCATACCGAGCCTATCTGGCCGCCTTCCCGGGCGATGCATCTGCAATGAACAATATGTCAATCGCACTGAGCAGAATGGGCAGGATACCTGAAGCCAAAGCTGAACTTGACAGAGCTCTCACGATTTCGCCCGACTACGCTTCGGCGATGCTCAACCTGGCCAAGCTGTGCATTATGTCCGGTGATTTGGATCGCGCGGGCGAGCTTCTTTTGAGGGCAAAGAAATATCGGCCCGATGATCCGATGGTTGAGGAAATGACTTACCTGTTGGACGAGGAGCGCCGGAAAGGACGGCGCGAGGGAAAGAAGGGGGAAGGCCCTACTTAATCTGAATCGCGTTGGTCGGGCAATTCTCCTCGCATGCACCGCAAGCAGTGCAGGCTTCCGGATGAGCGACAACCGCCTTCTCGCCAATTTCGAAAACAACCGGATCGGCGGGGCATACAGCCGCACAAGCCCCGCAGGCAATGCAAAGATCTTCCTTTACGTAGGGTCGCATACTCCTCCTTTTCTACGCACGATTATCGGGACTCGGGGAAAAAAGTCAAAACGTTTTCCTTGAGCGCAAACGTCCGAAAATGTGGTAGATTTCTCCGTAGGAAACATTCCCTGCGGTACGCGTGAACAGAAGAAGTTGTGAGGAACCAACACCCTAAACCGCAGGCCTTATCTCCATTGCAGCGAGTTCATGCCCTTTGCGGGGACTAACTTGCCATCTGGGAAGGGCCATTTTGGCTTTAGGTTCTCACCACTCCTGTAACGGTACTGCGGGGTGAAAAAACGGGCGTCAGCCCGAAAAAAAGCCCCCGACTCAGTCGGGGGCTTTTGCTTTCGAAACGGATCGCGGAAACTACTCCTTGACGCGCCTGGAGATACTGGCGATGCGCATGCCGTTAATTGTCAGGCCACGCATGATCATACGCGACAACACATCAAAAGTGAGGGCGAGACTGCGGAAGTCTCTGTTGTACTGATCGAGAGTAACGATGATCTTGCGAACCGAAGGATACGGCCTGTCCGTGCCATCGGCCATGCGAACGGTGTAGTAATAGCGCGCGCCGTACGGTCCCGAAACGCGACCGCGGAATGGTAGAGTCCTCAGCACTTGAACTCTGTCGAGATCCTCATAGCCGGTCTGGTGAATGAGTGCAGTCAACGCAACGGGGTTCTTCTTGAAGAAATCAACTACATCGTGCCAGCCATCGCGATACGGGCTGTTGAGCAAATCCATTCTGTTCTCAAGGATCTTCCTCTTCAAGGATACCTTGTCTACGCTGCCGAACTGTGAGAGCTTGTCGAGAATCCCGCGCTGCTCTTCCTTGAGACCGGAAATCTTTCCCATGATCTCGCTGAAGTTTGCAGATGGATCGGCTACCTGTGAGCTCAGCTTGCGAATGCTCTTCGAGACTTCGCGCATGCGATTGCGCAGCGAAGTCACGTCCTGCGACTCTGTGGCCGAGCGGCTCTTAGTCACAAGGGCAAAATAATCTGAGAGTTTGCTGTTCATTGTTCCTCCTAAGACAGCACATATTGACGAACGGCCTGAATTCGTTGATGCGCAGAAACTTGTATCATAAACTCTGGACAAGGAACGTGTCACGCCCTGAGTGCGACACCTTCTGTGCCCAACCGAGTTGAGGTGAGAAACGAGCGCAACTTCAGGAGGCCAAATGGTTAACGTCTCGACCTCAAATCGCGGGCTTCGTTCTCTTCTCGCAGGACGGCCTGCAAATCACGTAGTCATTCTCTTGCGGACTGTCGAAGTTTACCCGCTTTTCTTTAATATGTCAAATGCGAAAAAACTATGGCCAAAAGGTAGGTGACCGGTGCCCAACAGCCTACGGACAGTTCTTTTGCTGCGGTGCGCTCAGGCCCCGAAATACAGTGGCCGCAGCGAATCTGCATCACCAACTGTGTTTTCGGAAGTTGGTCTCGGAAGGTCATGGTCACTGGAGAAAACAAACTCGACGTCTCGATTTCGTCATCCCGCAACGCAGAATTGTGCTGAAGCCAAGCCCTTCCATTGCCTCCGAGAGCAACTTTGACACTGCATGCGGTGCTGTGTTGCCCTGCGACCGAAGGATGGTATTATCAGGTATGGTTTTGAAACAACCGGTTGAGGGCCTTTATGTGCACGTTCCCTTCTGCGCCAGGGGAAAGTGCCGATATTGTGATTTCTACAGCATCCCTGCATCCTCAGAACATGAGGCTCGCTATCTGGTAGCGCTTCGCCGCGAGATCAAGTTGACCGCTCCGGGAGTTTTCCCTCACAGCATATTTATCGGCGGCGGAACCCCCACTTCACTGTCAATGGAAGGACTTGATGCTCTGCTGTCGCTTGTCGATTTGTTTCCGCGCGATCTTGTCAAAGAGTATACCGTTGAGGCAAATCCGGGGACTCTGGATTCTGCAAGATTGAGGCTGTTTTCTTCCCGTGGAGTGAACAGGCTCAGCGTAGGTGTTCAAAGCTTCGATGACTCCCGTCTCGCCTTTCTTGGCAGAAGGCATTCCGGGAATGAAAGCAAGGAGGCTGTCGCTGCTGTTCTTCAGGCTGGCATCGCCAACGTTTCGGTTGATCTTATCTCGGACATCCCTGGAACGAGTGACCAAGGCTGGCTGCAGGAACTCGATACGGCCATTTCACTCGGGGTAAAGCACATTTCCTGTTACTCCCTGACCCTTGAACCAGGGACTCCTTTGTTCGAGTCTGCCCGCCTTGGAGAGTTTCAGCCCGAACCACCGGAACTATCAGCTCATCGCATGTTGTTGACCGGAGAGTATTTGAACTCACGCGGATTCAGGCGTTACGAAATCAGCAACTTTGCCATACCTGGATTTGAGTGCCGACACAACCGTCTCTACTGGCGAAATGGCTCGTACCTTGGACTTGGTCCGTCCTCCGCCTCTTTCATCGACGGCGAAAGACGCCGCAATGTCGCCGACCTCAAGGAGTACTCCGTCGCCCTGGAGGCTGGCAGGCTCCCGGTTGAGATGCGCGAGCGGCTTTCTGCAAGGAAGTTCGCCGGCGAAACTGCTATGCTCATGCTCAGGAGACACGAAGGCGTTGTCGCCACGGAGTTTCTGACAGTTACCGGAGTCGATGCATTTTCCTTGTTCGAGAAACAGATCAAACACCTGACCGCCATAGGCATGCTGGAATTGACCCGTACAGGAGTTAGAATACCGGAGAGCCAAATAGCCTTATCTGATTCTGTTATGACTGAGTTCCTGGAGGACGACTAATGCGGCGAGCATTTCTCTTTGCAGCTATAGCCGCCTGTTGGGCTGTCGTCTCGATGGCTTCGGCAGACTCTCCCGGGAAGCGAACCAGTTCGCCATTCCCACCATTTATTACTCCCTCTGATACTCCTACTATTCGGCCTTCCGCGGTTCAGCAGTCAGCCGCAGCGATTGCCCGCAATGGCGTGTTGGAGTGCAGGGTTTACGATTCTT
>JBAZOJ010000268.1:0-4505 GCA_041648755.1 Candidatus Brocadiia bacterium
AGCACGACCATTGGGTCTGTTATCCCGAGGAAATCCAACAGTGCTTTGTTTGCGTGAACGCATTGCCTCTGGGCGTTGAGCACCATGACCATGACAGGCATGGATTCAATCAGGGACGGAATTGCGCCCTTGTCGGACAGGGACTTCACCTGAGACAACACCGTCGCCACTGCAAGTCTCTCCGCAGGCGCAAACTCGGAAGTCATTTCGTAATTCATTGTCACCTCTGCTCGTCATCGCTTATTGCGAACGGCAACCCAAGTGTACCTTGTTCCGCGAGAAACGAAAGCCGCACACGCGCTTTTTTCGACACATCCGGCCCGGTTCGAGTATCATTTGGTATGCGATACTCATTCATTTGCCGAACCTCCCTGCTGATTATCACCATGCTCCTTTGCGTCTGCCTTGTGCGGGGCGAAGAGCCGAAGATGCCCGGTGAATTCGAGCTGGTCGCGCGCTTCGGGCCGCTCTCCATACCCGTCAACGTGATATCGCATATCCTCCCTGTCGCCAAGCCCCTGGCCTGCACCGTGGCGAACGCGTACGGCGAGGACATTACAGTGATGCCCGTGGGCGGCAAGCTGACTTGGAAGCTCAAGGAAGAGTCCCACCCGATCAAGAGTCTGCCCACCGTGATACGCTTCGGGCCAACAGGAAACCAGAAGGCGATTTCGATATTCAATCTTCGTGACGACGAACTCGGGTGGGCGCCGCATTGGGGCGCGGAAATCTCGGTTGACGGGGTTACCGTTTGTCTCCTTGACGCAGACGGTGACGGAAAGATCAGTTCCGACGGCAGCGATGGCATCTGCGGGCCGGATGCGGCGGTCGCGGGCTCCTTCATGGGCGATATATGGTCAGGCATCGCGGGATACTCGATCCGACTTGACGAAACAGGCGGGAAGATCAAGGTGCTGGCAAAGAAGCTGCCCCTGCCCCTCGATGGCTCAAGCGCCGACCTGACAGCAGGTTGGTCGTATTTCAATACTGCGCGGCAAAGGGCAGGCTCGCCGCCCGTGAAGTGGAGCGACTCGCAGGCAGCGGCCTGCAGGAAGCACGCGGAATACTGTGCAAATACCGGCCAGCGCGGACACGGCGAGGATCCCGCGAACCGCTTCTACTCTGAGGACGGAGCGCGCGCAGGAAGAAACTCCAACCTCGGATTCATGTACGGCACCTACCGCGAGTGCGTGATCGAGCAATTCCGCACGGTCTATCACGCCGAGGGAATGCTGTTCCCCGGCCTGAAGTCTTCCGGCATGGCATTGGTCGGCAAGAGCTTTGCGGTTGATATTCACTCTGACAGGAATGATCGGAATGACTCCGACAGCCCTGTTATCTTCATCTGGCCACCCCACGGCGCCACGGGGGTATTCACGGGGTTCAATCCCACAGGCGAAGCGCCAATGCCGATTATCGGCAAGACACAAGCGTACGACCTGCCGGTCGGCCAGGCTGTTTTCGCCAAGGTGAAGGCAAAGGGCGGCTGGAAACTCGGGCTGGCGACGGAGGCCAAGCCATCGGTGAACACCTACAATTCAGACCCGACCAACAGCGCTACCGATCCGGCCAACTATATGATCGTCTGCGCACTCCCCCAGGAGCGACTGGCTGGCAACACGGAGTACACCGCGATTCTGCGCTCCACCGATAACCCGGAAAAGCCATTCTACCTGCGCTGGAGCTTCAAGACCGGCAACGAGGATCCGCGGCCATTAGGACCGCCCAGAGGCTGGTAGAGTGGGCTGAGGAATCCCGCTTCGTGCTTTCCAGGGCAGGAGAGAAGAAGCAAAGGCGGAAGAAGGAAGAAAAGAACGAGCCGGGACGGCGCGGACCGGGGTCATCAGCGCCAGTGTGACTTGCGATAATGCGGTGGGGAGTGCTTATTCTTGTGGAAATCGGGCTGGGCCTCGGTCTTGTGCCCCAATGAGGGCGAGTCACGTTCCACACGCACTGTGCAACCCGCAAGAAGCAGGCCACAGGCGATAACAAGCACCAAAACTACGAGTTTCATCTTGCCTCCCGGCAACTATGCAACAGAAATGAATCGCTTCAGCACGAACCGAGTACTGCGCTCAGACAGAGACCCCGGGGGGTCCGCCTGGCATCTGACACAATGCTGCCGCAGGTGATCCAACCGGCAACGCATGGGCCCCCTTGTATGAGCGGCCCCTGTTCCAGGCCTTTAGCGCCAGCGCCAGTCGCGATGGTATGGCGGAGAGTGCCTGCCGTTTCGGCTGTCATCTCTACGGTAATCGTGCCGGGGTTCCTGCTTGTGCTCCCATGCGGAAGAGGGAGTCCCCGTGGCACGGAATTCGCATCCTGAAAGAGCCAGCACACCGGCAATAAACAGGGCCATAAGAACGTATTTCATCTTGCCTCCTTGGCATCGTCGTAACAGTGTAAATCGCTTCAGTCCAAACCGAGATTCCGATCAGGTCACAACGCCGTTCGGCTGCCTATGCCTTCGCTTTCAGACGGCCGACGCGTCCACTGGCAATTCACCAGGCTCTCGCGCAGACCATCAGTCGCGCCCGATCATGGCAGTTGCTTATGTGATCTGTCAGCGTGAGCGGTGCTTGCGTTGTCCTGGCGGAGTCTTCTTGTCCCAGCCATTGCCGGGCTTCGAATCGTTGCTGTGCCCCCATGCGGGAGAGGAATTCCCATGCCCGTGGAATGTGCATCCGGAAAGCAACAGACCGCCGGCGACAATCAGTGCCAAAAGAACGAACTTCATTCTGTCTCCCTGGTTTCGACGTAACAGAAGTAAATTGCCTTGGTTCCAAACGAGTATCCCGAACAGGCTGCGGTTCATTGGGGGGCAGATGCGTTCTTTTGCGGGGTCAGGCCCTTCGAGCGAATCCACGTCCATGTTGTATAGCCACATCCATCATTCCATGCTCATATCGTTGTCCGCCGGTCGTCCTTAGTGCCTATGCCCGATAGTCGCCGGTGCGGTGAGTTCGTTTTGCGGAGTCTTCGCCCCGCTCCCGTATCTTGTGCGTTGCCCCATTTGGCTGGAGGCCCCTGAGGCAGCGCTTACGTGTACATACTACCACGAGGATCAGCGCTCCGGCACCCCAAAGCATGGGAACTGGCGCCGTATCCCGCCATAGAACGCCATTACAGAAGAGGAGTTTGCAAAACGCCCTTCCTGAAATCCCCCCTGCTGTAACCTGTGGAAAATCCTGCCGGTGCCCGGTGGATCAACATAGTAAGAAAAGCCGCCCAAGGGCGGCTTTTCTTATGTTTCGTCAGCGCGTGTGGTTACTGTGCCGATACGGCGGGGAGTGCCCGTCGTCCCTGTGGTCGTCGCTGCGATCATCCCTGCGGTCATCACCGTGAGTATACCGGCGATCATCGCGGCCATCCCTGCGGTAATCGGAGCCTGATCTATCCCGGTGCCCCCACCCGGACGAGTGATGCTGATTATCCGGGAATGTGCATCCCGAAAGAAGCAGGCCGCTGGCGATAACCAGGGCAAAAAGAACGTATTTCATCCAGCCTCCCTGTTGTTGAAGTAACACAAGTACGCTGCCCCGGACGACAGGCTTTCGAGCGGACCCATCCGCACGGACAACCTGCGCCGATCACCCCAAAGCTCGAATCAGCGCGAGCGCGACTTGCGCGGCCCTGCAGCGGTGAACGGCGGCTTCATATACGTGGGATTCCGCTCGCCCTCCTTGTGGACGCCGGGCCTGTTCGGATGACGATCAACCGACCCGGGCGGAGTTAGTTGATCCACGGGCTTAGGTGTGCACCCGACCAGAAGCAGGCCTGCGGCCGCGAAGACTGCCAGTAGAAGGAATCTCATCTCGCCTCCCTGATCTCGATGTAGTAGTAGTGAATCGCTTCGGTCCCAACCGAGGATTCCGAGTAGGTCGCAACGCCATTCGGGGGCAGGTACAGGCGCTTCCAGGCGGTGGGGCCTTCCAGCGGCTCTTCGTCCACGTTGAAGAATTGCACTCTGCACTCAAGGTTGATATCGTAGTCGGTGCGATTGCGAAGCAGGGCCCAGGCCCTGAGCGTGCCGGTCGCGGTTCTCTCGGAATTGGTTGACTCCACGGCCAGTTTGCTGTATTTCTTCACGTCGTCCCATTTGGCAAGGGATTCGTCAAGAATCGCCACCGTGTTAAGGCGAACCTGCGCGTAGGGCGCGCGCTCGTCCCGTACCCTTACTCCCGGCGCCGGGCCCTCGGTCACCCGGTTCTGGGTGCAGCCGACGCCGGCAAGAGACATAAGAACAACCAGGAATGCCAGTAAGCCTCGTATGCTGTTGTGCATTTTGCCTTCCTCCTCAGCGGTGCGTGACATCGTCGCGCCCGACCTTTTTCACTTTGTACGCCCCGGCCCAGACGATGATTGTGCTGCCGCGCTGGATCATCTCGAACGTGAACTGGTAGTACCGCGAGCCCTCTCCGGTACTGGAGTTTATCTCGTCAATGGAGGTGATCCTGCCGATAAGCCGATAGTCCCAGCCTCCCGCAGGCCTCGTGGGGCCCTGG
>JBAZOJ010000269.1:0-4480 GCA_041648755.1 Candidatus Brocadiia bacterium
TGGAGTACACGTACCGGAATGCTGAGAGGTCAGGCGTGGCCGACTGGCCGTGGCGCGGACTTCGTGGCACGGGCGTCCCGCCCGTGGAAGAATCTGGATTTGAACACGGGCAAGATGCCCGTGCCACAGATGCCCGCGCCACAATCGAGGCGATTGGTGCAGCGGCGAAGGAACTGGACACACTCCGGAACAATTGGCTGAACCCGCCCGAATGGACCCGCGAAGAGGTTCTCGAGTTCCCCGGCTCCGTCGATGGCCCGTGGGCGCGATACGTCCAGAATCCCGATTCGCGCGGCATCGGAACCGTCCGCTATCCGCGCATCGTAGCGAAGGACGCCGACTGCGCCACGCTTCTCAAGAAACGCACCCTCACCACCCTCTACAACGAGCGCCCCACGTGGCTCGACCTCGCCCACCACAGGCTCGACGAAGCCGTCTTCGCCGCCTATGGCTGGGACCCGGCCCTGACCGGCGACCAGATACTCGAGAAGCTGTTGGAACTGAACCTTGGACGGTAGTGTCTCGCCGTCCGGCCATGATCGCCGCCAACAGCAGGAGAGTCCACTCCAAGACGCAGAATGGGCTGGAGGAGAATAAAGCAATTGCCGAAGCCCCCAGATGGCGTCGCGTGGGTGGCCAAAGTGGTCATTGCCAGACGGGCGCTTGCATGTCATCCTGGAAACAAGTATATTCTTGCCCGCAGGTGTTTGAAGAGCCCTTCCAATCCGGGCCGTGCTAGGGGGTAGCTTCGGTGTGGGTCTAGCAGATAAAGCAGCAGCTCTCGACTTCTTTGAATGGGACTTGGACAACCACGAGCTCCTGTTGGTGTACAAAGATCGTGAGCCCTCAAAGGATGATGTCTTCCCCCTTCTGTCAGAAGGAAGCTCAACGATCAATGAGCATCTGGCCGTGAAGCTGGGGGAGCCACGTCCCCAAGACACGCCGTTACTTCCCGCCTCTTCCTCTCCTGAAGGTCCGGGCAAGAAGCCCCCCGACGGGACACGAACCCTCCGCTGCAACGGCATGAACCTGCTCTTTCCGGATGATTCCTGCGTGTGGGGTTGGTGGCGAAAGCCTTGGGAGACGCATTTCGGCCTTTTTGAGGCTTTGAAGAAAGCGTGTTCTCGGGGTTCTGGCATGCCGAAGGTGCTCTTATACAACCAGTACATGAGACAGGTGTATCGGGCTCGTCTGCGGGACGTATATTACGTCCCTTACGCGACAATTGTATCCGTGCCTCGTGAGATCGCCGATCACTGCCCTGCCTACTACAGTCACAATATCCATCGGTGCGGAGCGTTCTTTGTCCTCACAATTGAGGGTGGAAAGCCTGAAAATGCAGACGATGTGCTTGGTTCTCTTTACGTGGACGCGGCCAGCTTCGAGAACAACGACAGCACTCCAGTAATCCCGCCGCCCTCTGGAGCCCAACAATACTGTCGTCAAATGGTTGATCGACCGCCAAACAGGGCGGCTTTGCGCAGTTGCGAACACACGATTTTGGTTCTTCGCAGGATCAAGCATATCGAAAAAACCAAACGGTTGCTCGAGGATGGTCGCGGCGACCGCGAGATATGTTCTTCGCTGAGCCAAATGGAATGGCAGGAGATTCTATCGCTCCTGGGCGGGCTTGAACAGAGTGGCTGGCAGACGCTCAGGCGTCGTCCTGATTCGCTTACACATATCGGTCTCTGCGCATCAAGAAACCGGTCCAGAATAGTCAGACTCGACATTGAGCTCGTCGCTGACGCCTTTTCTGACGAGACGTGTGCGAAACTGGCCGATTCGCGCGGTAGACTTATGAGTACCGAACTTCAAAGCGCTCTTCGCGCGTGGGCGACATCCACGAACGAGTCGGACGCGCGGCAAAATGCTGCGAGCGTCTTCAAGGCTGCTTGGGTACAGGCATCTCAGCGATATGCCTTTGGTCCGGCTGCTGGCAGCGACGGGCACCCTCAGGACATCAATAAAGGAATTCTCGACTACTTTCAACAACTTCCAGAAATCGAGCAGGTTATATGCGCGACTGGTCACGTGGCACATAGATTCTACCGCGACCATCTGAGTCATAATGTTAGGGCGGGTCTTCTCGCACTTCGCCTTGTTGACACTAACACACTGGACCTGAAACTCCCCGCTGACGTGAACCCCTACGTTGTCGCGTTCCTCGCGGGGCTTTTCCACGACGTTGCTTTTCCCGTGACGCTGTTTGGAGAAGTCGTTCGAAGGATCGCATCGGTCTTAACGAACGTGCGCCTATGCCTGCCAGAATTACAAACACACAGCATCTTGGACCGAGCGGCTCTTGCCAAGAGCCTAAGTAGCGTTGGCGTATTCGTATCAGTGGCCGACATGGCAAGTGCAATTGAGCGACTTAGGGATGGATCGGTGGACCCGCGCAACCCCACACAGATTATGAACCTTGTTGACCCCCAACTCCTCCTCGAGGAAATGTTAAGTGCAAATACTGAAGAACACGCACTGATAGGAGCGGCCGCACTCTTTAACCAGATTGTGTCCCCTAGCGGCGATACAGAGATGAGATTTGACGATGACGTAAAGAACTTTCTTGTCGTCTGCAATCAACGGGACAACCCGGTGGGGGAGTTTCTGTATCTCTTGCAGTGTATTGCCCTCCACGACAGGAGGCTCAGCGTGTCCGGTGTTGGCGTGGCCGTATCTCCCGAGCATAGCCCCAAGCCATTGGGTCTCAAGAACCACTGCCTTCCCGTCATTGTGGCTGTCGCCGACGAATTGCAGGAATGGGGGCGCCCAATTAGCGCCCCGGAGAGCATGAGCGCAACAGATGCGCTCATAACGTGGAACAGGGATGAGCTGAACATAGAGTTGCCCTTGTCGGAGGACCCCGCGTTTTTCCGTCCCGTGGAGTTCAGCGTGCTGGAGTTTCTTGGAGCCAAGCTCAGGATTCTGGCAGGTCTACTCCCGACCCTCCGGATCCGGCTTGCTGCCAGCAGCCTTCGTGCGTTTCGCCTGACACCACCACAAACCGCGCGCTCTTCCGTTACGTTCAAGTCCGCAAGAACGCTCTCAAGGGCAAGCCCCGGACCGCGCGATGTGGAAAGCGAGCAAGGTCAGTACCGAACATTCATCGTTCCGCGTTCTACTGTCGGTTCTCGCGAATTGCCGGTTCGGGACATGGTGGTACTCGCGGGAGATACGGAATTGACGAATGAGTTTGTACGAAGATCAAGTGGGGGAATCAGCCGGGTCTCCCTCATCAGCGAGGGCGCACGTACTAACGTTGAGATTCTTTTGGGACAAGACTTGTTCAGCGGGACAGTCTCGGAGTATTTTCACGGCGACATTGGTGGCGGGATACCGCATACGGACTTTGTCAAGGGTAAGAAGGTCAGCTATGTGAAGATCGAACTGTCAAGCCACACCATGCAACCGTCTAAAGATCAGATGCAGTCATCTACGCTTCACCTTGTTCCGGCGCCACACTACATGGATTATGATTGGAGATTCAGTTCCACTGCCGGCCAAGCAATCGTGGAGTTCGTCCGTAGCCACAGGAGGGACGGGAAGATCTGCTACCTTGCCTGTCCGACGCTTGCCCTGTGGCATCACCGACTGCACAAGGAAGAGAGCGACGCGTGGATGCTGCTGGATCGAGGGCACTATGCTCTGAGGGAGTGGCTGCGCAAAGGGCTACTGCCAAAGAGCAATGTCGAGCAATACGATGTCCTCGATATTCTGCCAACTGAACATGTCGGCAAGTACGATGTCGTGGTCACAGATCCGCCATGGTATATTTCTCCCGTGAACTTCTACCATGTCTTTTGTTTGCGGGGGCAACAACTGGTGCACCCCGGCGGCCTACTAGGTGTGACCGGATATCCATATGCGACTGATCTTGAAGAGAAGATGAAGAAAGAGCGCATTTCGGAAATCTGCCAGAATTGCTTCGGAACGACAACGCCTGTATGTTCACTGGAAATATGCTACGACGCTCCGCCTTTCGAGAAATCATGGAATGGGCACAAGCGATACGAGCATTCTGGGCTGATCGCCTACCGACCAGCGTACTTAGATTTCTACGAGATCAATGGTGTGGCCGGAAGGCAGAAGGAACTGTTTCAGGATACTGTTCCACGTGTCTTGGGCGGCGAAGAGATCGACCTAAGCGACGGCAACTATCTCCGAGTTATAGACGCAGACCACATGGCAGGACTGGGAAGCTTTCCGTGGTGTGTGTCAATTGAACGCCGCGAGAAGGTAAAGCGACTGACTTGGATGGACAAAGGACATCGGCACTATGCCGTTGATGAAGGGCATGCCCCTCCGAATCTTGTGGCGTGGAGCACGACCAATGTGCTTGTGTTCAAATGCGACGAGGACCACCCTGCCCGAGATAAACACCGGGTGCTCGCAGTCTGCGATGTGTCAGGCATGACTGAGTTGGTGAAGAAGGTGAAGGAGCTTGATCACGCAGAGTCTTTGGACGGCCCAGTCGGCT
>JBAZOJ010000270.1:0-4420 GCA_041648755.1 Candidatus Brocadiia bacterium
GATGGCTCATTCTCCTACAACAACTTCTATGTGGATGCGCCACTAGTAGGCAGCTTCCCGGAGCAGTCTCTTGCCGTATGGACTTGGGAAGGGGTGAATATTACCGTGGAATCTGAAGGCCCAGATCAGAGAGGAGACTCAATCCAGAAGCGGGTTATAGGTAGATTCGCGGACAACTACGACGTCGTTTTCAACGATGACGGTAGCGGTGAGGCGGCGGATGTTATCGCATTGAGGCAACTGGACAACGGTACTGTCTTGCTCCATCTCATCCACTGCAAGTACTCAGCATCTCCCGATCCAGGAGCGCGCGTAGAAGACCTCTATGAGCTTTGCGGACAAGCACAGAAATCTGCTAGATGGAAACATCGAGGTCTGCATGATCTTGTGTTACACATGAAGCACAGAGAAGCGAAGTGGCGAGACGCGGGGAATTCACGCTTTAGAAAGGGAGACGCTTCAGTGCTGAGTCGGCTTCTGAAGGTCTCTCAGTACTCTTCCCTCGCGTTCGAAGCTACCGTTGTCCAACCAGGACTCTCGAAGAGGCTGGTGAGTCAAGACATGCGCAGCCTTCTTGGAAGTACTGATCTATACCTGAAGAAGACGGCCGATGCCACACTTCATGTAGTGTGCAGCATATAGCCTGTGAGTCAGCAAGATGCCGCAAGCAGTTCATCCCCCAAAGGAAGCCAAGGATCAACGAAGTGACTCATCGGTTCGCAGTGCGTCGGCCAGCAAGCGATAGTGTTCGACGACGGAGGCTTGAGTACCTATGGGGCATGTTGTGACATTGAGCGTATGAAAGGACTCCGCTGCTGGCGTCCGCCTTCTTCGACGAGTGGTCGAGATGTAGACGCGGAGTGCCGCAAATGCTGCTTGACATGCGAGTTGGATCTGCTATATTCTCCCAATATCCTTGATGTCAGCGAGGAACGATGGAGAACCTTGGAGTTCTGCTATTGTCAGGAACCGCCGTAGATGCCGTTTCTTGGGAAACGGGCATTGGACTTTCTGACTGACCAGGTGGCACTGACCGAAAGCGTTGGAGGATGCGATATGACCATGTCCCTGGACGCCCTCCAGAAACAGTACAGTTCGCTGGAGGAGAAGGCGAGGAGGTTCTCCGAGGCGCTGGTCTCGCAGTGCAGCCAACTGCTGCGAGATGAGAGAATTCCCCTTGGAGTGCCGATTGAGCACCGCGTGAAGTCGTGGGAGTCGTTGTCTGAGAAGGTGGAGCAGAAGAAGCTCGCGCTTGAAAAGTTGACTGACCTCTCCGACCTTGTGGGAATTCGCCTTGTTTTGCTGTTCAAGCGGGACGTTGAGAAGATCCGCCAGATTATCTCCGAGACGTTTTCGGTTGTGGAGCAAGAGGATACCGGCTGCAGGCTGAAGGAGGACCAGTTCGGATATCAATCGCTACACCTGGTTGTCTCCATGCCGCCAGATTGGCTCAAGCTCCCAACATACAAGGACTTCGCAGCATTCAAGGCTGAGATACAGATAAGGACGCTTGCGCAGCACATTTGGGCAGGCGCGTCCCACCACTTGCAGTACAAGCAGGATTCCAGTGTACCAGCGCCTGTGCAACGGTCAATCTACCGAGTCTCCGCCCTCTTGGAGACAGTGGATCTCGAGTTCGAAAGGGTTTTGAGCGAAAGGGAGACATACGTAAAGCAGATCGGCGAACCTCGTCCGGATGATGATCTGAATGTAGACCTCTTGGAGCGAGTGTTGGATGAGCTTCTTCCTCCTCAGAATAAGGAAATCCCCGAGAACTACGGAGATCTCCTGTGCGACCTGAAGGCCTTCGAAATAGACACTGTTGGAATCCTACACGAGTTCATTACGTCCACCCAGGATGCAGTCAAAAAAGCCGAGGCGGCCAGCCTTAGTAGAGGCATTGAGAACGGATACTTTGGAACAAGCGAAGAGCGGAGTGCGAAAGGCGTCTTCTTCACTCATGTTGGCTTGGTTCGCAGTGCTCTGGAGGTCAGATTCGGCGATGCATGGCATGATTACGTTCTGTCGAGTTAGCGTGACTAGGAGGCGGGGGCGGAGAAAGGCAAAGCTCTTAGGAAACAATACTCCGCCGATTGTGGACTGTGTGAAGCTCATCAAGGATCACTTCATCGAGGCTCAGCACAAGCTTTGCCCCCAGATCGGACGCGCAGAAAGCACGCTCCCTTTCGCTGCCCAACTCTGGCGCTCGGTCTATGAAATGGGTTTTCTGGCGGGGCAGTTCGTACCGCCGAGACGGGCTAAAACGATGGCAAAATCGGATACAGAGCAAAGTCCGCGTGGACTAAGTTGACAGGAGTCATGACAGCAGTAACATTGTTGTCTTAGCATCGAGGTTACTCGAAGCGGATTGAGTAACATGGTTCAGCGTCAGCGGTTTTGCTTGTCCCTCGTATCACCGGGGCTCCCTCGGAGAGGGGATGTGCCAGATGGATGTCAAGATCGGGATCTGCAACTACAAGTCCGTTAGTCAAGCGGAAATTCACCTGAAACCAGGGCTCACCATCCTTGTCGGACCCAATGGCGCAGGAAAGACGTGTCTCCTTTCGTCACTTCAATTTCTTGCGCATCTCTACCGCTTCGGAGTTGCACAGGCTGTCGCTCGTCAAGGAGGCGCACGTAGGGTTTTTCACCACGGGCAGCCTGAGATAGCCTTCTGTCTCGAGCAGGACTACGGACGGCGAACGTATCGGCGGCGCAAGATTCCATGCACTTTCCGCTGGAAAGTCACAATATCGCAGGCAGGAAGGGACAAGATTGCGACTATCGTTCGCGAGAGTTTTGAGATTATCGGAAAGCGCGGCGAGGAAGACGTGACGCTCTTCACTCTGGACGTGGACCGAGCAGGCGACAAGCCGAGAGTAAGGGGCCAGCTATCCTTGAAGAACGAGTTTGGCAGTGACCTATTTAGCTGTTGGGGCGAAGCAATGGGGACAAAGAAGAAGAAGAAAGATGTCGCAGAGGAGTTCCGAAGCGGGCCCCTCAGATTCATTGTCGGTCAGCTCAGTAGGGACAAGGATCAATCCTGTTTCCCTCTCGTTGTTGCACTCGACAGTGTCTTGCGCGATGTGTGGTCGAGCTTCTTGTCACTCAGCCAGTACAACATTCTCCCGGATGTTGCTCGCTTGTCCGCTGAACAACTCCCTTATGCGCAGATGGCTCCGGACGGCAGGTCAGTCAGCGAGGTTATAGATGCCTTGGAGCATAGGCGGTACGACAAGCTTGAGCCACTTTCTTTCATGGATGCTGACTATAAAATGTGCGGGGCAACGCCGTACCTCCCTGGGCATGGTGGCACTTGGTTCAGGTACTATGCCTTTCCGCGAAGGATGCCTCCGAGGAACCGACAGGCGGCACACTATGCTAGCGTACTGGAAAGCATCAACCGTGAGCTTTCAGCTGCCGTCTGGCCTATCAGCGCTGTCTCTGTGGAGATCGACCCCACGAACGGCAGACGATTCGTGGTGTTCAAAGCTGGCGAGGAGACCTTTCACCCGGAAGAGGTATCAGACGGTACGGTTAAGTGGTTGTGTATTCTAGTAAGCCTATTCGTGCCCTTTTCGCGAGTCTATTTGATCGAGGAACCGGAGAACTTCCTCCATCCTTGGATGCAGCAGCGGCTGATTGAGCTTATGCGTGAACAGGCCAAGCTCCACGGAACGACCTTTCTTCTTTCCACCCACTCTGCAACTGTTTTGAATGCTGCGCATCCTGAGGAAATTCTTGTCGTCCGACAGACTGACGCGGGGACGACACTTTCCGCAATCGTAGATATTGACGACATCCGCAATGTCTTGGCCGAATCGGGATTTCATCTTGGCGACCTTTGGGTCAGCGGGGCGATGGGAGGTGTTCCAGGTGGCGAATAAACTCATCGGTGTCATCGTGGACGGCCCTGGAGACTTTGCTTCAGTCAGGGGACGATTCTTGGGCCAATGTCGAATACTGAAGACTGATGGTCCCAGGGGGCACACCGCAAAAGTAGCTGAAATAGCGAATCAAGCATTCAAGCAGATCAAGATGCTGACCGATCTCCAGTGCAGCAGTATCGTTGTCGTTTTGGACTTCGAGGAACGCACGGAATCCTATGGCGCTTTCGTGGCGAGTATTCGTCGGGCTTTCCAGTCGCTTGACTGTGATGCCGATGTGAACATCGCTGTGCCGAACAGGATGATCGAGAACTGGTACCTTGCAGACATTGAGGAGATATCCCGCAAGAAGGCTTTCATCCGTAAGGGGCTCAAGCAGAAGAGCTACGAGGGCAAGAACGGTAAGGATGAGGTAAAGAAGTGCATGGCTCGCAAGATGGCTTACAGTGAGACGATGCATGGCCCCCAGATGTTCTCCGTGGTGCGCTTCGACGTGGCAAGGACCAACAGCCAGTCCCTTGCGGAATTCCTGG
>JBAZOJ010000271.1:0-4409 GCA_041648755.1 Candidatus Brocadiia bacterium
CGCCCCGAAGTCGTTGTACTTCCCGTTGCAGTTGTCGTCGATGATGAAGAGCTTCTTGCCTTCGATTATCCCGGAAACAGCGGAAACAGTGGAGTAGTACCAGCCCTTCGAATCAGCCTCAAGAGTTCGATCGACGTTAGTATCGTGCCAGAGGACCACCGAGTATTTCCTCTTTGCCCCGCTTTCGTCGGCAACAGTGACCTCCACGGTCCTTCCACCTTGGGCGACCTTCGTATCCGGCTTGCCGTCAAGGTCGGTGTCAACTTCAACGTATTGCTCAGTCACGTTGCAGGCAATCCCGCGCGACTTTCCGTTTGGCAGGTCGAGTGAAGATACTAATAGCTTCCTGTTGTACCTTGGGGTGAAATAGTCCGCCATATCCTTCATTGTTACATAGCTCAGCTTGACGGTAGTACCCCCCGTCGCCGGTTGCTCGGCCGACAGCGGATTGGACAATGCAACCATCACAAAGAGGGCCATTCCCGCAAGAAGGGCCAATGATGCGTGTTTCACTTCTTCCTCCCAGTGCTTGCCCTGAAATCGGTGCCGCGTATACACGGCCTGAGGGGGCTTCTGATGTTTGACGTGCGAATTGTACTATAGACTGAAGAAAATTCAAACAGTTGGCCAAGGCAGCCGAGAGGATTTTGTCCGCAAACGCTTCGTCGGCGAAGTGCTGAAAGCACGAGTCAATAAACGCTAATGACCGTTTCGTCGGCGAAGCCTTGAGAGACAACGCGAACCGAACGAAGAAGATGTGCCTTGCGAGGCCAAAGCGTAAACCATTTTTACCACGAAATACACGAACCACACGAAAGAGAACCGAAGCCAAAGCCATTCTCACCCACAGGGTCATCCACCGCTGCAAACAGCGGCGGCAGACGCGGAGGTGCGGAGACGCGGAGAGCGGAAAGGAAAGACCTTTTGCGAGGCCCGCTTCAGAGGGCAACGATGAGTAGGCAAAATGGGTTTGGGATGAACCAATAGGCGTGGAGAAACCTATACCCTGGGAGCGCCGCGCACCCGCGCGGCATTGGCCTGACAGGCTGTTCTTCGTAGGGGCACCGTCCTTCGTGAAGTTCCGGAGGGCAGGCGTTGCCACGTGGACATTCAAGGACATCCCGCAGGCGAACTGTGGTTGGCGCGTCTGCGCGCGTTCGTCCTGCTGGGGATGCCCTGGCGCATTATCCCTGCACCCCACATGACAACGCAAACCACCTCGCATGCGGGAAGACTCTTTCCCCTGGCGAGCCTTAAGCGAGTGCTCACTTTGCGGGGGGGATCTGGGCTTGGGCATAGCGCCACGGCTGCATTAGTCTGGCGTCTGGCGTCTGGCGTCTCCGCCTGAGGCGGACCTTGCTCCGTCTGGAGGTGAGAACGAAGAAGAAACAGGCCCGACCAGCAACTACCCTCACCCCTTTTGATCCCCTCTCCCAGAGGTAGAGGGGCGGAATGGCCGCCAAAGTACACGATGCGTCCCGCTTCGTGTTTGCCTTGGCTTTCTGCCTTCGATTCTCGCTGATGTCCGGTGCCTCTCTTATTCATCATTCATCACTCATCATTCATCAATGCTCGCCGCGACCGTCCCGGCGCGTTCTTCGCTCCGGTTGCTGGATCAGCGACAGCCGACAGGCGACGCTCGATGGACAGAAATCAAACCTGCATCTGGCTTCTGCGTTTGAATTGCATCGAGAAACATTCGTGGTAGGATTTGACTGTGGGAAACAGAGCGAGGCAAGCGCATTGCCGATCCAAAAGGAGAAGCGTCCACGAGCCCGGCTGCCTAAGCAGGGGGTGGGCACTGCCCACTGACAACAATTCGCAGGTGGACAGCGACGTCACAACGGGCTGTTTCGGATCGTACAGCACCACGTATACGCATGATTCCAGGCGGCTTCTGACCGCTGAGGTGCGAGCGGGTACAAACTCGTACAACAAGGGGTATACTTACGACGGTATGTACTGCAGGACGCAGAAGACCGTCGGCGGAACCGCCACGAATTACACTTACAACGACCTTGGCCGGATAACCGCGGCCACGGGCGGCACCGCGTTTACATGCGTCTACGATGACAACGGCAACCTGACCGCAAAGACAACCGGCCTGATAGTAGAGTCCTTCGCCTTCGACTGGAAGAACAACCTGGTCCGCTACCAGAATTCGGACACCGCCGAGGATATGTATTACGGCTATGACATCGGCAACACCCGCATAATCAAGGCGCGGCCCGAAGAGGGCGGCGGCACATACGATGTCTGCGCAGACATTTCCGGTTGGAAGCACTTCTTCCACAAAACCCACGGCGACCGGTGGCTGTACGCCGAGTCCGAGACCGACGGCGTCAACTGGTGGTGGACCACGCAGTACACCCTTGATAACTACACCGGCATCGGATTCATCGAGAATGTGCAGACCGCGCGCACGGGCTTCCCGGTGGACATCTACAGCGGCACCGTTGACATTTGGGGCAACAACCGCGTGATGTACGACTCATCAGAAACCTGCGTGCTGAACGCAGAGTACGACATCTTCTTCAGCGAAAGCTATGTCAGTGGCGGGTGGGATCTTTTCGGAGGTGCAAGAGGCGAGCGAAATGCCGAGGCAGCATACCTGTCGATCTGTAGTGGAGCGCTGCCAAGCATCGCGTCGGAGCATCTGCACATACGTACGACAGCCACAAGTTGGCCGAACTCTCACGACGCTTCCATTTGCCATGTCCCCGGGTTCTCCGACTGGCCGATTACGGCGACAACTTGCGGCGGCAGCTGCGGTGATAGCTCAGGAGCAAGTTCTGGGTCTAGCTCTGCGGGCAGTTCTTCTTCAATATATAATCCTATGAACTGGGGTCAGGACTGTAGGGGAGATGCACAGCGTGACTTGCAGAATCCCAGAAGTCAAACCGGGAAAAGAATCAATTGTTATATCTTTATAACTGCTACGTTCTCTGACTACGTTATGGCCTGGGATCGCAACGGTCACTACGTCGGCGGCGTAGGACACTCTTACTGCGGCGGATGGGTTACTGAGTTTAACTCGCCGTCCGATAATCAATCATTTTGGGAGCTTAGGAGACTGCAACCCGATCTGGCAAACATCACTTCCACAAAGGGCTTGATAGAGTTTTGGGTATTCGACCAGAGAATCAGCGCGAAGGGAGCAGGATACCCCGCCGAGATAAAAGTGAAGCAATATTCATCCGTCGCTAATACATTTACTGTCTCCTTGTACGGAATCAAATCGAAGGGAGGAAGTACCGAAATACAGCGCGTGTCATTGCCTAGTTACCTCGCTTCGAAGAATGAGGCACTTGCGCAACGTGCCAATCCAGCACCGTATGCATTGGTGCCCAGGAATGACGTGGTTGAAGACAACTGCACCACTTCCTCGATACGAGTATTCAATGCTGGCGCCCATGACAGAATATGCCATGAGTGGAGAGCCCCACGGGATCTGGATCGGGATATCCGCGAGCGAGCTGGTGTCGAGTGGTTAAATGGCATGCGCCCAATCCCTTAGCGGGTCCGGTTCTTACCTCCGGGTCTGCCAGTGGGGTGGAACGTGAGGACCGCAGAACGACAGTTGGATGAAGCCACTTGTGTAGGTGCTTTGCCGTTGCAGTGGCATTTCATCGGGGCGGTGTGCGACGACTGAAGGTTGCAGGGCGATGTTCGATGCAGATGAACAGGGGCTCTCAGGCTGTTGCTTGAGTGCAAAACGTGCCGTCTTCCCCGGTGTTCATCTTGCGAGAATGCCGAGGTTCACATCGGCCAGATAGTATAGGTCGGTGGCGTGGTCGGTGAATGTGCGACGGCAACCGATCTTGGAGTATTGCGTAGAGGGTTTTCGGGTAACGATGTCCGCCAGCCGAAAGGGCCGTTTCGTGATGCGCGGGACTGTCATTTACGGCAGATGAGGCATGTCTTGTTCTCTGCAACAAGAGAATCAGGTGAGGATGTTGAATGAAGCAGAATCGGCTTGTTGTCACAAGGAGAGTCCTTTGAGGCGGCGACAGGGCATTGTGCTCTTGCTGGCTGTAGTCGTAGGTGTCTTGGCTCTCTCAATCTACTTGCGGCATCGTGACCCAGGCTACCGGGTCTGGCTCTCACTCTCGCCGGTGAGGACGGACTGGACCGTCTCGGAGGTGGAGGAGATCGTCAAGAAGACGCCCTTGCGAATGGTCGGCGTGCCCGCAGGAGAATTTCAGATGGGCTGTGAGCCCAACGACTCGGACGGAAGCCCGGGACATCGAGTAATCGTCGGTAGGCCGTTCTTCATCGGCGTGACAGAAGTCACGCAGGCGCAGTACTTTGCTGTGGTCGGTGAGAATCCCAGCGATTTTGAAGGGGACAATCTCCCGGTAGTCGGTCTGAGTTGGTGGCATGCCTACCGCTTCTGCAGGGATCTTACT
>JBAZOJ010000272.1:0-4383 GCA_041648755.1 Candidatus Brocadiia bacterium
ACGGCCCAGTCGGATGAACCTCATCTTTCGGACTATGGCATTTGTATGTGCGCAACCGTTCTTCTGAACAAGAAACGGGAGCGTCAACAAAACCGGAGCAGAATATGGTGGATGAGAAGGGAGTCCCCGGGCCGGGGGGCGTGGTGTTGAGTCCGATAGGTATGCTTGAGACCGTGGATAATGTTTGTACTGCACCATTGGCCGTCCTTGCACACAGTGTGCTTCCTTCGGCCTTCTTTCAGGGCGGCAGATATCTTCGCAGCCCAGTGCTCCTCGCTCTCAGTCTGGATGTAGCCGAGCATGCCTCCCTCGCCATGCGTGGTCGGATACTTGCCAGATAAGAAACACCCGAGCCCTTCGTCGCCCAGATACATTGACACAGGATGACCATTACCTAGTCTCTTGGCCTCGAATCGCAACAGAGGTCGCGGACCGCATTTTACCCGCTCGAACTCTATATCGACCCGCACGCGCGAACTGCCGTGTCGCCCGGGCGTGTTCAGTGGAGGATCATCCTTGGGAAGCGCATAGTGAACGACCCAAGAAGGGGCATCGGGTGCCTGCATGGCGGCGTGGATGGCCTGGACAAGTTCGCCTGTGATGTGTGTTTCTGCGCTTCCTGATAGCTCGGAAGGCACAAGCCGACCGTACCCCATGTTGATCAACTCGTGAGCGTGCCGCCGCAACGCGCGTAGATAGTACTCTCGATTGCTAGAGAACCCATGTGCTCTGTCCGGCTTCGCCTGCATGCATCCTAGCTCTCGTCAGTGACGACTATCTCAGCAATGATTTCGTCCGCGTCCAAAAGAGCCTGTGTCTCGGTCCAGTGAATGAACTCCATCGGCTTGTACAGATATGTGCGCGACCCTTCATAGATCCTCAGACCTCTTTCGAAGTAGAGCCATTGCGAGTGCTTTCGGAGCAAGTTCGGTCTCAGGCTGCGGAGTTCGTTAGAGGTCATATCATTCGCTCTTTGAATGACGGGCGCGTGCTCTTGATGGCCACCACTCTTCAAGTCAATGCAGACTATTGACGACTCATTTCCGAGTACGGCAGACACCTTGTGTCGCAGATTACTGTCCGTTCCCACGAAGTCGTTAAGTTCATTCTCAAGAGCTAACAAGTATCCACGAATCTCCTTCTCACTGGGAGACCTGATCGTGTCTTTCGTCACCTTGCCCTTGACCAACTGCATCTTGATGTTGACAAAGTCCCGGACGAGGATCTGTTCTGAGGAACTGAGACCGAGCAAATCGCAGACCCATGCGTTCACTTTGTGCATCCCGATCTTCGCAAGAGAGTCCTGTTCTTCGCTCCGGCGTCTGAACTCACCATCCTCGGTCATGCTATTTGGCCTGGCCAAGGAAGCCTGCAAGTCCGCCCATTCCTTAAGCTGCTGAGAACTCAAGTGCCCCAAGGGCACGGGCAGATCGCGCAAAGCCTGCAGCGTGGCTATGGTTGTGTCAATGCCCCATTCAGGAGAAGAGAAGAACTGATGGTAAAGGGCGAAGTCTGAGGCCAGATAGAGCGACAGCGCCCTTAGGAGGCGTTCTTCCTCTTGTGGCCCGGCAATCCCAATTTGGCGCGGAGGTACGACGAGAAACTCCGATGAGAAGATGGCGAATCGTCGAGCCGCGTCTAGAATGATATGGGGCGGACGACAGACAGCTAGACCGGCTCGTCCGCCACGCAGACGAAGATAGGCGTGCTCTTTGTCGATGTGACTGAGGACTGTCGCGGGAAATGAGAAGATGTGGCCGCATCTGCGGAGCTTCGTCATATCCACACGGTTCTTACCAACTACTTGTGGCAGAAACTCGACGTCTTCCGAGGACTGTTTGGCCCGGAGTGCGAACCCTTCGTGAACGTGCAGACGATGTGTGTCACAGAAATCCCCAAGAGCCACGTGGGCCTTGTGGAGCCGTTCTAGAAGCCGGAGATCACGTTGCGAACCCCACATTGCGGCCTTCCAGGGGAGCATGCTGCCGTTGGCAGCCTGGCGTTGAGATACCTCACGCAACTCAGAAGAATTGACCACGATGTTCCAAGTTGTCTTCTTGTGACGGGGAAGGGGGCGATTTGCGTCTTGGTTGACAACGAATGGGGCATACGTCAGTATACGATTACCTGCGGACGAAGGCTCACCCATGTAGAAGAAGGCCGCTGCCGCCTTTTCTGCGCGTCCCCCAAAGAGCACATATGCGAGGTTTGCGAAGTTAGCTATGCACCACACAGACGCCCGCGTGAATAAGCCACTTCTAAAACGCTCGGATTCGTCCTTGAAGAGCGTCATTGCGGGCATAAGCAAGCCCACCGTACCCTTGCGACCCAAATGAGTAGTTGCTTTCCATGCGAACGCCTCTGCGAGTTGATACCCGCCCACCGGAAATTCCCTTGCGTTGAACCGCATCCATTTCCACGCGCACCGATCATCCACTGAGAGGCGACCACTCTTGAGTTCCTTCCACGGGGGGTTCCCAACAACCCAGTCAAAACGTAGCTCCTTGCCTGTTGCTGCAAAAGCTGAGCCAGAGTCAAAGAAGTCCGACTCGAAGATGTTGCTGTTGCGCAGCTTGGGTAGTTGAAAACGTGTATTCTCAAGATCAGGAGGCTCGACACAATCGAGCAGCGTGAGGATCAGACTCAGCTCGGCAACCTGGCAGGCATCGCCGTCGCGTTCCACTCCGAAAATGTGATCCACGAGCAGCCGCCTCAGTTCGCTTGGCTGCAACCGATCCGTTCCCTGCCGAGGTGTTGTTCGCTCGATCAGTCGGCGATAACATTGCACCAGAAAGGCCCCGGACCCGCACGCGGGATCAAGCACTTTCATACCACGTTTCAGCGGGTGCTTCTCGTCCAGTTCATCCAGTAGGAAATTGACAAGCGGGACCGGAGTGTAATATGCGGCGGCCTGCCTCCCAGGCGGTTCCTGCTCCTGTTCCCCAGGAGCGTGCAGGAACTGTTCGTAGATGCTCGAGAGGGTCTCAGTCGGTATGAAGGAGAAATCATATGCGTTGAAAGGCAGGTGAAGCTGTCCGGCAGGTTCATCGCCAAAGAAAACCGCCGCGACCTTCTTCAGATGTTCGGCTCTTATATCTGCCTTTCGAGCCGTCAACGGGAATACCGCGCCGTTTAGCCACTTATTCAAGTGGTCATCGAGCGCCCAGAAGGCTGGCAGTGTCGCGTTTCGAGAGAACACTGATTCAGGGCCTATGGACAATTTCGCCAGTTTACGATCTGACAGTATGCCACGGTCTCTGAGATACCTGAGGTAGACGAACTTGCCGATCAAGGCATGAGAGGTGTCACGGTTAAGTTTGTCTTGCCGCAGGAAATCATCAAGGGCGCGCAAGTTGTCCAAGAGTTGCCAGTCGACGCGCGTCTCCGGCGTAACGAGTTCTCCCCACTGTTTCCATATCAGCCCGTTGTCAATTGCGTCAGCCTTGAGAGCCGAAAGACGATCAGCGACCTGATTGTATGCCACGGTCGCTTCAAGAACACCTCGTTCCGCATCTTGTCCGGTCGAGCGATAGGTGAAACCCAAGTACAAACGAACAAAGCCGGGCGTCTGTACCAGGAGAAAGGGGGCGATGTTCTGATTCCAGACACGTCTATGGACTTCGTTCGCGCTCGCCTCGTCATTGGCGTTACACACATAGACAACGGGCGTCATCGCGCGACCCGATTTCGGATCGGAACGCAAAACGTAAACGCCGCGCAATCCGCACGCGTCCTTGGCCTTCCGAAAAATGTGGGCATAGTCGACTGCCGAGACAGCGCTGGCTGAACTGCTGGCAATGAAATTCGTAGATCCTTGATAACCCAGCACTTGAAGCACGTCTTGCATGGCAGTTGTCCCCTGCATTACTGGTCTCCAGGATACAGAGAGTCGTGGGTTGTTGTCAAGAGCGGTTGGGATGATCGGCCAAGTAGTCCCATGTACTCACCCGTTCGCCACAGTGGCGGCAGCCGATCCCCCGACGCCGCTTACGCGACCGCCGTATCGGCGGCTCCATTTGGGGCTCGGTTCACCGGCGGGAGGGCTTCCAGCGCGCGGACCTTGTCCTCGAGCTGGGGGTGGGTGTACCGCATCGTGAGGCTCGGTTCGCTGTGGCGGGCGAGTTCCTGGTGGGTCTTCATTCCGACCGGCAGGCGACCGATGTTCGTGATATACGTGTGCCGGAGCGCGTGAAAGTCGGCGTAGCGGCCGGAGGCGTCCTTGTAGCTCACCTCGGCCGCCGTAAGGTCCGTCTGGATCATGTCCGATGTGCGGTGCCAGTTCCACTGCGACGTGTTGATCACCGGCACTCCCGGCTTCTTCCACGCGAGCCACGGTCGAAGCAATTCAGCCAGGTCCCGGCGGATCGGCTGCACGTCGCGCCG
>JBAZOJ010000273.1:0-4378 GCA_041648755.1 Candidatus Brocadiia bacterium
ACTGTTTGAAGAAAAATGGCACACGGGCTTTCTGGCATTGGTCGCGGAGATCCATGACCCACTCCGGGTTCATCGGCCGCGCACGCGGCCCCGACTCACCGCCCACGATCACCCAATCCATGCCGGTGAGATCGAGGTTCGGCAACGGGCCAAGCAGCGGCTCGAGAGACAGGAACTTCACCTTCGCGCCCGTGTTGCGGAGATGATCAATGCGGAAAGTGTAATCATCGTTTTCGATGCTGACACCCATCCAGACGTTGCCGGGCCAGTCCAGTTGCTTGCTCAGACTCGCCAGCCGATCCGACCGCTTGGTCAGAAGCTGGAAACGATGCCAGTGGGCGCGGCGCATCACGTCGAACATTCTTTGGATGAACGCGGCGGGCACGTCCTTGTGAAAGAGGTCGCTCATGGAGTTGACGAAAATGACCTGCGGTTTTTTCCAGCGCAGAGGCAGTTCCAGGACGTCATCATGGACGGCGAGTTTGAAGCCGTTCACGTAGTTCGGCTGTCCCATGGCCTGCAAGCGAAGCGCCATGCGTTCCGCGTAACAGTGTTTGCAGCCCGGACTGATCTTGGTGCAACCCGTGGTAGGATTCCACGTCGATTCCGTCCATTCGATGGATGATTTCAATGCCATTATTTCAAACCCTTATTACGATACTTCTCAAAGATGTCCTCGGCAATGTCAGCGCCGGTTGTTGTTTAGGAATGATTTCGACGGTCAGAGACCGCCGCTACAGTATTCATCCTGCCGTCGTTGCATAAACATAGGCAGCACGGCAATGCCAGCGGGCGTGGACATGTAGCTACTTTGCAGCATCGGGCTTAGGCACGGCCTCGTTGGGAATCCGTGGGAGACCCTCTCGCTGAAGGTGCAGTGCAAAACGCTGTCGAAGTTGAGTGATGTAGGGCGGAGTTAGACGACCGAGTCGCACCAGACCACGCGCCTTGAACTCGCCCACTGAAACTTGGCAAAACTCCCCAAACCGCACGCGAAGAGCTTTACCGCTGACTGGAAAGAGCACGTGGTAAGTGGCGTTTATCTGAACAAGGCCCGAGGTCGGATGCCAGTACTCCTTCAAGAATATGGCATCCTCCATCGGTCGAGCCCGAAGCAGGTAGAGGATGATCTTATTCGGATCCTTCCCGTCGCGTGCCAGGCAATCGCAGTCGCACAGAATATTGACGAACAATTTCCCCTTCCCGTCTTGAAGGATATCGCCGCATCCATATTGGTTTTCGGGTAGACGCGCATGGGGCACGATCATGGACGCCTCAAGTACCGCCTGGGTTGTCGCGAGGTCCGGTTGTGGCCCAGCCGTTGGGGCAACCAAATCTGGTTCAAGTGCTAGTGGAAAGAGACGGGCACGCATGTTCCGGAGGAGAATGTCTGCGAGGCCGTGTTCAGGATCGTCACCTTCTCCGTCATAGGCTTTCCACAGGACGCTGGGCCAAGCAGGGTGCTTGTCGTAGAGGTCCCAGAAGAGTTGGTTCTGGGATCGGGTGACAGCGTCTTTCCAGTGCGAAAGTACATAGATGGATGGGTTGCCTTCGATCCAATCGATCACGGCCTTCAGCAGCGGTTTGGCACCGGTACTCTTCAAGTCCGACTTCTTGCGAACCAGAATAAACGCATGCTTTTCGTCTGCATCGAGCAGGTTGGCGTCACGCAGTTCTTTTTTTATTCCATCCGGGTCTAAGTAACTGAAAATAAAGACCGGAGCAAAGCAGGAGTCCCTGAGCCCTTTTAGGAATTCGATGTTGGCCTGAACGCCTTGTTTCTCGAATTCACCACCTACTGCCACGTCCTGTAGTCCAAGCTCCTCAGCAGGTTTCTTCCATAGTTGCCAATCCAGCAGGATGAAAGCGACGTTGGCGAAGTGCTTGTATGTGTCAGGGGTTGGTAGTCTATCATAGACCTTGCATGGGATGCCTGCTTTCTCAATCTGTGCAAGGATATCAACGATATCGTCTTTCTCGGGCTCCTTCGCGAGAACGTAGTCATCAATGACCACTCCTATGCCGGTCAGAACAGAATTGGCTGCGGCTTCGCTCATGTTTCCTCCTTGGCTGCAAAGCTGATGACGAAACAGGCCCCTTCGAGGATGCGGTCGCGTTTTGTGTCGGCCAGTTCAATTGAGTAATCCAATCGGTCAAGGAGTTGTTGCGCAATATAGAGGCCCAGACCGCGACCATCCTCCTTTGTGGAAAAGAATGGGCGGAATACGTAGTCGCGATTCTCGGGTGGAATTCCCGGACCGTTGTCGCCATAGAGAAGCCGACGTTGGTCGCCATCCAGCACAACTCTGATCGAGCGTTTGCCTTTGGGTTTCGCGCGAAGCCAGTAGAGGGAGTTGTCGAACAAGTTGATAAACACCTGCATCAGAACTGCATCGGTGCACTTGACTATCAAGGGTAGTGGCAGTTCCTCTATATTCAGTTCGATCTCATTCTTCTTAAAAGGATTTGTGTAGATGCGGACGACTTTATCGAGCACTTCCCGGACTCGGATGTCGTGGGGCCGTTGTTTGGATGAGCGGAACAGAGACTGGAGGTCGCGCATCCGATGTTCGACGAAATGGAGCATGCCACGGACCTTCTGGAGATTGTCAAAACAGGCGGCGCACTTTCCTCCGCGTTTGTCGGCAGCGTTGGTCAACAGGTCAAACTCGTTGAATGCGCGCGACATCATCATCATGAGATCATGGGAGGACGTCTCGACCGCCATGCCCACAGCGGCCAGATCCTCGGTGGTTTCCGCACGTCGCACGTAGTAGCTACGTTCAGTGCGAAGGGCAAGTGCTACGTTCTTAGCCAGCTCGCGCGTCTTCTTGTCGCCTGTCTCATCGGCATGACTCAATAATCTGCCAAGGTTCTCCTCGACTCTCTTTTCCTCGATTGCTCTCTGCTCGCGCCGTTTTTGCACGTCCGCCCGGTACTTGGCAAAGAGGTCTTGGCGAACGTATGCGAGAAACGTCTGGATGGTTACAATGAAATCCTAGAAGGTGTCTCCTTCACCAACAAGTCCTTCCCGACTTGTCTTGTCCATGAGTTTTGGATTGCCGACATGGGTGATGTCGACCCAACCAATGACCTGATCATTGCTCAGGAATTCAGCGGCTGAGGAAGTTCCTCGCAGCATGTCGATCCGCAGCCAGTCATCATCGGGGTCCCCATAGGGGTAGACGCGGATGCCGTCACGGTAGAGGTAAACCCGGTGTTTTTTGACGCGCTCGACATTTTCCTTATCGAGGTAAAACTTGCTGCTCTGATCCGCCTTCAAGTCGAACACGTAAAAGGCAAAGCCAAACGATCCGCATGACGGATATTTCGGGGAATCATCGCCAGCAGCGCCGAAACGATTTTGGCACCGTCGAATCTCCCTGAAAGCATCGAAATCGCGCTGAACTTTCTTCCCGTTGACGGTGAAACGGTAGCTGCTTTTAGCGGCATCGTATGTGCCGTCTGTGATCTTCAGAACTGGGCTGCTCTCCATTAACTCGCGAAGGAGTCCAATCTCGTGGGTCTGTGATGCAACTTCTTTGTCGCCAAGATAGAAAGCGACATCGAATTGCAGTTCCGGGTGTTCATGGCGGTTATTGAGAGCGCGCGTGAAAATGGGTTGAAGCTTCAGTGCATCGGTAGCGACTCCTTCAAGCGTTGGCTGACTCCATGTGGTCTTAAGACATTCGATTTCTATGCGGGTGCCCGTGGACCCTGATTGTCGTTCGACGCCTTCGACGACCACCGTGCGAGGGACGATAACCTTGGCGGTTCGGGAAGATAATGTTCCGCTGAGATCATCAAGGAAGAGTTCTTTGGACTTTCCGTGGTGGGTTGTAAACTCGTTGTCGTAATCAGAGAAGTCGAGGACAACGACGTATTCTTCGGCGCTGTTCTTCGGGCGCGTGGTCACGGTTATGCGTGAACCGAGTTTCAACATTGCGAACCGGCCGATTCCCTTCTCGCCTTGGACGACTCGCTTCTTGTCTGGGGTCAGGCGGTCCTCGGAACGCGCGCGTCTTTTGTGCGGCGTAGCGGGACTCATCCACGCAGTCTCGATGACCTTTCGGGACATGCCGCTGCCATTATCCTCAATGATGATCTTTGGGTTGGCGCCGGCGTTCCAGTTCTCGTCGAAGTCAGCGAATGTGATCTTCACCCAATCGGCATCCGCGTCGTAGGAATTCTTGATCAGTTCCATAAGGGCGATACGTTCGTTTTTGATGAGTTGGTCGCCGATCATGGCGAGCAAACGAGCGTATGGCTTGATTTTGAGTTCAGTGGGGGCACTCATGACATTCTACCTGTAACAATGAATTCTTCGGCGTAAACCTTGCGGCTGGTTGAGTCGGTGCTGAACCGGCCCTTGGAGTCT
>JBAZOJ010000274.1:0-4362 GCA_041648755.1 Candidatus Brocadiia bacterium
GAAGGCCCTCTTCACTCCCGAAAAAGGGAACTTCGCCGAGGTACTTCAGTTCATCGCCAGGAATAGCTCTGCAGCGTCGTCCGCTGACGCAGTCAACCTCAAGGCTCTATCCGACCAACTCTCTGCAGACCGCGACTCTTTGCTCCAGAGAATGATAGTCCAGACAGAGGGTCTGGTGGCGGATTCACTGAAGAGCAATCGCTTCCGCGAGGCTCTCACCGCTGCGGCTTCCTTCTCCATTCCCGACAAATGGGGTGTGCCTGATCGTGACACGATGCAGATTGAGATCAGGACGAAGCTCGAAGCCAAAGTGGAAGCCGCATTCCTGGCCGGGCTCGCATCGCTCGCGGATTTGGCGAAGCAAGCTCGTTTCGTGGAAGCAGAGGAACTCCTTGAAGCTCTGAAATTCGGTTGTACCCCGAAGCACCAAAAGGAAGTCGAGGCCGCCGCGGTAAACCTCGCCGCAGCAGAAGAAGCACGGAACGTTACGGAACGGAATGCCAGCAAGGCGGCTTATGCTCAAGCTCTCAAGGCACTTCTTGCCGATATGGCTACCGGTGAAGTTGCCCCCGTGAAGGCAAGAGTCGAGGCAATACTGAAGGATGCTGCGCTGTCTGCCTGGCATGACGATATTGCGACTCTCGAGAGCGATGCGGGCGCATACGTGCGTCTCCTCAACGCATACTACGAGTCTCTCGCGCAGTTCGAGAAGAGCGGGGAAATCATCACTGTGGAGTTCGCCAGCAAGGTCCTCGTCAAGGGGGCGATAAAGAAGATAGCTGGCAAGTACAATGTCATCTACAAGGACCGCGGGCTTGATGTCCGCCTTTCACTGGTCTTCAACCTGATGTCCACCGGCTTCATCTACACCATGGCTCGCAAGGGTGGCTTTGACGGTGTGGAAGACCCCATGGGCCCCTGCCTTCTATCCGCAGCACGCGAGAAGTGGGATGAGGTATGGCCTGCGATGAAGATTCTCTTCAACAATGCTGCGGCACTTCGTTGGCACCGCCGCTTCTCTCTTGTGGCGCCGAATGCGCCTCTTGACTTCGCTGGAGAGCGAGAAAAACTCGCCGAAGACCTTTATGCACAAATGCTCGCAGCATACGAGAAGGGCGATCTGCAGACGGCCGGCAATTTCGCATTGCGCCTGTTGGATGACCTTCAGGATACCAGGTCCGTGTCCGTTCATCTGGCCTCGATAAACGAGATCTTGCGCCAGGCGCGTGATGCGATGCCTCGCGACTCGTTCGTGAAAACCCTCAAATATGATTTCAGTACCCCGGAGCAGCGAGCCGATTTCTTCTACTCCGCCATCAATGCCGCTGTCGGTGATCTCTCGTTCGACATTGGCGGCAAAGTCCTTGTCGGCAAAGGAACCGATGGCCTCCTGCTTTTCAAACGGCAAATCGTCGGAACGGCAGTTGTTGAGTTCGATTTCGCCATCGGCAAGGGCTGCGAGATATGTGTCGCGCTCAAGACTGATCAACTCGGTGGGGGAATCGTCTTTTCGGATGTCGGGTTCGGCCTCGCTGGCCGGGAGCCGTACAAATACAAGTTCGGCGGGAAGAGGGCTCGGATTGAGTGGACCGAAGGCGGCATCTTAGTGACTGTGGACGGAAAGCAGACTCAGACCTTCCAGCAAATTGGCGGGAAGAACGAGTGCCTTGCTATCTACATGAGCGGTAAGGAAGCAGCACTCTTCAACCTCAGGATCACCGGGAAATTCTCGAATCCCCTCGCCGCAGTTGACGAGATCATGAAGTACTTCGATGTGTTGTTCTTTGCTGACAAGAAGAACCCGAAGGACAAGGAGAAGAAATGAGCGCACCCGAGAAGCCGGTCGTCGGAATCGTGATGGGATCTGACAGCGACTACCCGATCCTCGAGCCATGCTTCCAGACGCTCAGGGACTTCGGTGTACCCTTCAGCATCGAGATTTGTTCTGCTCATCGCACCCCCGAGAAAGCGGCATTGTTCGCCGGAGGTGCTCGGGAAGCTGGCTACAAGGTCCTGATTGCCGCTGCTGGCGGAGCCGCGCATCTGGCAGGCGCTATCGCAGCAAACACCACACTGCCCGTCATCGGACTGCCCTGCCCAAGCACCCTTAACGGCTTGGATTCCCTCCTTTCCACTGTGCAGATGCCGGCAGGCATTCCAGTTGCAACCGTTGCCATCGGAAGCGCCGGAGCAACAAATGCCGCCTTGCTCGCGATCCAGATCCTTGCGCTTTCTGATTCGTCGCTCGAGTCGAAACTGAGCGATCACCGCAAGAAGATGGCTGGAAAGATAGCTGCAAAGAACGAGGAAATGCGCAGGAAACTGGCGGATGCCTGACATCGCGGCGATTTACTGGGAAGGCGGCCCCGACGGGCGACTGGTAATCCTCGATCAAACAAGGCTCCCCTTCTCCGAAATCTATCTGGATATCCACGATCTCTCGGAAGCAGAGCAAGCCATTCGTAGCCTGCAAGTGCGTGGCGCGCCACTTCTCGGGCTGTTTTCCTGCTATGCCCTCGCCCTGGCGATCAGGAATGTCTCGGAAAATTGCGGTCTATCCGGGGTGATTGCTGACGCTGTGAACCGCCTCAAGGCCGTCCGGCCAACTGCTGTCAATGTATTCGGAGACTTGGATGAGATGGCTGCTCGCCTGCAGCCACACGAGTATGCCTCCCCGACAGAGTGCGCTGCCGCTGCTTTGGCCGCATGCGAGGTGCTTCGGGAACACTACGAATCCGCCTCCCTGTCCATCGCCCGAAACGGCTTCGCGCTGGTCGAGGATGGCGGCACGTACATCACCCACTGCAACACCGGGTCGCTGGCCGCCCCGGGCCTCGGCACAGCACTTGGCATCCTGAAGTACGCTCACAGGATGGGAAAACGATTCGAAGTCCTGGTTTGCGAAAGCCGCCCCTTGCTTCAGGGCTCTCGCCTCACTGCGTTTGAGCTGGAGCGTGAAGGAATGAGCTTCCGGCTCCTTTGCGATTCAGCAATGTCCTCGGCCTATTCGAGACTCGGCATAACGGCCGCCTTGACGGGGGCTGATCGGATTGCGGCCAACGGAGATACCGCCAACAAAATCGGGACGCAAAACCATGCAATTCTGTGCTCACAATTCCACGTGCCCTTGTATGTGGCCGCCCCGGTTCGTACAATTGATCTCCGCTGCAAATGCGGAACGCACATCATTATCGAACAGCGCTCGGGTTCAGAGGTTACGTCAATCGGAAGCACACAGATCGCGCCGCGAAATGCGCGTACATACAATCCCGCTTTCGACATTACCCCTGCGAATATGATTGCGGGAATCATCACCGAGAAGGGCCTCTTAGCCCCGCCTTTCCCCGAGGGCTTGGCTACGGCTTGTCGGGTTGTTTCCCCTTTGGCTTGACCAATTTGGGCTCGAGCCAGTCTCCGGAATCTCCGATGTCGTCATCCCCGCCGTAATCCGTCACGAGTGCCAGCACCTTAGCGCCGGACAGGTCCACTTTGACCTCAACAATTGCCCCTGGCTTCGCCACAGAAGACCGGAACTTTTCAACGCCGTCGACCAGCACAACGAAGTCTATGCTCCCAAGTCCCTGGGTCTCGTCGTCTATGCCAACTTGCGCTGCAAAGAAGGAATAGGGCTCGGAAAGGTCGAACTCCAATCTGCAGTATGAATGGGTGCCGAAACCCGTTTCGAAGCGCCGACGCGCAACGGTAAGAGGCTTTCCACCAACTGAATTGTTTACGCGATATGGCCACTTGGTGACAAAGAACGGCTTCTCTTCTACACGCGATGGGGTGATTTCGGCAAGGTAAATGGCTGCACCGTATCTGAATGTGACATTTCTGACTTGATCGAGCTTCACGATGCAGTCTCCCCCGAACAAAAAGCGGCCCTTCAGCGCGCCAGCCGTGATTGCTATGGGCACAATCGCCAGCCGATTCCCGTAGGTAGTCAGCACGCGGCTATGCCACTGCCGAAACAGTTGGAAGTCTTTTGTCCTGGCAAAAAGCACCTTGGAGATGGTCTCGGTGGGCACTGACACCTGCCGACCCTCGCGCTCGATTATGGCTTCTGTCGGCCCCATCGCTGCCAGAATCCCTGTCAGGGCATCTCCTGACGTCGTAAGGATCTGATCCAGCCGTCCTGCATAATTGGAAAACTCATCTTGCGCAGCTCTTTCCTTGGCCAGATCACGGCTGGCGCCCCAGAAGTAGATTCCTGCAACATGCTCAAAGGGAACCCGCACCAAACCGCACTCCGGAATCGATATGCCAATGCCCTCACCCTCGCCCTTGACAAGCACGCCCTCGAGGCGTTCACCGTTGCGAAGCGTCATTGCGGCAACTGACGGGGACTCCGGCACATCCACT
>JBAZOJ010000275.1:0-4361 GCA_041648755.1 Candidatus Brocadiia bacterium
TCGTGACACGCTCCGCCCCTCTTCCGAAGCTCTCTGGAGAGCGAACGAATGCGCGATCTTGCGGGCGGGACACGCGGAAAAACTTCACAATAAACCAAAACTCGTAAAATCGCCCGTTTCGGTAACAGGAGGAACAATGGCCAAGGTCGTCAGCAAGGTCGAGCTTGTCCCGAACACCGTTGAGATGTGGCTCGAAGCACCAAGAATAGCCAAAAAGCGCAAGGCTGGCCAATTCGTGATCGTCCGCAGTTGCGAGGAAGGGGAGCGCATTCCCCTTACGATCGCTGACGCCGACCCCGAGGCCGGGACTATCTGCATCATATTCCAAGTGGTCGGACGCGGAACACGCCTGCTGGGGCAACTCAACGGCGGCGACGACCTGCTGGATCTGGTGGGCCCGCTCGGCCGCCCGACCCACGTGGAGAAGAAGGGCAATGTGGTCTGCATCGGCGGCGGACTGGGCATCGGCCCCGTTCACCCGATCGCGCAGGCCAATAAGGCCATCGGCAATAATGTCACCGCGATTATCGGCGCGCGCTCCAAGAACCTGCTGATCATGGAAGAGAAGATGCGCGCTGCCTCCAACCGCCTGATTATCTGCACCGACGACGGCACCTACGGCACCCACGGCTTTGTCACCTCCGAGCTGGCCAAGCTGATCGAGGGGGGCGAGAAGATCGAGGAAGTCATCGCCATCGGCCCGGCCGTGATGATGCGGGCCGTGGTGAATATCACCAAGCCGAAGAATATCCCAACGACCGTCTCCCTGAACTCACTAATGGTGGACGGCACGGGGATGTGCGGCGCATGCCGCGTTACGGTGGGCGGAAAGACCCGTTTCACCTGCGTGGACGGCCCGGAGTTCAACGGCCTGGAAGTTGACTTCGACGAGCTGATGAAGAGACTTCGCACCTATGACGTCGAAGAAAAGCAAGCGCAGCAACTGCCTATCCACTAAATCGGAGGACTGATGGCTGTTTCGAAAACTCCCCGGCAGGATATGCCGGAGCAGGCACCGTTAGAGAGAATCCACAACTTCAACGAAGTTCCCCACGGGTACTCGCCCGAGACCGCAATACTTGAGGCTAACCGCTGTCTTCAGTGCAAAGCCGCGCCCTGCCGCAAGGGCTGCCCGGTCGAAGTACGCATACCGGAGTTCCTGAAGCTGATCGCCACGGAGAAATTCGCCGAGGCTGCCAGGCTTATCAAGAGCACCAACTCGCTGCCCGCAATCTGCGGACGCGTCTGCCCCCAGGAGAGCCAGTGCGAGAAGTTCTGCGTGATGGGCAAAATATCGCAGCCCGTCGCGGTCGGCCGATTGGAGAGATTCGCGGCTGACTGGGAACGCAACAACAAGCTGATCGAAATCCCGAAGCTTGCGACGCCAACCGGCAAGCGAATCGCGGTAGTGGGCTCGGGCCCCGCGGGACTGACCATCGCGGGAGATATGGCAATACTCGGCCACAAGGTAACCATTTTCGAGGGCCTGCACAAGCCAGGCGGCGTGTGCGTGTACGGGATCCCGGAGTTCAGGCTCCCGAAGGCGATCGTGGGCGCGGAAGTTGACTACCTGCGCGCGATGGGCGTCGAGGTTATCCCGAATATGATCATCGGAAAGACGATGACCGTTGATGACCTGTTTGACGAAGAGGGATTCGACTCGGTGTTCGTGGGCACCGGCGCGGGCCTGCCGACGTTTATGGGCATCCCCGGCGAGAACTACAACGGCGTGTACAGCGCCAATGAATACCTGACCCGCGTCAACCTGATGAAGGCGTATCTGTTCCCCGAGTATGAGACCCCGGTCAAGCGCGGCAAGCGCGTGGCGGTGTTCGGCGGTGGCAATGTCGCGATGGACTCGGTGCGCACATCGCTGCGGCTCGGGGCCGACAAGGGCATGATCATCTACCGGCGCTCCAAATCGGAAATTCCCGCCCGGCAGGAGGAAATCCATCACGCGGAGCAGGAAGGCGTTGACTTCATGCTGCTGAACAACCCCATCCGCATTCTGGGCAACTCCCAGAACTGGGTGGAGGGAGTGGAGTGCATGAAGATGGAACTCGGCGAGCCCGATGCTTCCGGTCGCCGTCGGCCGATGCCGATAGCGGGCTCGGAGTTTGTGGTTCCGTGCGACGTGGTCGTGGTGGCCATCGGCAACGGGCCAAATCCGCTGGTTCCGGCGACGACGCCGGGCATGGAAGTCAACCGGCACGGCAATATCACGGCCGATCTGGCGACAGGGCGGACGACCAAGCGGGGAGTGTACGCGGGCGGCGACATAGTAACGGGCGCGGCGACGGTTATCGCCGCGATGGGCGCTGGGAAGGCCGCGGGCAAGGATATGCATCAGTTTTTGATGGGGGGCAGTTGGTAGACGAGAATTGATGAATGATGATTGATGAATGATGAACAGGAAAGGGCCTCAAGACGGCCTGTAAGGCCGATGTCTGCGAAACCAGCCCTTAGTCTGTAGCTGGAGAGAAGAGCGGAAAAAGAGCAAGATACGAACCAGAACCCCTCCCCCGCGGGAGGGGTTTTCTGATGGAGAAGAGCGCGAGGCCGGCTGCCTGTTTTGTAGGGGCGATACCCGAGTGTTCGCCCGAAGTCAGCGGAGTCAAAGCACCGACAAACCACAGAGCATCGCCGTTATTACGCCCTTCAAACAATCCCCGGTTCCGGTCTTTGGTGGGCCAATGCCTTGGCATCTATTCGTGAAGCCCGTGGCCTGCCCGTGTATCATGACATCCCTTACACATGGACATTTTCAGGCTCGAAGTGGTTGACGGGGCGTTTCGGTTCAGAACCGACGTAGCAAACGACACGCGACGCGGGCGACCACTCGGGGTCGCCCCCATATGCGCTAACTTAGTAGCTGGTTTTTCGCTTGACTGAGGGGGTTCGGCGTGCTAAAATGCTGGCATGAAGAAACCACATTTCCTCGATGCTGGGTGGGCGCAGGTTCTCCATATGCTTCCCGTCGGCTTTGGCGACAACGAGTATGCAAAGTCAGCTTTGCAGAGGCGCCGGGCGATTCAGACGCCCTCCGCCTTGCTCAGATTGTGTCTCGCCTATGGCGTGTGCGACATGTCGCTGCGCCAGACGGCGGTGTGGGCTGCAGCCGTGGGGTTGGGGGATCTCTCGAACGTGGCAGTGCTGAAGCGGCTCAGGAAATCTGCTGACTGGCTCGGGTACATACTTGCGCAGTGGCTGAAGGAGCGCGGCCTGGCGCAGGTGAAGAGCGGCCGCAGTGTGAGGCTCGTTGACGCGACCCTGGTTCGCACTCCGGGATTGAAGGCTCTTGACTATCGCGTCCACTTGAGTTTCAGGCTGGACCCGTTCCAAATCCAGTCCATCGAATTGACCGACGTGAAGGGAAGCGAGAATTTTGCCCGTTATACCTGCAAGCCAGGCGAGATCGTGGTGGCGGATCGCGGATATGCCTATCCTGCGGGCGTGGCGTCGATTTTGCGCCAGAAGGCGAATGTAGTGGCCCGGATGCATTGGAGAGGGCTGCCTCTGTTCGGAGACAAAGGCGGCAGGCTCGATGTGTTGACCCTCCTGGGGACTCTGGAGGAGCACGAGTGCGGGGACTGGGCCGTGAATCTGCACTCCGGGGACGAGAGTTTTCCTGTGCGCCTGGTTGCCGTAAAGAAGTCCAGGGACGCGGCAAAGTGCGAGCAGAACTGGCTTCGGAAGCACGCCGTCAAGCAAGGCAGAGGGCTCGATCCGCGGTCGTTGGCCGCGGCACAGTACTTCTATGTCGTAACCGATCTTCCGCGGAAGGAATTCTCCACCACGGAGGTAATGGAACTGTACCGGATGCGGTGGCAGATCGAATTGGTGTTCAAGCGGATGAAGAGCCTCCTGAAGCTGGACGACCTCCGCGCGAAGGACCCTCAGTTGGCCCGGGCATACCTGTATTCCAAGCTTCTGGGGGCGCTGATTGTAGAGGAACTGGCACAGGCCGCAGTGTCTTTTTTTCCCTGGGGATACCCTCTCGCCGTCCCATCCGCTGAGCATCTGGCGTCTGCACGACCTGTTGGGGCAGTTTTTGCGCACGATGGTGAAGGGGACAATGACATTTGATGCCCTGATACTCCAAATCCCCAAGATTATCCGACATTTATGCGACACGCCTCGAACACGCAAAAGGCAGATCCATCCAAGGCTGGTTACTTAAGTTAGCGCATATGGGGGTCGCCCCTACAAGAAGCAGCCTCGGAGGCTGATCTTGCGGAGTCAGAACCTTCAGGCATCCCCTTGCTTCTGTCGAGACGGTCGCCGCGGGAAAAGCGGGTTTTCCGTATCATCCGACCACGCCGCCGGATTGGCCTCGATGTAATACCGGGTCGACTCGAGTT
>JBAZOJ010000276.1:0-4358 GCA_041648755.1 Candidatus Brocadiia bacterium
CACGGAATGGGTGGAAAAGGAATCGCAGCGCTTCACACTGGCGCAGGGCGAGGATGGCTTCCCACTGTGGTGGAGCGAGACCACAAAGGCCAAGGTGACAACAAAGTACGTCTCCGAGCCCCAGGAAGTGGCGAAGTCGAAGTATGATTTCGATCAGTTCCAGACGGCGCCCAAGGAAGAAACCAAGCCGGACGAGAAGAAACCGGACGAGAAGAAGCCCGATGACAAGAAGGCCGCGCCTAATCTGAAGGGCACTCCATTCAAGAATGCCCTGAAGCCCGTTGCCTCGGACGAGGATGGCGATGATGTCATTCGCTCTGCGTCAGACGGTTTTTCGATGCGGATGGCGCCGAAGTGGTCTGCGACCGACGCGAACATCACCATCGGCCAGTACAAGATCAGGGGTCAGAAATTCACCATGGAGAGGCCGAAGGATAATGTGGTGCACCTCGAACTTGTCCTGTCAGTTCGTGATAAAAAGGACAAGGAGACGCCCGAAAACGCGATCGCGGACTTGATCACGATCTTTGGCGCAAGCGCCAAAATGGGCAAGGTGAAGTCCGTCAAGCTCGACGACCTGACTACACTGAATTACGCAGAGTGCGACGCATCCGTCTATGCTTCCGACCAGAGGATCAAGTTCACCGCGGTCGCCGTGTTTTCGGAAACCAAGGCCTTTATCTTCACACCATACGGGGGATGGTTCACGATGTCATCGATAAAGGAACTTGAGGAAACGCAGGACGACATGCTTGCCATGATCGGGTCGTTCAGGCTGACAAAGACTGAGTAGCAGAGCTAATTGGATAGTCGCTCTTCCAGCAGATCCGCGGCGGAATCCAGCGCTTCGGAACTGGGATACATACTGAAGACTCCCGAAGGCAGGGCAAATGCGCCGGTCATCATTGGGTCGAGGTCCACAGCCGTCAGGCGAAGTCTCCGTGCAAGGTCAAAGAAAGCAGCACGGTACGAGGCCGCGACCTTCTCGTAGCCGGGCACCAGGGGCGGAAGCAGCAGAAATATCTTCTTGATGCCACGCGCGCGGGCCCTGTCGGCCAGCGCGTGCATGTACGTCTCCAACGTTACGGGCGCGATGCGCCGGAAGGCATCCTCAAAGCCTGCGGAAAGTACGATAGCGTCGTACTTGCCGGAGTCGATCTCGGCCAGAAGCGCGGGGGAGCAGGAATAAAGGAAGTGAGCCCCTTTCTCGTCGCCGCAGCAGACAAATGCTTTCTTCCCGGCCTGGACCAATCGGTCGGCGGTCTTCTGCAGCAGCACGGCGTCATCGGGTGAATAGCCGTCGCCCGCAAGAAGGAAAGACGACGGATGGCTCGTGAAGGAAGAGAGAATGCGGATGATCTCCCACCGGCGGAAGTCCTCGGAGCGTTCGACCTCTGAGACGAGTACGACTTTTCTGCCATTCGCGGTAAGCAGTCCACTGCGGGGTTCGACCGCGAGCCCCACAGGCAGAGGCGCATCCGCGTCAAGGAATGAAAAGGAATGGGAGCCAATTGGGAAGCCGTTTGCGCTGCAACGAATGCTCATCGTGCAATCGTACAGTGCGTCGCTCGGGTAGCGGACGAACTCGGAGGTGAAGGGCAGGCCAGGCAGAGCGAAGATATCGGAATAGTGGGGGTCGACCGTTACATCTATGGCGACATGCTTCACATCGTTGAGGCGTCTTCGGATAGGATCGGTGCGGATCGGGCGACCTGAGGACTCGCAGGAGACGGTGAAGTCCAGGAAGGGGTCGAAGCGAATCTCATTTGGGACCGTCATAACGAAACTGAAGGGAAGACCGCGAAAAACGGCCGATGGCAGGCAATCGAGGTTGAAATCGAGTGACAATGGCAGAACCATGCCGGACTTCGCATAGGTAAAGGGGGTGAATACCGGATCCGCTGCGCCCGCGACAAGCGAGATCTGCCATTCGTTATCTGATGGAAAGAAAAACTCCGCTTCCTGTCCGCTTACCACGAAAGAGAATCCTTCGCCTGTCTTGTCTCCGACGCGCGTTTGCTCCCAGCGTGCGCGTTCCTTGTCAGGGCCGAAGGCGACCAGCGTCCGATGTCCCATCGGGGGCCCGCCATTCAGGCTGATATCGGCCTGAGTCACTATCTCGAAATCCGACACCGCATCGCCCGGCTCGGACTGCGTGATCTCGGGCCGCAGTGGCGCAAAGCGCACGAAGGCTTCGGGCGGGATCAGGAAGCTGTCGGTGTAACCCGGAGGCATCCATCCTGCCATCGCCAATATTCCACCTGGGATGCGCTGGTTGATGTACCTGAAAGAGTGAATGCCGCGTGAGAGCCTTGCGAAGCCGCCGTTTGTGAAGGTTCCTTGTTTCCAATGGGGTCCGGGCCAGGAAGCAACGGTTTTGCCGTCTATCTGGATGAATGATGGCCCCTGGCTGTCCGTGCCGATGAAGTACTCGCCCGCGCAGGGGGTGTAAATCCAACCGGTGAAGAGGGCGGCGAAGTAACCCTCGCCAAGATTGCGGCCGGTTCCGCGGAAGTTCATATCGTTAACGCGGCCCTCTTCGAGGGGCTTTGCCCTGCCGACGAGTGACTTGTAGCCTTCGGCTGAGTTGAGTGGCGTTGGCAGGCACATAGTGATGACATAGTCAAGTCCGCCAAGCATATCGGGCTGACCGACGACAACTCCCTCCTGCGGTGTCTCTGCCGTCGCATTGCCCCAGTACACGTAGATCAATGCCGCGTCACCGGGGCGGCAATATATCGCCCTGACGCCCTCGCGTGCGGTCTTGGCAACCCAGGCCCTGATGGGTAAGCCCGCGATATCGACAACCCTTATGTCAGCAAGGTCCTTACGTTCGAGCCCGCGCATACGTACGTCCATCCGGGCGTAGAGTTTGCCGTCGCCAAGCTCCTTCAGCGCCGGTGTGGGGATGCCGATGAAGTTGAAGGCCGTACGCCACTTCCAGCCCGCAAAATGCCAGCGCGCCGAAGCTGCCTGTTCCGCGGAAGCGGTCGCTCCGACAATGCCGGAAAGGGCGAAAATCAGCAGCACAAGTGCGCAGCGGTTAGATCGGATCATTTCCTGCTGCCTTCTTGAATTTGAGCGCGATGTCGCCATTGAATGTTGGAAGGTCGATGAGAAGATTATTCTTCACCACGGTGAACGTCCCCGAGCCGATCTTCTTTCCCGTGTGCGTGTCCCAGAACTCCACGTCGTAGGTTCCCTCTTTCATTCGGAGGATTGTGAGCCGCGAGGGTGGAACGACCTTTGTTGGGACTTCTTCGAAGCCACTCAGGAGCGATGACGAGTACACCCACGCGAGTCCTTCTTTGTCGTTTCCGATGCCGAGTCCGCGAATACCCACTTCAGTGCATTTGAAGCGCGAGGAATCGAGAGAGACGTACTTCTTGCCTATTCGGTCTTCGCCCTGGTGGAAGGCGGCCAGAGACGCGAACTCGCTGTACCAGTTCTTGCGGTCGATCAGGTCAAACCACCAGAAGAATGGTGTTCCTGCCGTGTGGGTCATATAGGTCGCCCAGATACCGGCGTGCAGATCGGCGCGCAGTTCAGGTACGCTGTTGCCCCAGGGAGTGCCGCCGTATTCGGTGACGAAGTAAGGCTTCTTGTAGGCGACCGCGTTGTAGGCAGACTCGATGACGAGGCTGACTATGTCGTCCTTGTCGGGCTTGCGATAAGCATCGCCGACAACGTAGTCCATGAATGCCTGTCGGGCCATTACGCTGTCGATAGTCGTGTAGTCGCCGGAATAATGAGTTGTGATAAGGTGGCGATTGGGGTCGATCTTGTCAAGGTAAGTGGCCATCTCCTGGTGCCACGAGCGCACTTCGGGAATCTTGTGGTTGTTCCAGGTCACGCCGGTAAGGTCCAGTTCGCTGACAAGCTCCCAGCCCATTACGGTCGGCGAGTATCCCCAGCGGGCTACGATGTAGCGGAGCTTGTTCTTATGGGCCTTCCGGGCACGCTGGTCAGACCAGAATTCGAGCGGGTTATTCAGAAATCCGCCGTTGGCGATGTTGTAAGGGGAGTCCTTCCATTCGGCATCCACCCAACTGCTCAGCTTGCCGTGATTGTCGATAACAAGATGCACCAGGATGTTGTTCCGCTGCGCGGAATCAATCACCGAATCGAGCTTCCAGGCGTTGGAAAGGTTGTACTTGCCGAGCCCGCTGTAGTTCTTCCACCGTGCAACCCATTCGATCTCGGCGAACCACGAGGCCATCCAGACCTCGGCGCAATTCTCTCCGGCTGCCGCCATCTTTGGAAGAACTTCGTCGTAATGGAAGGTTCCGCGATCCGCAGGGGTCGGCATCTTCAGCAGTGCGGCGGTTCGGGCATCGGTCGGCGAGCGGAAGTTGTGG
>JBAZOJ010000277.1:0-4323 GCA_041648755.1 Candidatus Brocadiia bacterium
CAGTGGCGTCAACACTGCATGCTTCGAGCGCCGAAAACCTCTCGAGATTGGGAAGGCGGCTAAGAACAGGCAACTTCATCCACTCGCAACCCACATCTAAGTCCTTCAGCGCTGTCAGAGATGCGAGCGGATCGAACAGATCAGGCGACAGTCTGCAGACAAAGAAGCGAAGGGAAAGATTGCTCAACTTTGGAAGGCTCGCCACTTTTGATATGACATCACTCGGAATTTCTGTGACATGGGTCTGCGCTGTGATTCGGAGGCTCGTGAGGCCCAGAGGCAATTCGGCTGAGCAAAAGTCCTGCAAGCAGGGCTTGTCAAGGGCAAGGCAAAGGGCCTCGAGTTGCTTGAGATCGGCGATGGCGTCGAACCACTTCGCTGGGATACTGGCTCTATTGATAGATAAAGAGCGAATCTGCTTGGGGAGGTGCGGGAGCCCAATCGGAAGATCTGACCCAATGAAGGAAAGCAGAGAAAGGCGAGGAAGCTTCGCCAGCGACTCGATAAGGTCGTCTGTTACGCCGATGCCGGAGATGGTCAGTTCCTCAACGGTCTTCTCCTCACCAGTGAACTTGAACGCGGATTGCTTGCCCCCCTCTGCCTCACCAATGAAGACGCGCTTGGCGGTGCAATTCGCGAAGGTGGGCGCCAAAAGACTGTCGCTGTCCCTGACTTTGTACAGGCGAATAGTATCGAGGCTCCGAAGTTTTGCCAAGAGCGCCCCAACTCCCTTATCAAGAGAAGAGCCCGTGAGGGAGAGATATTTTAGTTCTTGAAGCGAAGCAAGGCTCCTGTAGAGGTTTTCTGCATCGAATCCCTGATCGGGCAGATTAAGGCAAAGAGCACGAAGCGATGACATTCCGCCGAGGGCCCTGATATCATTATCGGAGAGGGTGTCAAGCTTGGCATCAAGGCTCTCCAGCGCCCGAAAATCGCAGATCCTCTGCAGGACACCTGCCCCAAGGCCATCCCTTTTCCAGAAGGATAGATGCTTGCAGCCAGGCAGCGCGTCGTGTGCGGCGACAATGTCATCAGGCTTGACCTCGCAGTTAAACTGAATGCCCAGTGGCACAAACGGCTTCACAGCTGCCACAGCACTGGCTACCGAAATCGAGGGACCATATGTCCCTGCGTAGCTGTTATCCACCCCAACAGTGACTCCCCATGGCCCCTTAGCATTTAGAGAGGCGAGATCTTCCTTGCTGAGCAGATCGGCTGAACCAACAATCTCGTACGTCAAGGCAGATTCCAATGGGCAATCGGGAAAAGAAGGGACTGCATCTGAAAAGATGGAAAACGGCCCGCGGAGCGAAACAGACCACACGCTGGTTGGGGCCCTTGCTCCCGCAGTGGCGGGCTCCTCCCCCAGTGCGACGGTTACAGCCAACCCGAGAAGCAACAACAGATGGCACATAAGACGGCATATTGGTGCGCTTACTCTCAATGGCCACTCTCCCTCCGCAAATTCTGATTTGCCTCAGAACCAGCCAAGTAATCAAGGCCGGACGTCACTCCAGCCCGAACAACCGAAATCGTCCTTCCAGGCCCGATAACCCACGCATGCGGCACGTGCTCAGTCGCGCCTATCGCAACCATTTCGACAGGATCCATCAAAGTGTAAAACACCCCCGCTTGTACATCAGTGATATTCACCTTTCCCGCCTCGGTTGACTGATATCGCCACATCTGCTTAACAAGCTCAATCTCCACCACAATCTTCACATCCCTCTTTCCGTCCGGTTTCCAGACCTCAGAAGGACAACCAAGACCAAACAGGTCCGACATCACACTCCGGACTTCCAGATATGTCCACACAGGTGATCTCTCAAAGTGTATTGGACATTTGGTTTCCCCAATCTGCACCATCTGCGCCTCCGTCGGCCCCAAGCCAGCACCTTCCTCATGGTAGTACATATGATCGCACGCACGCTTCTGTTCCCATATCACCTTGTCATTCGACGAGACTTCCTCTTCTACTCGCTTCAGAATACACCTGAAGTTATAATGATACATACTCAGTTGCCTATATGCGTCCTGAATAGCGGCTTCCATATCGCGATATATCTCTCCGCCATACCGTATGGAGGCATAGAGGCCAACGCACGCTGCAGTACCAAGTAGCACTACACCAAGCTCCACAATAACGGCAATGAGTGCAGAAATCGCTGCAGCAATGGCGGGGGTAATGGTGATATTACACATGACTATATAATACTGCACTTGGGCAAGGAAGAGCGATATTAGTAGGCGCACATCAGAAGCAGTCTTAACAAGAGAGCCGCCCAGAGACTTAAGAAGATTCCACAACAGGGTTCCTAGATCAGGGCGTGACAAGACCTTAATGCCAGCATCTAGGAACTTGCCAGCCATATAGGAGAGGAGAAAGCTCATGACAGCGGCTGCGACAGCCATAATCCGGTCATAATCTCTGAGTTCGTCGATCCTTCTCTTAGTATTCTCGTCTGCTGCTGCACGCCTAGCGGAAATGGCGTCATTCACCTCGGTTTTGAGCTTTACGAGCTGAGCCCAAATGTCCTGCAGCTTTTCAAATGCGGGCCCGAGTTTGGGGTCCACTTGTCCCTTTTTTATCCCTTCATCCAGGGCTTTATTCAGCACGGCGAGTTGGGCTGTGGCCTCGGCTTGCGCGTCTATGAGGAGAAGCTCTAGGCCGATCAACACATCTGTTGACAATTCTGAAAGGCGCACCTTCTGAGCTGTAACGTAGGCAATGAATGCTGGCAGGTCGGTCACGTGCCAACCTCCGGGGACTTGTGTGACCCCCGGAGGGATAATATCTCCGCCTCCTGGAACGAGGAAGCCTCTGCTCCCTGGGCCTTCCGGCGCTACCTTCTTCCACAGCAACTCCGGCGGGGCCGAATCGCCTAACCCATCAAGCGGCGAAAATCCCCTGTCCTGCTGCCAAGGCTTGCGTCCGCTTGGCAACGGTATCTCGGGCAGGTCAAAGCTGCGTGGCTCGGTGTCGGGGGTCTCTTGGGGCGCAGTGGGTGGCAGATCCGAGGGCGGCGCATACGGCCGCGGTTCATCGAACGGCGAAAAGCCTCTGTCTTCCTGCCATGGTTGCCGCCCCGACGGCAAAGGCACTTCAGGGATCTGGAAGCCGCGTGGTTCCGGGACAGGCGGCTCGGTCGGCGGCAACGGAGGTGGATCCGCTGGCGGGGCAAACGGACGGGGCTCATCCGTCGGGGAAAAACCGCTGTCTTCCCGCCCGGGCAGGCGGCCACCCGGAAGCGGAATCTCGGGGACTATAAAACGGCGCGGCTCGGAGTCAGGTAGCTCCTTGGGTACTGCTGGCGGGAGATCTGAAGGCGGCGCTGAGGGCCGAGGCCTGTCCGCGGGCGAGAAACCACGGTCGTCACCCCAAGGCCTTGCGCCTGCGTCATTGATGCCTGGAGTCTCGGATGCGGGAGGAAGTGGTTGCTCTGCAGGAATCTGAGGTGCGGTGTCCGAGGCCGGGGAAGCACTCCCCTCGGCGGAGAGGGGCTGAATCCTTGCCTGGCTGAAGCCGACTCTCGGAGTCTTGCCGGAAGCAACCGGCTTGGCTCCCGAAGAGGGTGCGACGTCCGGAACGGATGGAGCAGATGGGATCGCAACGTCGGCGTTGCCGACCTCACCGGGCTTCAGCAAGTTGCCAGCGCCACCAGTTGGAACAGGTCCTTGGGGAGCGGGCTTCTGCGGTGGATTAGCCGCCGGATTTACGGGTGCTGGAGGGTTCGTATTGTCTACAGCCATTTGTTCCCCACGGTAACGCTGCCACATCGTGCGTAGCCACACGAGAGGATAAAGGGGCGGGTGAAGCCCGCCCCCATCGGAACAATGGCTATACGCCTGTTCTCTTCTGTTCGATGATGTACTTGATCTGCTCGTCAGTCAAGTACGCGCTCGTCCTGTAGTACTCAACGTGGTTGAAGTAGAAGATGTAAGACGGCCTTGTCCGGACATTGGGCACGTCACCCAGGATGTCGCGCACGATAATGTCAGAGTGCCCGAAAGCCACGCCGGTAATCGTGTACTCGGCGTAATGGAGCATTACTGCCTCCATGAGTGCTTCCTGCCCGATTTCGGGACTGCCCAATGGGGGATAGAAATCGTGCAGTAGAAGAACGTAGACCCCGGTGCTGGCGCCAACGGTGGCGCCAAAATTCGCGTGAGTAACAACTTGAAGTGCCATTTTCCCTCCTAGGAATTCTCTTGATTAACGTCAGATTTTTTGGCCTGTCAAGTTTTTTTTCTGACTCCGTTCCGGACAAGCCCGTTGAGAGTACGGAGTCAAGGAGGCAGATGCAGGTTGCCGCGGATTTCATG
>JBAZOJ010000278.1:0-4310 GCA_041648755.1 Candidatus Brocadiia bacterium
CACCCTGGGCGACCTCATCTCCAAGACCGAGGCCGAGTTGCTCGCGTACAAGAACTTCGGCGAGACTTCGCTGAAAGAGATAAAGGAAATCCTCGCACGCAAGGGCCTGCGGCTCGGTATGAACCGCGAAGAGGTCGAGCGCAAGATGCGCTCCCCGTCGCAGAGGCTCGCGGCGCTTACGGTTGCCGACAATGTTCTCGAACAGCCGCTGGCCGCCCTCAATCTCTCCGTGCGTTCGCAGCATTGCCTCGAGCAGATCGGCATCAAGACGGTGCAGGAGCTCGTCGAGCAGTCCGAGCGTGACCTGCTGTCATCCAAGAACTTCGGCCTGACCAGTCTTGCCGAGGTGAAGAAGAAACTCGCGTCCTACGGCCTGACCCTGTCTTCAGAGGATATGCTGTAAGGCTTATGTACCACCACCTGCGCGGGAAACTGTACTCCAAGACTCCTGGCGAGGCGGTTGTGGAGGCTGCAGGTGTGGGCTTCCGGGTCAGGATATCGAACACATCGTATGACTCCCTCCCGCTCGTGGGGCAGGAGTGCTTCTTGTACGTCGAGACGGTCCGCCGCGATGACGGCGACAGCATGTACGGCTTCATCTCGCCCGCCGAGAGAAGAATGTATATGCTGCTGACCACCGTGAACCGCATCGGGCCTGCCGTTGCCCTTGGCATTCTCTCCACCGTGCCGGTCTCCCGCCTTGCCGACGCGATCAAAAGAAAAGACACTGCATTCATCAGTACGCTCAAGGGCGTGGGCAAAACCACGGCCGAGCGCATTATCGTCGAGCTGGCCGCAAAAGTTGACTCTCTTCTTGACGCCGGTACTGCCCCGCCCATTCCCATGGCGGACGACGCCGTTCGCGCGCTCGAGGCTCTTGGAATAGACCGCGGAATGGCTCAGAAGGCTGTGGCGGATACTATGGCCGACCTTCAGGACGGCAATGATATGCCCGCGTTGCAGGACGTTATCGTATCCTCGTTGCGTCGTCTCAGGAGAGGGTAGATATGGCGAAGCCGCCGGAGGCCACCGACTTCAGCCGGGACAGGCAGATCGATGTCTCTCTGCGGCCGAAAGCCCTCAAGGAGTTCGTCGGCCAGCCACGCGCGGTCGAGAACCTCAAGGTTTACATAGACGCCGCGCGCCTGCGCAAGGCACCACTCGACCACATCCTGCTTTCAGGTCCTCCAGGACTTGGCAAAACCACTCTGGCAGCCATTATCGCCGCCGAATTGGGCGTTCAGTTCCGTGCCACCAGCGGGCCGGTTGTCGAAAAGCCCGCCGACCTGGCAGGATTGCTGACCAACCTCAGTCGCGGCGACGTGCTTTTCATCGATGAAGTCCACCGTCTGCCCACCATAGTCGAGGAATACCTGTACTCCGCGATGGAAGATTTCTCGCTCGATATCATGATCGACACCGGGCCCGCGGCGCGTTCCGTCAGGATCACGCTGCCCCCGTTCACGCTTATCGGCGCCACGACCCGCGAAGGGCTTCTGTCCTCGCCGTTCCGCGCACGCTTCGGGGTCCACGAGCGACTGGTCTATTACGACCGCGAGTCGCTGATCCTCATCGTGCAAAGGGCCGCGCGGTTGATGGAAATCCCGCTCGACGACGACGGCGCAATGGAGATCGCAACCCGCTCGCGCGGGACTCCCCGCCTTGCAACCCGCTATCTTCGCCGCATTCGCGACGTGGCCCAGGTTCTTGGCGACTCCATAATCACCTGCGACATCGCCCGCAAGGGCCTTCAGATGATGGGAATTGACGAGATCGGCCTCGGCCTGCTCGACCGCCACATACTCCAGACGCTTCACGCCAACGAGGGCGGGCCGGTCGGCATAAAGACGATCGCTATCGTTGTCGGCGAAGAAGAAGACACCATAGAGAATGTCTACGAGCCCTATCTCATCCAACAGGGGCTCATCCTGAAGACTCCGCGCGGACGCAAGCTGACCCCGGCAGGCTACAAGCATCTTGGAATGCCCGTTCCAGAGGGGACAAGCGACCGCTCGGAAAACTCCGACAAGCTGTTTTGATGGAAGCGCGTCCCCGCATTTTCCTGCACGTCTGCTGTGCCCCTTGCCTGAGCGGTGTTATTCCCGCCCTTGAAGGGGAAGGGATAAGCTTTTCCGGCTGGTTCTACAATCCCAACATCCATCCGCTTCTCGAGTTCCGCAAGCGCATCAAGGCCTTGCGCGTCCTGCAATCGAGGCTGGGCTTCGAAATCGCCATAGACGACAACTATGGGCTTGAGCCGTTCCTCAACCTGCTGGCTGGCCGCTGGGGTCGCGACCGGTGTGAACTCTGCTATGCGCACCGGTTGAATGCCGCAGCCAAACGGGCGGCCGGGCAGGGCTTCGGCTCATTCTCCACGACCCTGTTGATTTCGACCGAGCAGAACCATGAGATGATCGCTTCATACGGCCAGCAGGCTGCCCGGTCCGCGGGGATCGAGTTTCTGTACCGCGATTTCAGGCCGTTCCGTGACCGGGGGCGTGAACTGGCCCGCAAGGCAAACCTGTATCGCCAGCAATACTGCGGCTGCATATTCAGCGAATGTGAACGATACATCAATTCCCCGGAAGAGCTATACCGGGGCGCAACAGGACCCGTATCGGAATGAAACCGTCAACATTACGCGCAGTGGTGGTTCTTCTTTACGCGGCCTTCCTCCTGCTGCCCGCCTCGTGCGCGCCGAAGGAGAGCAGGTTCCTTGCCCTGCCGCCCAATCCGCCGCTTGCGTCCGAGCCCCAGGTCTCCGTGCTTCTGGAAGGCAGCCCGGAGGTGATGATTCCGCTGGGAGCAAAGTACACGCTGACCGGCGAGAACGGGGCAGTGCTGAAGTCCGATACCACTCCCCGGGAAGCGGCGCTTGGCGTTGACAAGGGAGTTATCACCCTTGGCTCGATGCCGCTAACATCTTCGAAGAAGGTCCGACTGAGCGCCAATCTCCCCATCTCGGTATCCGGAGAGCGCGTCAAGGCTTCCCTGCTGATACTTCCCGCCGCGGATGGCTTCGGCGTGGTCATCACCATCCCGTTCGAGGACTACATCGCGGGAGTCATCGAAGCCGAGTTGTATAAGAGCTGGCCCCTCGAGGTCCGCAAGGTGCAGGCCATTGCCGCGCGCTCGTTCGCCCTCGTTCGGATGACCCGGACACCCAAGAGCGCGCAGTATCAGATCAGGGCGTCCGAGCTTGACCAGACCTTCCGGTTCCCCGCCGCGGACTCCGACTCGCGCAAAGCCGCAGACTCGACCCGTGGCACTATCCTGATGTACAGGGGGAATATCCTGGAGGCGCTGTACTGCTCGTCCTGCGGAGGCAAGACCGCCGCCGCCGAGTCGGTGTTCGAGACCCCGCCTATCGCGCCGCTTTCGTCGGTATCGTGCCTGTGCGCAAGCCGTTGGGCCGAGGCGAAGGACCTTTGGCGCTTTGAAGTCGAGTGGCCCGCTTTCTACAAGGCTGCGCTGGCTGAATCCAAAGACAAGCCGATCCCGAGCCCCGGACGGGTCGAATTGACGCGAGCCCCGGACGGGACCGTAACGGCTTTCATTGTGAAATACCCCGATGGCGAGATCACCGTTTCCGGCAAGGACCTGCGCGAGCGGGTCGGCCCCCGGAACCTCAAGAGCCTCTGGTTCGATGCCGTTTGCCGGGAAGGCAAACTGACCTTCATCGGGCGCGGCTTCGGGCACCGGGTCGGCCTGTGCCAGTGGGGCGCCCTCGAGATGGCCAAGTCCGGCGAAGATTACGTTTCCATCCTCGCCCACTACTATCCGGGCGCGTTCCCCGCGAGGCTATACAAGTGACCTTCCGTTTCGAAATCGCCGCCCGTGACGGTCTCGCCCGCGCGGGGCGGGTGGAAACACCCCACGGATGCTACGACACCCCTGCCTTTATGCCGGTCGCAACCCAGGGCGCGGTTAAAGGGTTGACCTCCGCCCAGGTCAGGGACACGGACGCGCGGATAATCCTGTGCAACGCCTATCACCTTGCGCTTCGCCCCGGCGACGCGCTGATCGCCAGATTGGGCGGCATTCACAAGTTCATGGGCTGGGACGGGCCGATCCTCACCGACAGCGGCGGCTACCAGGTGTTCAGCCTTGCGGCAATCCGCAAAATCACGGATGAAGGCGTGCTGTTCCGTTCGCACGTGGACGGCTCGGAAGTGTTCATTACGCCCGAGCGGGCTTCCGATATACAGTTGAATATCGGCGCTGACATCATAATGGCCTTTGACGAATGTCCCCCGCCCACCGCGCCCCGCGAGGTTGTCCTTGCCGCTGTCGAGCGGACAATCAGTTGG
>JBAZOJ010000279.1:0-4292 GCA_041648755.1 Candidatus Brocadiia bacterium
AGTCAACGGTCTCGATAGTCCAGTTGTCGGCAGTCTTGATTGCGACCTTGGTCACGGGCTTTTCGGCGCTGGTCAGGTCCTGGTAGGCGACGATGATATCTCCGCTTGCACTCGTGCGCACCTTACAGAAGTAGCCGGTGTTGCCGGACTTGTCCACGACCTCGGTGGTCCACACGCCAGCCTTGCGTTGTGCACAGACAAGAGCCCCAAGCTTGGGATCGCGGAATACGATAACCGGCTCGCCGCCCTTGACCCTGACAGCAATGGAAAGGTACTGGTCGACCGCACCGCCGTAAGGAATGGTCTCGGCCCAGGGATTACCACCGCCACCCATGCAAATGACCCGGACCTTGGATGTGCCGGAATCTATGTAGGTCAGGATCATGCTGCCATTCTCGATCGTATCCCAGACGGAGACACGCCCGACATCGCCGCGACCGTCGAGCATCTTGATCGTCCAGTCCGGGCCAGTGGCCCAGCCCGGCAGGGACTTGTTGTCATGGCAAAGGAAGTACAGTTTCTTGTCAGCGCCGTTGTAAAAGGTAATAATGGGCCTGTCGCAGAAGCTCATTCCAAGGGCCAGGCCTTGGCAATCCGCGAATCCGGTGAGGACCTTGACGCTGGACAGCCGGGTTCCATCGGTGTTGTATTCCTCATAGAAGATTGTCTTCTGGGAGGGGGAGAAATAGGACAGCCCGAGGTTGCCGTCGAATCGGAGTTTCGACGAGAAGAAAGTGGCATCGGCGGCGATCTCCTTCGGAGTATTCCAGAAGGGGGTTCCAGCTTCGGTCTTGCCCGCTTTTCCCTTGTTGCAGCCGACAAAAGAAACGCAGGCCAACATGACCAACAAGACAACAGAGATTTTCTTCATGATTTCCTCGCTTAGTGACATAAGTGTACCACATTGCCTTGGCCGGTCTTCAACGGAGAAAACGAATAACCTCCTGCGGCAGTAGTGGTTGCAGCAGGAGGCTACAATATCAACTTCGCGTGCCTTGGCGCGGGAGCAGGACCGATCCGGCTATTGCTCGGTAAAGGTCACTATGTCCGAGACCTTGACGGTCTGATCGCCGATGGTCAGCACGAGGGCGGAAAGCTCCTCGACGTTTTTGCACGCCGCACTTTCGCTTGCTTTCATCATAGCCTGCAGGACTTCGCGTGGAGTCAGGCCCAGTTCGGTCATCTTGTCGGCGTTGAACTCCAGGAGGTAAGTCTTGCCGTCGTCGAAGGAGATCTGGATCGAGCCGCAGCCTGCGCATGCGCAGCCTGCGTCTTCTTCTTCGTCCTCTTCGACCTCGCTGTCTTCCTCCTCCTCGCCTTCCTCTTCACCGTCCTCGATGTCGGTATCGTCATCCTCGCCGTCTTCGACTTCACTGTCTTCGGCGTCGGAAGTCGGGAGCGCGCAGACTCCGCCGGGGCATTCCTCCGGGTTCTGGACGGATGCGTTGCTGCCGCCTCCGTTCTTGTTGTTACAGCCGGTGAGGGTGATGGCCAAAGCGGCAATGAGGATCAGCGTAAGAACGTACAGCTTCTGCATAGGGGTCTCGATTCCTTGGTTGCGGAATTATAGTCCGGTTGAGAGACGTTTCAACGAGGGAATAGTCCCGGAATTCAGGCCAGCCGGTCGGCTAATCCCCCATGTTCTCAAAGATGTCTGCAATAGTGGCAAGCTTGACGCGTTTCTTGCCGAGCTTCACCACAAGCGCCCGAGTCTCCTCGGCGTTCTTGCACTGGGCTGCTGCGGACGCCTCAAGATAGGCTCGTTGGGCCTGCATTGGAGTAAAGCCGAGTTCCGCGAGCCTCTCTGGGATGAACGCGACCAACATGACAGAGCCATCCTCGAACTGAACCAGGATGTCACCTTCGGTGCCTGGCCCATTCTCCTGCCATTCCTCCTCAGTTACTTCAAGGTTCTCCCCGGCAACGGGACCGTGACCTGCCTTGGAGGCAGCCGATGATGCAATGAAGAAGATCTGGGCAGCGCAGATAAAGAACACGACTGGCTTGCCGGATGGGGTTATGTGTATGTTGATGTCACCCTCGATGTCGGTCGGATTTGGAATGGTATTCGTCTCCCATGCAGTGCCGCTGAAGCGTGCGCACCGGAACCTGGCGTCTTGTGACGAGAATACGAATGAATGCTGCGCTGAGAGAATGAGAGGCCGCTGTTTCGTATCGAGCGCCATATCGAGGTTGTAACCCGACACCTTAGTATCTACAGTCTCAATGGTCCACTTGTCAGCCGTCTTGTGAGCTAACTTGGTGACCGGGCAGTATTTCTTCGTCAGGTCCTGATATGCGATGAAAATGTCGCCAAGGGGAGCTACGCGCACCTTGCAGAAATCTCCCGCGTCGCCGGATGCATCAACTACCTCGGTGGTCCACACACCAACCTTTCTCGATGCGAAGACAAGGGCCTTCTTGTTGCGATCATGGAAAGCAACAACCGGCTCGCCGTCGCCGGGCCTGACGGCAATCGAAAGGAACAACATGGGCTTCCCATCGTAGGGGATCGTCTCGATCCAGGGCAAACTTGTCCCACCCATGCACTGGACCTTAACCTTATCTGCTCTGGTGTCGAAGTATGCCACGATCATATTTCCGTTTTCGATGGTGTCCCAAGCGGAAGCATACCAAGATTCCGTGGAGCCGTCAAGCGCCCTGATCGTCCAACCGGGTGCTGTCACCCAACCAGGCAGCGATTTGTCTTCGTGGCAGAGCAGATAAATGTGATGATCGCTGTATTTGAAGAATGATATCACCGGCCGGTCGCAATAGCTGATACCGAGTGCGAGCCCGGCGCAGGAGTCAAGGTCAGAGAGCACTTTCACGCGGGACAGCCGCTTTCCCGCGAGATTGAATTCCTCGTAGAAAATCGCATGACCAAGGGGTGAGTAAAAGGCAAGGCCGAGGTTGCCGTCAAAGCGCAATTTCGAGGAGAAATGCTTGGCGTTCGGAGCGATTTCGATGGGGGTATTCCACGATAACAGGCCAACCGGGGAGTTACTGGCAGAACCACCATTGCTGCTGGCGCTGCAGCCGGAAAGGACTACCGCAATCGCCAAAAAGACCGGCGCAAGAGCGAAGGACTTCCGCATAGGCTCCTCGTTTCTCTGTCCGGGGAATTATAGCCCGATCGAAGGACGCATCGAGGGGTTTTGCCCGCTTTTCTCAGACAAGCTTCTCGACCAGCAGCAGCCAGCCCAGAACAAGCAGGGCGATGCCGGTAACGAATCGAACAATCACCGCGGTTTTGCGCTGCGTTGACCGGGCCGAGGTGAATCGCGCACCCCACGCCGCAAGGAACAGCAGCACCACCAGCGGGAGGATAAAGGCGGCGTTGTACGCGAGCAGCAGCAGCAGCCCCTTGCCGCGTTCGGCGGCGGTCTGGCCTGCAACAAGCATCATGCGGCTTGCGGGGATATACTGCAGTCCCGTGCAGGCACCCTCGATCACAGTGACGATTATCCCCAGGATGAAAGTCGAGCCATACAGCGCAAGACGGCCGCGCCAGGAGCGCACCATATCGAGGATTTTGGCCCGCAGACGTTCCGGCAGCTTAAGCCACATATTGTCCCCGCCGCCGCGTGCGCCGACCCAGGCGTCCCGAAGGCTGAGCAGCCCGGCGACCACCGCCAGGGCAGCCGTTGCGTAAGACAGGGTGGAACTGACTCCCGGGAAGAACCCCGCGGAGTAGAAAAAGCTGAACAAGGCAAGGCCGATCGCCAGGTAGGTCAGGAAGACCGATGCGGTATAGACAATGCCGACGGTCAGCAATTGCCTGAAGCTTCGCCCGGCGGCGGCAAGATATGACACGAACAGGATAAGCCCGGCAAATACGCAGGGGTTAAGTCCGTCGAGCAGCCCGTAGATAAGTGCCCACCAAAGAGACAGACCTTTCGGCCCTCCCTGTTCGGGAGCCAGCGAGCCGGAAGGCGCCCTGCCCTTCAGCGCGGATTCCACCCCGGTGTACAGTTCGGCGCGGATGCGTTCCTTGCCCGCGATGCTCTTGTCGCCGAAGAACGCCTGGGCGGGCTCGTCCGACATTCCGTACTTGCTTTCGAACGCCCTGAGAAGGCGGTAGTTGAAGAAGTTGTCGGATATGTCGGCCAGGTCGTGCTCGACAATCGCCACCCGGTCGCCGTAGTCGCGCAGTATCCGGGCAAAGGGCTCGGCGCGGAGGTCATCGCAGCCGCCGCAGGTCGGGCTGAAGAAGATATGGACAATCAGCGCCTTGCCGTCCTGCCCCGCAGGCAGGGGGGGATAGACCTTCTTAGCGCCTCCGCCCTCGT
>JBAZOJ010000280.1:0-4277 GCA_041648755.1 Candidatus Brocadiia bacterium
CGGCACAGTTGCCGACCAAGCCGATGGACAGGGCCTCTCCTCGTGAGGCCGCTTCCCTGGCTCGCGTTAGCGCGGCATCCAGATCCGTCTCCATGACATCGCAATAGCGCGTGGCGAGTCTTCGCTTGATTCTTTCCGGGTCGACTTCAACATCGAGGATAACGCCTTCATTCATCGTGACGGCCAAAGGCTGAGCCCCGCTCATACCGCCCATGCCGCCGGTGAGGGTGATCTTCCCCTTCAGCGTTCCGCCCCAGTGCTTTCGGGCCACTGCGGCGAAGGTCTCGTAAGTGCCCTGCAGAATTCCCTGGGTGCCGATGTAGATCCAGGAGCCAGCCGTCATCTGGCCGTACATCATCAGACCCTTTTTCTCCAATTCGTTGAAGTGATCCCAGGTCGCCCACTTTGGCACGAGGTTGGAGTTGGCGATCAGGACGCGCGGGGCGTCGAGATGCGTCTTGAACACGCCGACCGGCTTCCCGGACTGAATGAGGAGGGTCTCATCGTTTTCGAGATTCTTCAGGGATTCGACTATGGCGTCATAGCACTTCCAGTTGCGAGCGGCTTTGCCCTTGCCGCCGTAGACAATGAGATCGTCGGGCCGCTCGGCCACAGCAGGACTAAGGTTATTCATCAGGCAACGCAACGCAGCTTCCTGTTGCCATCCCTTGCAGGTGAGTTTGGAACCAATGGGTGGTTGAACGATTCGCTTCATTATGCTTCCCTTTGCGCTACAGGGAGTTGCCTTCCCGTGAGAGGTTGTAGAGGCATTTCACTCGATTGGCCATCACGCATGCTTCCTTGCGATAGTCGCTCGACTTGTCGCCAATCTCTTTGCCAAAGTCCTTATCGTCAATGAAATCCAGATTGATGAGCACGTTGAGGAGGGCACAATTCAGGCCTGTTTCCGCGAGCAATCCCCCACTGACGGCATCCGTTACGCAGTTGGGATTCGAGTTCTGGACAACTTCAGGAGCTATTCGGAGCACATCGAGGCTTACCTGCATTGTCTGGAGCGGGACTTCAGCGGCGTGTTTCAATGCCACTTGCAGAGCGGCTTTGCGCGCGGCCTTTTCCTCTTCCGTGTTCCGCGGGAGTTTCATGGCCAGGGAGACTGCTTCGTAGGCCGCAGCATCCCGGTCGATCAATTCGACGAGGATCTTTCGGGACTCATCAAGCTTCCCGGCGAGTTCCTCCATCCGCTCCTTGCGGTCCGCGAACTTCTTGCCCGAGGCGGTTATTCGTGCGGCCATTGCCACCAGTGCGGCACCCATGGCTGAGGAAGCAGCAGCACCGCTGCCGCCTCCCGGAGTCGGGGCGACGCTGGAAAGGGATGTAACGAAATCTCTAAGCGACTGCGATGTTATGTCCATCAAGCCCTCCGGTGTTCTGCTGATTCACCTGCACATATCACATGTGCGCAATGATTCTCTCCCCACGCGTACGCCATGTCGGAAACTGAGCCCTTCAGTACCACTATGTCGGCGCGTTTTCCCTCTTCGATTGTTCCAACTGCGTTCTCCAGCCCGAGAGAGTAAGCAGCGTTGACCGTGCAGGCGCACAAAGCGACTTCAATCGGCATACGAAGCAGCAAAACCGCGAGTGCAAATGCTCCCTGCATGGAAAGGGAGGGGCTTGTCCCGGGGTTGAAATCCGTGGCAAGCGCGATTATGCACCCTGCGTCATACAGCTTGCGGAAGGGCGCGTGTCGAGGGAGATTGAGGTAAAAGGAAGTTCCCGGCATAAGCGTGGCAACTGTGTGGCTGTCTGCAAGTGCCGCGATCCCCGCATCGCTGATATACTCCAAATGGTCGCAGGAGGATGCTCCCAATTCCACGGCTAACCCGGCACCGCCGGTTTCGGAAAGCTCATCGCAATGAAGCCGAGGTCTGAGGCCCAAGTCAGAACCACGTGACAAAATTGCCCGGGTCTCGTCAGAAGAGAAGGCATTGTGCTCCATGAATACATCGTTAAAGCGGGCATGGCCCTGACTGGCGACTTGCGGAAGCATCTCATCCAGCACAAGCCGGACATAGTCACCGCGCCGGTCCTTGTAGTCAAACGGGACCAGATGAGCGCCAAGGAAGGTGATGACAAGGTTCTGCTTCGTGGAAGCGCGCAGCCTGTCGGCTGCCTCAAGCATTCGCAGTTCGCCTTCAGTATCCAGCGCATAGCCGCTCTTGGTTTCAACCGAGGTCGTGCCGTAATCGAGCATACGCTGCAATCGTCCTGTCGCGCCTTCGACAAGCTGTTCAACAGTTGCTCCCCGGGTCGCGCGGACAGTGGTATTGATGCCTCCGCCCCTGGCGGTAATCTCGGAATAGGAGACCCCCTTCAGCAGGTCAGCGAAATCACGTCTTCGATCCCCGAGCCAGATAGTGTGGGTGTGGCTGTCGACGAACCCGGGGATTACGTCACCACCGCGGGCGTCAACTTGCACGGTCGAAGGTCCAATGCTGAAGGATGAGTTTTCCAAGGAAGCGCGGCTTCCAACGAAGGCGATCATGCCGTCGCGTATTCCAACCACTCCACCGACAAGAGGAGAAGTATCCAGCATCTCGACCCCTCGCCGGAACGCCGGACCAGTCATTGTGTGAACGGTGCCGGTGTTAGTGATGAGAAGGTCGAGGAACTGCATTACAGGCGGTTTTCGAGGATCTGGTTGAGGTCGTAGTTTTCGAGCCCGACATAGTACGCGAAGCTCTCGGCAATTGCTTCTCCCGGCACGAGGCCGACTATTTCCGACCCGACGATATTCACGCCGTACCGTTTTGCTTCGATCCGGATGAGTTCGAATGCACGGTAAATCGGAGTCTTCTTGTAGTTCACGAGGTTCATCGAGATCTGGACCTGGTTCCGCTCCTTCAACTCGACGCCGAGGGCCTTAACGAACCGCAGGCCTCCCGAGCTGTTCCGTACGGCCTTTGCGATGTCATTGGCGATTTTCATGTTGGCTGTGTCGAGGTTCACATTGAAGGCAACCAGCGCCATTCTCGCCCCGATCGCCACGACACCCATCGAGGGGTGGGGATGGGGGTCGCCGAAGTCAGGCTTCCACTCGGCTTTGGCCAACTTCGTCGCCATTCCTTCGAACTCGCCCTTCCGGACATCGGCCAGGTTACGCCTGTTCTCAGAAGAACATGAGTCCTCATAAAGAATGACCGGGACGCTGTAGCGCTCACTGACTTCGCGAGCGACTTCTTTGGACAACTCCACGCAGTCGGCCATTGTGCAGTCCCTGATAGGGACGAACGGAACAACGTCAACAGCGCCCATCCGGGGATGTTCGCCTTTATGGACGCGCAGGTCAATGTGTTTGGATGCGCCTTCGAAGAGCTTCATGATAGCCCCGCGCAAGGCTCCCGGATTTCCAGCGATGGTCAGAACTGTGCGGTTGTGGTCGGAATCAGAGGAGAAGTCCAGTACCTTAACCCCTTCAACAGAGCGGACTCCATTGACGATCTCCGAAATGACCTCCGGCCTTCTGCCCTCGCTGAAATTGGGAATCGATTCGATGACGCAATTGGGGTTCATCAGGTTACCTTACTTGTTTGGGGTGTTGTTCTGCGAGGATGCCTTGATAAGAGGCTTGTCGGGGGCAGTCTCATCCCAGGAGGGCAGGGCAAGAACCGGTTCGCGCTGGCTATCCACTTCAACGCGATAGAGGAGGGCATTGGCGGCGCGAGCCCTATTCAACTGAGCGATCGAGACATTGTAGTCGATAATGGCTTGAAGTTCCGTGTTCTGAGCGGCGATCAGGTCGGTCTGGAGGCGGAGCACTTCGATGGCGGTGCTACGTCCTACGCCGTACCGGTCCTGTTCCTCTGAGAGGGACTGCTCTGCGAGCCTTCTGGCGATAATGGCAGAGTTGATTCTTCGATAGTTTGTTCTGACAGTCCGAACCAGGTTTCGAACCTGAAGAATCACCCCTTGTTCTGCAGCGAGCAAAGCGATCTTGGTCTTGGAGAAGTCGCTTTCCGCCTTGCGAAGCCCCGCCTGTGCGGCTCTGTTTCCGATGGGGTATTCGAGATCGAATCCGAGCTTAAAGGCATAGTAGTCGCCCCTGACCATGCCCTCGAAATGCTCGCCGTAATCATATGACATACCAGTCAAGGCGATACTTGCAGAGAAATCGAATCTGGGCTTGAGTTGGTTCTTCGCCACGTCCAAGGCGATTTTCTGACTCGCGAGGCCGATGCGCAATTGCATCAGGTCAGGTCTGCGAGTCAATGCGAAGTCAACACACTCATCGAAGGCAAATGCAGATTCGACTTGCG
>JBAZOJ010000281.1:0-4265 GCA_041648755.1 Candidatus Brocadiia bacterium
CCAGATCAAGGAGTTCTACCTGGAGACCCTCCAGGGCGAAATCTGGAAGCGGTTCGACATGGACGAACGGATTCGCGCTTCTGCCGAGAAGGTTCTTCGGAAGGAGAGCAATCCGCTCGGCGAGGTCCGGCTCCTGCTCGCCGACACCGGAATTGACACAACGGCCCGCGAGGTCATCGCAGAGGTCGCCGAGGACCCGTCGCGGCCCCGCACCGAAGCCGGCTGACGGTCGGTTCTGAAAAGGTCGCCTGTCCAAATGACTCACCTGCACTCTATCAGCGGGATGCAATCGTTCTCGTCGTCGTCCTCGTCGTCGTAATCGTTCTCGCGTTTTTCACAACCTTCGTGCTCTTCATGCCCTTCGTCGTGCAGACCCGTGCGCCCTCTGCGCACCTGCGCGCAGATTTTCCCTGCTACCCGCCTTGCCGGCTTCGACCCGCAACTCCTTCATTTCCGCTTGTCAAAGACCTTCGTGCTCTTCATTCCTTCGTCGTGCAGACCCGTGCGCCCTCTGCGCACCTGTGCGCATACTATCCCTGCTGCCCGCCTTGCGACGGGATTGTCTTCAGCCGCGAAGCGGCGGAATCGTTCCAGCCTGGGGCAACGCCCCTCTTGGCCTTCGTGGCGCAGACCCGTGCGCCCGTTGCGCAGCTGCGCGCATATTATCCCTGCTGCCCGCCTTGACGCGGGATTGTCTTCAGCCGCGAAGCGGCGGAATCGTTCCAGCCTGGGGCAACGCCCCAGGCAAACGGACGCAAGACCTGGCAAGCCCTGTAAGGGCGGCATGGTTCAGGCTATTTCGCCCTTGCAGGGCTTGCCGAATCCTCTGCCGGTTTCCCTGGGGCGTTGCCCCAGGCTGGCACAATGACGCCCCGTTGGGGCTTATGCAGACGCCGATCCGATGACTCAAAGACCTCCGCGATCTTCGCGCCCTTCGTGGTGCAGAAACCCGCTGCGTCCGCCACCGCCTCTACATGTATACGCCAGAAAGTCCCCCAAACTAGGAAATCACCCGCCAAGATTCGCTCCAGAGCCGCTTCCAGGCCGTATCACGGGCATCTTGCCCGTGCCGTAACGCACTCGCGCGCCCGCACCCCATGCACCCATGCCCCCATGCTCACACGGTCCCTCTACTACTACTGTCTATGAATGCCCCCCAAAATAGGAAATGCCCCATGTCGATTTCCCACGCCCAACCCACACGCGCCGCCGCATCTCCCCCCATATATACTGTTCCAGAATGCCCTCCAAAATAGGAAACGCCCGCGTCGATTCGCGCCGGCAACCCCGCGCACCTGTCCCCCCATATATGAGGAATCAGAAAGTCCCCCAAACTAGGAAATGGCAATGTCGATTGGTCGGATGCTCCGCCTATCCCCGTGTAACTCTTCTGGCGAACACCGGTGCCTGTCCTGCATTTCAGTCCTGCATTTCATACGTCATGATCATCCGTTCCATTAACACACTACATGAACAGGACATTCACGCACTCACCAGTAGCGGTGTCGATATCAATGTGGAGCAGTTTTCTCTCTGCCGGCGCCGTCTCAGACTGAAGGACGAATATGAAATGGTAGGCGAGCCGATACTTGCGGCTGTCCGGCCCCCAACGAAGTGCCTCCACATCTCCGCTTCGCCAGTTAGACACCAAGGCGATACGTTTCTCTGCGAGGGTCGCCTTCCTGACATCTACGACCTGCCCGTCCTTCGTGACAGGCGCTATCCAGTCCCCCAAGTGGAAGCCGGCAAGCTCTCCCTTGTAGATTCGGAGAGTTTCCTCCGCAGCCTTCTTTGCCGCTGCCAGCGCCTGTTCCTGCGACAGCCTCACCTCAGTCGGACAATTCACCGCGCCGCCGCTGTACCCGAACGACGCAAGAAAACCGCCCTCATAAAACTCGACAACAAGCCGGTAATATGCGCAGTCGTATCCATTAAACGTCGGACTTGCAGTGACTCTCCATAGTCTAGATTGCTCGTCCAGACGGCATTCCAGGAGCCGAAGATGCGGCGGCATGTTATCTCCGAGGAGGGATCTGGCCATCGCCAGCGCCTGTTCGTACGCCTCGTCCCCTGAAAGCCTCTTGCCAGCCGCAATCTTCCTATCCAAATCCCGCCATGCCAGCGTGTGGTCCAAGAGTGACCATATATGCCCCGTCCTTGCATCAATAAGCGCATACACCGGGCCCGTTATCTCGACCACTTCCTCGTGCGCACACCATGGCCCTACCGACCTGATGCCTATGGCTCCGGATCGCCTGACATATTCCTCATGATTCACGGGGATCCCCAGCTGTTTCACAACAGACTGGTAGATCGCCATGATCTGTGCGTTCGTCAACCTTTCTCCACGATTGGCGGTGACGCCCCTTGGGACGTCTCGGGTCTGTCCAGGTAAGGTGGTAGGGGTTCTCACTGTTGGCCTGGCGACCGATCTTGGTCCGGTTCTTTCGCGCGTTGCTGTGCCCGAACGAGGTGACGTCCGTAACAAGGTCCATACTATTCCCGCAACAACGGCAAGCAACAGGATTAAGACTACGCAGATTCGCGGTTTGGTACGCATAGCATCCTTTGTTTCCACTCTACCTGGACGAAAATACGTATGCCTGCCATTCGTCGGGCTTTGCCTGGTCCCATCCGGCAGACAGGTCCGCGGTTCGGTTGATCCCGAAACCACGCCAGCTATCATCACCAATACACTTGTCGCCACGGACTTCTGAATTGAACGGCGGCTTGAATGAAAGGAATTGCCTCGTGTTCATAATGGCTTCCTTCACACTGATAGCCTTGTTGTTCTGTCCCCTAAGTTGCCTCAACAACTCCGCGAGGAAGTCTTGAGCGCATTTCTGGTTCACGAATTTAGTCGTCACAAGCATTGTCTCTGCTCTAAGGGCTTTTTGGAACTCGCTAAAATAGTCGTTCCTCGCATCACTGTCCCCGACTCCCTCGTCACCTCTGCTCGCTCCAAGTCGGCAACCAACCAGAATGACAAAGTTGTACCTGTGTTCCTTTGGAAGCGCCTGCACGTCGCCAGGCTCAAAAAGATCAGCCCTGGTCTGTGTGCCCTTCACGAAATGTTTGGCACAAAACGCGATTTAATAGGTGGACTAATTCGCCTCCTCCGCACCACCAGGAACCCGAGCTTGACGAGGGCACGCGTGATCGCCTGACGGCGGACGGCGGCCTGCTCACACCACGTGAACTCGCTCGGGTGTTGAAGCCCTCTTTCCAATCGAACCTCGTCACGTAGCCTCTCGACTGTATTGCTGAACACCGCGCGCTCGCCCGCTTCGATGGGCTGGCGGTCATGCCAGACCTGCTCTGCCGTGGGGCCGTTTGGACCCCCGGGCCGCGAGGTGTGGTTGGCCTTGAGTCGTGCCGCTTCCAGGTCATCACAGGTCCACTCACCGGGTCGGTCGTGACGGGCGGCTTCATGGTGCGTATAGGTCTTCAAAGCCCCGACCCCGGCTTCACAGGAGCCATTATAGCGCGGCATATACGCAGCGGGAGACAAAATCCACGTCCCGGATGCGGCGGGCGGCTCCGTTCAAAATACCGGCCCCGACTGGCCGAACGGTCTTGCTTGCGCGCGATTATCCTGCTATCCTGTCCGCAGCAAGGGCACAACGGCAGAGTCACTGCGGCAGTAGCACAGCGTGCTGTGCCTGTGCCGTGCAAGCGATCGAGGAACGGTTATGAAAATCAAGGATGACTCGCTCTTTTCGCGGGCGAAGGAAGACTGGCAGAAAAACGTGGCGGAATGCCCCGCCTGCGCCGCGTCCGGTCCCGTCCTTCACACGCCCGAAGACGTCGCGGACCTCGATTACATGCGCGAACTCGGATTCCCCGGCGCGTTCCCGTACACCCGCGGCGTGCGGCCGGACATGTACCTCGGGAAGCTCTGGACGATTCGCCAGTTCGCCGGCTTCGGCTCCGCCCATGAATCGAATGAGCGCTACAAGTTCCTTCTCGCACACGGCCAGACGGGCCTGTCCGTTGCGTTCGACACCCCGACGATAATGGGCTACGACTCCGACCATCCCCGCGCCCTGGGCGAGGTCGGCCGCTGCGGCGTCGCCATTACCTCGATCCGCGACATGTCCGTGCTCTTCGACGGCATCGCGCTCAACAAGGTGAGCACGTCGATGACCATCAACGCCCCCGCCTCCGTTCTGCTCGCGCTCTACATCGCCGTCGGAGAGAAGCAGGGCGTTCCCTCGAACAAGCTGACCGGCACGATCCAGAACGACATTCTGAAGGAATACCAC
>JBAZOJ010000282.1:0-4239 GCA_041648755.1 Candidatus Brocadiia bacterium
TTGCAGATATGCGACAGAAGAATTTCTGACGGCCTGCGACGAAATCGGCATCGCGGTGTGGCAGGACATGCCATTTGCCTGTGGCTGCTACCCCGTCGAAACTCAGGCCGAGACATACAAGCAAGAACTGGAGGACTTTCTGGTTAGAGCAGCTCATCACCCATCAGTGGTTCTGATTTGTGGCGGAAATGAAAACGAGTGGCTATTCGGCAAGCACAGAACGGATCAGGAGCGGGATTTCTTTGTCCGCGAAGCGCGGGCGATTGCTGCGGCGCTACGGCCAGATCTTCCCTACATCCCGGATTCCCCTGCCAGCGTTGGAGAGCAGAACGACCCTTCAGGGGGAGACTATCACGAATGGGGTTTCTGGAGCGGCAGGAAGGGCACTGAGCGGTTATTCGAGAAGCAACCTGTCTTCGTGTCGGAATTCGGTTTTCAGGCTGCTCCTGCAGTCGAGTGCTTGTGCGAAGGAGAAAGTGGCAGTCTCCAAGATCTCCTAAAACTCAGACAATTCCAGAAGGGGGGCGGGGAGATCCTTGATCAATATCGGCGCTCCTTCCTTGGCCACTGCACACTCGAGACAACAATCGAGGATTCCCGGTGGTGCCAGGCGCACGCGCTTGGTTTGGCAGTCCGGGCTTGGAGGTTCAACCCGTCTTTTCATGGTGCTCTGATCTGGCAGTTGAACGATGTTGTCCCCGCTGTTTCCTGGGCGTTGTTCGACGGGCTCGGATTCCCCAAACCCGCGCTCGGGGCACTATGCTGGGCCAGTGCCGCGCGGGCAATTGCAGTTCGGCAAGTCGGAGACACAATGCTTGTCCGACTCTTAGGCTGCTGTGGTTCAGGCTATCTTGCAGTAACCGAAATGAGCGATGGAGTGATCAGCCGGTTTGGGGAAGAGATGACGTTACGGCAGGTGATGGGGGAAGATCCAGTCGAGATCCAGACTGCAAGCGACTTCATTCGGTTTGAAGTACGTCTTGATGACGGAGAGGATGTAAATTGCGAAATATGGAGGAAGCCCTACCGATGCCATGGAGGAGTTGCACACAGGATCCTCGAAATCCCGCACCGGGGCTCGTGCATTGCCCTCTATTGGAGAGGCGCCTCGCCTGCGGCCCGTGTGCTCATCGAAAGCACAGACCCTCGCATCATTCCGGCAGAGAATCCGGTTACACTCCTGTACGGGGAACGCAGGTTAGTTCAAATAGCCATGGGGGAATACGTCCCGTACGCTGCACTTGCCGGCATCATCAGTGTTCGCTCCCTGTGAAAAGCTTGCAATTTCCTGTCGGATGACCACAATATGTAGTGATGGCGCAACTCGCTCTCACTATATGTTGGAGGTATCATGCGTTGCCCTTTCTGTTCAGCAGATGACGACAAAGTAATTGACTCCCGGACCTCTGACGATGGCAATGCTATCAGAAGGCGACGCGAGTGTCAGGCGTGTGCCCGCCGTTTTACGAGCTATGAGCGGATTGAAGAAGGTCCTGCGTTTGTCATCAAGAAGGACGGTCGCAGGGAAGAGTTCAGTTGGCAGAAGATCTACGACGGCCTTGCCAAGGCTTGCGAGAAGCTGCCCGTTTCCTCGGAGAATCTTGAGAAGGTGGCGGACAGAGTAGTATTCACGGTGAGGGAGAAGGCCGGGCACGAGGTAAACACCACCGATATTGGCGAGGCGGTCATAGGCGAGTTGCGGAAGCTTGACCCGGTTGCGTATGTGCGCTTCATTTCTGTGTATAGGAGCTTTAAGAACGTGGAGGAGTTCTACGACGCCCTGCGCGAGGTCGTTGAGTCCCGGCATACTGACTCGAAACCGGTCGATGAGGCAAAATCCTGACATGTCGGGTAACGTACCGAGCCATGTGTGCAAGCGAGACGGGAGGATTGTACCCTTCAGGGCAGACCATTTGCTCCATTCCATCACCACGGCTATCGTGCGCACGGGAAGAAGCAGCGACATGGCCCGCGATATCGCAGACATCGTCACGGCCGATATCTCAGCGCATTTCGCAGGTAGAACCCCTACAACAGGGGAGATTTCGCGGGCAATCGCGGATGCTCTCACTGGTGCAAACCTGGTCGATGCGGCGAGCGAGTATTCCGAATTCGCAGCACGGCGCAAGTCTCGCCGAGAGCGAATCACGGTGGTTGTGGACGAAAACGATGTGTTCCATTTCGAGCCTGTCCAAGAAAGCGACGGATCGCGCGCGCGATGGAGCCGCGGCCGATTTGAGGCGGGGCTGTGCCTGAAGGCAGACGTGCCCATGCGTCGCGCATTTGAGGTCGGAGCATTCGTGGAGGCAGTCCTTCTGCGGTCCGGGATGAAGACTGTGACCACGTCTGTTCTGCTGGCGCTGGCTGCGCAAAAGCTTGGCATGGCAGGAGGTTACATAGGCCTTCTACGCAGTAAGAGGCGCGGTCGAACTGGCGTGCACGATCCTCAAGTGTTCCTTTATGACGAAGGGCTCCCATACAGTTGCCTGCGCTTTGATCTCCCGCACCTGGTCTCGGGAGCGTGCTCAGGTTTTCCCGAGATACCGCTGGCCCCCCCCTTTGACTATAACAGGGAAGTGCTTGCTGCGGCTGCCATGGCGAGGATTGCCACAGATGATTGGTGCGGGAAAGTGGTGCTGACCGGTATGGAGAGATTATCTCGATTTGGCAACACCCACCAAGGGGAGTTGGCGAGGACAATCTCCTCGGTCATCCGTCGCGACAGCACCGCGGAAATCGAATTGGCCGCATCGCTGAACAACTTGAAATCATCTGAGATTGCCCAGCTTGTGCGCGACCTCTCGGATGTTACGGTCGCCATGCGGGCGGTTACTGCATGTCTCCAATTGAGTTTCGAGAATGCGCCCCAGACGAAGGATGCTCTCAGAGAAGCATGTGTCTCGCTTCCGAAAGGAGCTCAGACGATCTTCGCACTGAGGGAGCCTCTTGTCGGGCAACCGAGTGGCCGTGCTGCAATATCTGCCCCTTTCATCTTCTGCGGAGAGCCTTCGGAGACACAGACACTGCTCGAATCATGTGTCACCGTTTGCGCAAGGAGTATAGCAGAGCGCGTTGAACAGAAGCCGGATGTTGAACGAGAAAAAGCACTCGCGGCACTCGATGCTCCAGCCGACGAACCACAGGGCGGTCAGTTGCCGTGGGGGGGCATTGAACTCGCAGGCTTTGCCGAATGCGTCGAGTTGCTTTCGGGCGGGGCTGTTTTCGATGGTGAAGCAGGAACCGCATGTGCGTTCGACTTGCTCGACAGAGCCGCCGCTACGGTGGAATCGGCCGGGCGCGAGGCGGGCATAAAACTCCGCCTCAGCATCAACTGCGGTGCAATTCCGCGGAGGAGTTTCCTCGCCCTCGATCGGCATCGGCGCCCTCAAGTAGGCATAGTCACGCGCGGTGAGTCGTATCAGCCTGGCCCTTCCATCACCGCTACTCCTGGAGATTCGCTCTTTCCGGCAGATTCCCTGCAAGCTGCCGCGTTGCTGCAGCGCCTTGTCGTAAGCCCGGTCATCATTGACTTGAGTGCCGTAGGCGGCGAGATTGCTCAGGTGTTGGGTGACACTGTTTGCTGCGGAGAACTCGCGTCTGTGCTTCTGATAAACGGAGAGGTCCTGTGAGGGCAAAGTACTTTGAAAGCCTGCCGGACAAGGCGGTAAGATGCGTGCTTTGTCCTCAGTTCTGCGAAATCGCGGACGGAGGGCGTGGAATCTGTGGGATGCGGGTGAACGAAAAGGGGACACTCACCGCACTTGGTTATGGTCACGCAGCGGCATTCGCCATGGATCCCATCGAGAAGAAGCCTCTCTATCATTGGCATCCAGGAAGCGCGATCCTCTCGACCGGTGGCTATGGCTGCAACCTGACATGCTCCTTCTGCCAGAATTGGCACTTGAGCCGCAATAACTCAATCGGGGAAAGCGTAACTCCTTCCGGACTTGTCTCGATGGCCATTGCAGAGGGGTCAACGGCAATCGCTTACACCTACAACGAACCTCTCGTCAATTTCGAGTTTCTTCTCGACTGTGCAAAAGCCGCAAGAATTGCCGGATTGGCGAACGTTATCGTCAGTAACGGCTTCATCAACTCCCCCCCCCTGTCTGAGCTTCAGCCGTTTCTTGACGCAGCGAACATTGACCTGAAGGGCTCGGATGAGTTCTACAAGAAGCTGTGCACCGGGCGTGCAACACCGGTCAAAGAGGCCATCGTAGGTCTGCATAAGGCTGGGAT
>JBAZOJ010000283.1:0-4238 GCA_041648755.1 Candidatus Brocadiia bacterium
CTCCTCCAGCCAGCGGGAAAAGGCCAACAGCAAGTATAGTGAAAGGCTGATGGCTTGCAGGCCGTACCTTGCTGCCCGATACCCGAAGACTGTGCTAACTTCCGTGACGATGGACAAAAATGAACTCGGAAAGGCCACAATGGAGTACCTTACGCCCGACTACTCCTGCAAGCCCGAGTTCTTCGTGGCGATGGTGCCTGACGAGTGGATCAGGATCGCCTGTTACTGCGGTCTGGAGATGGTCGCTGATTTCAACATCCTGGGGCTCGACGACCCCCGGCCGATTCGGCCTAAGCGGAAGTAGCGAATCCAGTCCTTGTTACCATGACGACCGAAAGGCCGGCCCGTCGGGGTCGGCCTTTTCAGTTAGTGCGAGCGCGCAGGTTACTTGATCTCGATCTTGCGTGGCGCGGAAGCAGCGGACCTGTCCACAACCGCCGACAATTCTCTCCGACGGAAGGCGATTTGTCAAATCTGCGCTACGGGAGTCGGAACATGCTGGGAGAAAAACGCACTTGACCTATCCTTGGCTATTTGGTAAAATAACCAAGGAAGTCGACGAAAGGACCGCGTATGGACCGCAACATCAAGGCACGATACGAGAAACGAGCCAATGTGCTCAAGGCAATGGCCCACCCCACGAGGTTGTTCATCGTGGACGAGCTTTCAAAGGGTGAGCGCTGCGTCTGTGAACTCACGGAGATGGTCGGCTGCGACGTATCCACTATTTCCAAGCATCTTTCCATCCTCAGGAACGCGGGGATTGTCTCGGACGATAAGCGCGGGACATCCGTCTTTTACTCGCTGAGCGTTCCCTGCGTGATGAGCTTCTTCTCCTGCGTTGAATCTGTCATGTGTTCGTGCAACGCGCCTGTCGATAAGTTGGCCAAATGAACTGGAAAGAAGAATGGAAGCCCTTCGCATGGATATCGGGCCTGTTCCTCGCGATTTTCTTCCTCCCCATCGCTGAACAGCCCGAAAGTGCGCCCCGCTTCAACAATGCCGTAGTCGAGGCGCTCCAACTGGCGCGTTGGTATGCGCGCGAGCATGTGCTGCTCTGCCTGGTGCCCGCCTTCTTCATCGCCGGAGCAATCTCGGTCTTTGTCAGCCAGGCAAGTGTGATGAAGTACCTCGGAGCGCGGGCAAACAAGGTGGTCGCCTACGGGGTGGCTTCAGTCAGCGGCACGATCCTTGCTGTTTGCTCCTGCACAGTGCTTCCGTTGTTTGCGGGAATCTACAAGATGGGAGCAGGGCTCGGGCCTGCCTGCGCCTTCCTTTACTCCGGTCCGGCTATCAGCGTTCTGGCAATAGTGCTCTCTGCGAGAATTCTCGGAATCCAACTCGGTTCAGCGCGTGGCATCGGAGCCATTGCCTTCAGCTTGGTCATCGGTTTGGCCATGCACTTCATTTTCCGCCACGAGGAGATGGCGAAAGCCGAGGCCCAGGCAATGCTGCCCGTTCCCACGGTCACTCGCCCGCTATGGCAGAATGGCTTGTTCTTCCTCTCGATGGTCGGAATCCTGGTGTTCGCCAACTGGGGAAAGACGGATCAGCAGGAAGGCCTGTGGCATGCGATCTACGCCGCCAAGTGGTGGATCACTTCGATCTTCGCGGTCGGTCTTGCATTCGCGCTGACCCGCTGGCTTGGAATTCCCATGCGAAAGATGCTACTCGCCTCTGCGCCCGTCATCCTGCTCGCGGTTGCATGGCCATTTTTCCCCGAGGCAATTGCCGCGCGAGTGGATGAGTACAAGGCTCTGCTGTTGTTCACTTTGGGCGCCCTGGGGCTGGGAGTGGTTGCCGCGACGACCGAGGGCGAAGCTGCCGACTGGTTCGGTGCATCGTGGACCCTCGCCAAGCAGATAATGCCGCTCCTGTTGGGCGGCGTGCTGCTTTCGGGCCTGCTGCTGGGTCGTCCGGGCCACGAGGGGTGGATCCCCTCAGAATTCGTTGCGGGCGCGGTCGGCGGTAACTCGCTGTTCGCCAACTTCGTCGCCGCTGTCCTTGGGGCCTTTATGTACTTTGCGACACTGACCGAAGTGCCAATTGTGCAGGGATTGATTTCGAGCGGAATGGGCCAGGGCCCTGCCCTGACGCTGCTTCTCGCTGGCCCTGCGCTTTCGCTTCCCAGCATGCTGGTTATCGCCAGCATCATGGGCGTCAAGAAGACTGTCGTGTTTGTGTCCCTGGTAATTGTCCTTTCTACGGTTGTCGGTTGGTTCTACGGTGCTGTTATCGCGTGATGCTGCCCGATTGGGCGGCACACAGGAGGAAGTCGAATGAAGAAGCTGCAGGTTCTGGGAACGGGATGCCCCAAGTGCAAGAAGCTTGCCGAGAACGTTGAAGCGGCGGCCAAAGCCGAGGGCATCGAGTATCAACTCGTAAAGGTTACTGACATAATGGAGATCACGAAGTTCGGCGTGATGATGACGCCGGCTTTCGCCATAGACGGTGTTGTCAAGGTCACGGGCAAGGTGCCGTCCGTGGAAGAACTGCGCAAGCTGCTGAAATAGCTGTCCGGCGTCGCAAGCCGCCCATTAAGGAGGCCGCCTTGAAGCCAAAGGCCATTCTGACCGTCGTTCTGCTCGTATTTGTTGCCGCAAGCGTTGCGTACCTTGTGATCAAGGAGTCGCGGAGCGCTCCTGTTCAGAGCCCCGCAAGCTCGGGCGTGCCCGCGAAGAGCAAGGTCATCGCTTATTACTTTTACGGCAATGTTCGCTGTACCACGTGCAGGACGATCGAGGCGTACACAGAGGAGGCCATAGAAACAGGCTTCGCTGAAGCGTTGAAGGACGGGCGCCTCGAGTGGCGAGCCATCAACACCGACGACATCGAGAACGAGCATTTCACGAAGGACTTCCAACTGACCACGCGCTCAGTGATCATCGAGCGCTTCGCCAATGGCAAGAGCGTCGAGTGGAAGAACCTCTTGAGCATCTGGGAACTCGTCAGGGGCGAAAAGGCTGACTATCTGAAGTACATCCAGGATGAGACCCGTTCTTACCTGGAAGCGGCTGCAAAATGACTGAACTCCTTTTGGGTGCAGTGTCGGCGTTCTGGCTCGGGCTGTTGACGTCCATCAGCCCCTGCCCGCTGGCCACCAACATCGCTGCCATCTCATTCGTAAGCAGCAAGGTCGGAAACCCGTCAAGGGTGTTCTTCTCCGGACTCCTCTACACTGCCGGGCGCACGCTGGCGTACGTCGTCATCGGGGTTCTGCTCGTTTCGAGCATGCTCTCGGCTCCCGCCGTATCTCAGATCCTTCAGAAGTACATGAACAAAGCCCTTGGCCCTATTCTGATCGTCGTCGGAATGATCCTCCTTGAACTCATCGATATCAACATTTCCGGATCGGGAGTCAGCGACAAGATGCGCAAACGCGTCGAAGCCCTTGGGCTATGGGGCTCCCTGCTTCTGGGCATAGTATTCGCGCTCTCGTTCTGCCCCATATCGGCGGCGCTGTTCTTCGGCAGCCTGATCCCCATCGCGGTGCGCTGCGAGTCAGGTGTCCTTCTGCCTCTTGTGTACGGACTGGCAACGGGCCTGCCCGTTCTGCTTTTCGCCGTCTTGATCGCGCTGGGCGCAAAGCGCGTGGGCGATGCGTACAACAAGCTGGTCCCTTTCGAGAAATGGGCCCGCCGGGTAACCGGAGGGATCTTCATTCTCGTGGGTATCTACTACTGCCTTGCCTACATTTTCGCTGTGTTTGCCTGATCCCAGACTTCCCATCGCAGCGATCATCCGCTTTCGTGTGTTTCGTGTATTTCGTGGTAAAAATGCCCATTCTTTGGCCTCGCAGAAGCTCTCTCCTCTTCCGTGTATGGAGCAGGGTCCTCCGTAGGCCCGGCGTAGGAGGATGTGTTGGCTCGTCTTCTGGGCCTCGCCGACGAAGCGTTTCGTGGTAAGACTCTTCGGTCGTGGGCCTCGCAAGAATCTGCTCGTTTCGCGTTGTCTCTCAGGGCTTCGCTCTCTTGGCGTTCTTGGCGCCTTGGCGGTAAATCCCTATTCGCCCTCTCGTCTTCTTCGCGTTCATTGGCTCGTGCCTGACGGCTTCGCAACGATCATCCTCTTTCGTGTGTTTCGTGTATTTCGTGGTAAAAATGCCCATTCTTCGGCTTCGCAAAAGCTCTCTCCTCTTCCGTGTATGGAGCAGGGTCCTGCTATGTAGTCGTTTGTCAAGTATGCCTCGAAACAGGGATGTGGTCAAGCTCGTAGATCCGCGCATTCTGCTATTCGAT
>JBAZOJ010000284.1:0-4230 GCA_041648755.1 Candidatus Brocadiia bacterium
GCTATATTCGCGCGGGAGCGGTTCCGGTTCGGAAAAAAACGGGGGCCCCGGACTGTGTCGCACAAGTGCGTTGTGCGGTTGGCAAAAACAAAAGAGGGGCTTCCGTGCTGGAAGCCCCTTAAATAGTGGCGAGGATGACGGGACTCGAACCCGCAACCTTCGGATCGACTGTACAGAAAGGTATTCCTGGTTCTTGTGGTATAGCCTCTCAGAAATCGAAATGGGGAGCGACGATACTATCGGACTACAACAGTGTCAAGCCGGGCGGCTGTCTGCGGCGACTAATGCTCCAGTGGTGAGGGCATCTTCACGGTGACTGTGACAGTCCCGTCAGTGCAGGACTTCTTCACGCTTGTGACGGCCATTCCCATCGTGGTTCCATTGGGTTGGGGAATAATCGCCAAGTCTCCAACTGCTGTGTCTTTCGGGACTTCGAGCTTCATTTCCGTGATGGTCTTGTCGCCGTCAGGACTGACCACAATGACTGTTGCGAGCACCTGCATCCTCCGTTGGCTGTTGGGCCGATTGTGCATACTTTCGGCTTACCTGCAAGGACAGACCTCTTGGGTGGCCCCGGGTGGTGTCCATGGGAATGCTCTGAAACGTCCGCAGGAAAGGCCTTCGGTCATGATAGGTTTCGTGGGTTTCTGGAGAATGCTGGGGTTGACTCGCATTGGCAGGTATTGGCTTCTATCGGTTAGTAGCCTTTCTGTTCGGCCAGACGTTCCCCAAGGGCAGTTTCTCCAAGCATAGGCGATGGTATCGAAAACGAGTGTATTGGATAACATGGCATGTTTCGGGAGTCCCCATCCTCCCTCGTGCCCACGATCGTGTCCGCCCCTGGAAACAAAAAAGGGGCTCCCGCGCAGGAAGCCCCTTAAATAGTGGCGAGGATGACGGGACTCGAACCCGCAACCTTCGGATCGACAGTCCGATGCTCTAACCAATTGAGCTACACCCCCGGGTTGGGAAAGAACTGGTGGGCGATACTGGGATCGAACCAGTGACCCCTTGCTTGTAAGGCAAGTGCTCTAAACCGCTGAGCTAATCGCCCTGAACGCGCCAAATAATAGCGCATTACGCGCCATTGTCAACTGCTTTTGCTAATCCCCGAACTCGTCCTCGACCGACACGCCGAGCTTCTCATGCACGATTGTGCGCTGCTCCAACCTGTACGCTTCGCGAAGAAGAACGGGCACTGCGGGCGGCTTGATTCCCTTCTCGACTCCGATATCAATGATACGCCGCAGGTACGCGAGCCCCCTGTCGAGTTCGCCGTCCTCAAAGGCCAGGCTGACGGCTTTGGAGAGCGCGCTGACGGTCAGAAAAACATCATTGAGCTTCGCGGCCTCCTCGATGACCGTGTCCATTACCGTCACGGCATCCGCGCCACGACCGCTATTGGCCAATTGCATTGCCTTCTGGTCGGTGGCCATAATCAGTGCGGGGATGGCGGCCAGTTCCCTGAAGATGAGGCAAGCTTCCTCAGTGATATCGAGGGCGCTGTCCTCGACGCCGTTGAACTCGACGAACCTGCTGTATGAAAGCAGGGCATTTGCCAGGAGCCACTTCCAGCCATTTTGACGTGCTACTTCGACGGCGCGTAAGTAAGCCGGTTCTGCCTCGTCGTCGGTACTCATTGAGCCAAGGGCTTCGGCAGCCCGGACAATAGCCTCAGGAGCATCCGATTCGGCTGCGACCTTCCGGGCGATCTTGAGCAGGCCGACGCCGACCTTTCCGGATTCCTCCTCGCGGTGCGTGGCGGTAACCGTGTCGTAGAGGCCTTGCAAGGAGATCAGCATTCGGACGGGGTCGCCAAGGCGATGGGCGATCTCGAATGCCTTTCGCAAGGATTCGTAGGCCATGTTCTCCATCTCGAACATCTGCTCGATTTCGCCTCGCTTGCTGACAAGATCGAACAGGGCTGTTTCATCGGTTATTTTGTCCACCGAGCCACTGTCGCGAAGGCGGCGGATCGTATCAAGCATCTCCGCATGTCTCCCAACGGTTTGCAGGGCGTCCAGCAGAGCAAGAACCGCCTGCACGGATTCCATTTCCGTATGAGGCTCCAGCTTCTCGGCGGCAGCGCGAGCCTCATCTGCCTTTCCGAGCCTGGAAAGCGCAATTACCCGAGCGTGAGCGACGGCGAAGTCTGTTGGCTCGAGCGCAGCGAGTTCCCCGAAGCGTCCGGTTTTGAGCATTTCCGTGAGTTCCATCTATGCAACTCCATTCTCAAGGATTGCGATGCGGATTTCGCCAAATGTCGTGCCCTGCTGGATGGCCGCGAGCCCGTCTTTGACGAGTTCGAGCAAGGCGAGGAACATTGAAACAACCTCAACGTGATCTTTAGCAGACACAAGGAGCGAGGAAAATGATGTGGCCTTGCGGGATGTCAGGGCATCCAGAAGGCGCTGCCGGTAGTACGCGGGCGCGGCGCGGTCGATGTGAATTATGCGTGGAATTCGCGCATAGGTCTGGGCCAACAGTTTCTGCCATGTGGCGAACAGCACGTACGAATCATACGTGCGTTCCGGCGGAGCTGCCTGTTGCCGGGCTTCAAACGCGGCACGAGGAAACGTCTTCAGAGCGGCGGTCTCTGCGGCGCGAAGCAGTTCTGACTGGCTGCGGCATTCCCGGTATTCGACAATCTGGCGGATCAGTTCCTCCCTCGGATCGAGCGCGTCCTCTTCAGGGCGCTTTGGCCCGGGCAGGATCATCCGGGATTTCAACTCCAGAAGCGCAGCCGCTATGGTCAGAAACTCGCCGCCGATCTCCAGGTCCATTGCCTGCGAGCGTTCCAGCACCGCAAGGTATGAGTCGCATATCTCGGATACCGAAATCGCCCAGATGTCAACTTCCGACGCTCGCACCAGATAAAGGAGCAGTTCGAATGGGCCTTCGAAGCACTCGATGTTGATGACCAGGGAAGAAGACTGATCCACACGCGCAGGCATCGGCTGTCCTTAGAAGAAGACGACCGGCAGGAAGTCGCGGGCATAAGGTTCGAAGAAGATGTACACAACGCAGGCAATCGCGAGGAAAGGCCCGTAGGCAATGTAGGAGTCACCAGTAATGAGCTTCCTCGGCAGCGCGATAACAAGGCCTGCGAATGGCGCGATGAAGAAGATTACGACGGCTGCCTGCCAGCCCAGCAGCCCGCCAAGCATGGCCATCAGTTTCACGTCACCCAGCCCCATTGCTTCCTTCTTGAATGCCAATCTGCCCAGCTCTCCAGTGGCATACGTCATCCCCGCGCCGACGGCCGCGCCCAGCATTGACGTCAGGCAACCGGCCAAATGGGGTTCGAGGCCGCCAAAGAATTGTGGGATCGGAAACATGACGCCCGGAAGCAGCGCGCCGAGGCATAGTGCGACAACCGTGCCGCCGACGCTGATCTCGTCAGGAATTATCCTGAGGTCGAAGTCGATGAACGTAATCGCGATAAGGGCGGATATAAGGGCGCAGTGAATAGCAAAGACTGCCATGCTGGTGGCGTTGCCGAAGATTCCTATGATGTCGGTGGCGTAGAAAGCGACGAAGAAGAAGGCCGTGATGAACTCGACGAACGGATACCGCAGGGATATCCCGGTCTTGCAGTCGCGGCACTTTCCGCCGAGGACAACGTAGCTGAACAGCGGAATGTTGTCGAACCACCTTATTCGATGATTGCACTTGGGGCAGTGCGAGGGAGGTGAAACAATGGACTGTGTGCGGGGCAGGCGATAGATAATCAAGCCCAGAAAGCTCCCAACCTTTACGAACGGCGAGGGCAGTGTAATCGGTTCTCCGCACTTGCGGCACTTGGGGCCGAGAGCGACATAGTTGCACAAAGACCAGAAATCGAGCCTGCTTATGCGCTTCTCGCACTTGGGGCAGTGCGACGGAATGGGAGGAGACTCGCCTTCGGGCAGGCGGTGGATTACTACGTTCAGGAAACTCCCGACCATTGAGCCGAAGATGGCGGTGTAAATCAGGTAGAGGAGTTGTTTGTCAGCTTCCAATATTGCTCCTGCCTTTGCCCCGGAACGTTATCCCTTTACTGCACCTGCGGTCAGACCCGAGATTATCTGCCGCTGTGCGATGATGAACAACAGGAAAACCGGGATCACGGCCAGAGTGATCGCTGCGGCCGTCGCCGTGATGTCCGTTCCGTGCGAGTCCGCGAATTCCATTATACCCAGCGGGAGAGTGCGTACCTGCCCGGAACGCAAGAGCGTCAGGGCGAAGGCG
>JBAZOJ010000285.1:0-4222 GCA_041648755.1 Candidatus Brocadiia bacterium
ATCTTGTTGACCCCGGTGTTCCACCTGGCGACCGTCATGTAGTCGATGCCGGTCTTTCTGGCTACGTCGGCCAGCGAGAGCCCTTTGGCCTTCCGCCACTTGTTGAACTCGGTCTCCTGCTTCTGCATCTTTGCCATGGCCTCTCCGGTCTCCAGTATAGACTTTATTGTAGCACGCCAGAGGTTGCGCTGGAAAACTCAGCCCGGGGAAGGAGGATGCGATGAGGAAATCCCTATTGGACGAATGGATCCGGGAACTCCGGGTCGAGCGCGGGCTGTCCCCGGCGACCTGGACGACCTACCGGTATCAGGTGGCCGGCTACCTGGGCTTCCTGAAGAAGCAGCGCCGGGACCCGGCCGCGGCTGCGCGCAAGGACGTGCTGGACTACCTGGAGGCCCGCAAGGACGCCGGCCTGGCCGGCAGCTCGCTCTTCGCCGCCATGATCGCGGTCAGGCAATTCCACCGGTTCTTGGCGGAGCGCGGCCTCGCCGCGGCCGACCCGACCGCCGGCCTGAAGCTCCCCAAGTACCGCCAGCGGCTGCCGGAACCTCTCACCGCGGCCGAGATGGACAAGTTGCTGGCCCTGCCAACGGGCGGCAAGTTTCAGCTCGTCCGAATGAAGGCCGCGCTGGAGCTCCTCTACTCGACCGGGATGCGGGTCTCGGAGCTGCTCGGCATCGGGCTGGACGACCTTCGACTGCAAGAGGGTTGGGTCCGGGTCCTGGGCAAGGGGGGAAGGGAGAGGGTGCTCCCCGTGGGGCCGAGGGCCAAGGAATCCCTGCTTACTTACTTGGACGCCCGACGGCTGCGCTTCCCCGACGGTCACGGCTCCGTCTTCGTGACCTTCAGGGGCGTTCCTATGAAGCGGACGACGTTTTGGTGGGAGCTTCGCAATCTCGGCCGTCGCGCCGGACTATCCACGGGGCTGTTCCCGCACCGTATCCGGCACACAGCCGGGACCTTGATGCTCGAAGGTGGGGCCGACCTTCGGGTTATTCAAGTTCTCCTGGGCCACCGGGTTCTCTCGACGACAGCTCGGTACACCCATGTCTCCGCCAATCATCTGATGAAGGCTTGCAAGCGGGCGCATCCACGATTCGCATAGAAGGGCTTCGTGCTTTGTCCCGTAGAGAGCCTCATCGTACAGGTGCTGCTGGCAGAAGGTAGTCTCCCTGCACAGCCGAGTTCGTGATTTGGGTGCCGTACAATTCCATGAGCATGAGAATCTCGCCGTGCAGATGCTTGAAGCTCTGCACATCGATAGCGAGGTGCTGGCCGTGCGCAATCCTGTTGCGGTCAGCGACGAGGTTCTCGTCAATCAACCTCTTCTTGAGCACATAGGGGCCAGGATCAAGCCCGAGAGCCATGAGGAATTCATTCAGAACCCTAAACGATAGGTTTGACTCGGCGCTTGGAACCAACTTCTGGGGAAAGTTTGCTTGCGTATTCTCTGACTGCCGCAACTCGCGCACGAGGTCAATTCGGAACTTGATCTTGTTCGAATCCGCCACCGCAGCGAGTTTTCCTCTGAACGCACTCGCCATTGCCACGAAGTTCTCTCGCAGTCGGCCGGTTTCGAGTCTTTGTGCATCAAGAAACTCGACGTAGTATGACGCACACGCTCGAATGTAACCTTCCCAATGTGCGTAAAGCAATGCGATGCCCGAGCGGAGATGCAGTTGCCTCGTCGGGCCTGTCGAGCCATCGATTGCCAGAACTAACTCCGAAAGTTCTCGCCGGCGCCAAGCGAGTTCACCACTAATCACATCAGAAAGATCCTCGGTCGTCCTGATCATCCGATGCTAGGGTTTTAGCAGGATTTCTCCGAGAGGAATCAGTTTCGCGGCCCTCGTAGTGCCCCGCACACCCGCCCCCGAGTAATCTCGAAAATCCTGGTTTTGCCACACGGTCTTTATCTTTCCCAAAAGGAGTGCTCGACTTGCATCCGTGAACCCTGCCTCGATCCAATCACCCAGCGTTCTCCGCACACCCGTCGCAATTATCTCGAATGCAGAGACCAGGAATCCTCCCTGGAATTGCTGTTTGTCGACATTGAATCGTCTGAATGCGCTTTCACCCGCAGACTGCTCTAGGAGTAGGAATGTTTTTTCGAAAGACTCCTTTTCGCTGGCGCGATTGAAACTTGTATCCTGCGCCAGATGAGTCATCCTCTTCGTCAGGAATTCGCCGACATCCTCCATCGATGCCAATTCTTCGGGTGTTGCCCGCGCGTAAGCCAGGAAGCGCAGGGCTAGTTCCATATCGTACCTCTGCTCGCCCTGCTTATCTGAAAGAGCGAGGCAGGTTTGAAAGGGAGCATACTTGGCAAGTTCGCTCAGCCACTCAAAGAAGGTTCGATCCACCATAATCAGAATGCAGTTTCGAACTTCTTGCGGAGATAGTGAGGTGCCGAGCGTATTCAACCGGCTGAAAAGCTCATATTTAGCCTGCTTATCGCTTTCCCTCTTAATAATTTTCACATCGAGCTTCTCTCTCTTGAACGCCAATCTCTGAGATTGGGTGAACGAATTCTCCGCATCGTCGCTTTTCCAGACCTTATCTTGGAGCGTTGGTAAGTAGTCGGTCGCGAGCAGCTTGCTCGGCGGCAACTTTTCGTCTTTTTCCGACCGTAGAACACCAACAAACTCAAAAATGGTTGAGAGCCTTTGTAGGCCGTCGACCACGTCCCATACGCCGTCATCGCGTTGGGAAACGAAAAGGGAGGGGATGGGAATGCCAAGCATGATGGATTCAATCAGCTTGGTCTTCTGTAGAGAGGACCATCGAAAGAACCGTTGGAACTCGGGGTGGATCTCAAGCTCTTTGTCCTCATACATTCGTATAAATTCTCCGATGGACATGGAGTATCCATCGGTTTGAATTTCCTTACGCTTTCGCTCAATGTCTTCTTGTAATGTTGCCATTGCTTACTCCCACTCCTTCATTTTGAAGCCGAGGCTCGCCGCGTTTTCAGAGACAGCCCGCTTCACCTGGTCGGATGCGCCGGACGGGAAATCGGCGGCGATCTCCACCGTGATCTTGACCGTGGCCTTGGGGTCGGATGAAAGCTGGCTCACGACCTCTTCCGCAACCTCGATGAGCTTGGCTTTGGCCGACGCCGGGCTAATTTCCACGGTGCCGTGGAAGGACTTGGCCTTGGGAGTCCCGGCGCCCGCTGGAGCAGCCCCAGGCTTGCCAGTCGCCGGGGCGGGCGCCGCAGCGCCAGCAGGCTGCCCGGGGGCAGCACTAGGCGCTCCAGCCGCCACGGGCATGACGGTCGCTGCGTACTGCATGGCTGCCGCGGGCTCGATCAGCAGCAGCGTGGTGTCGAGTTGGACGTTGCTGTCCCCGAGCTTAAACCCCTCATAGACCTCACCAGACTTGCCGTAGGCCGTCCCGAAGAAGTCATTGGACCCAGCGCCCTTCACGATGGCTTGCTCCAGGACCCGCTGGTCTCTCAGGCGCGGCAAATAGAGATAGCAGAGCGAATCATCCCAGAACGCCATGGCCCTGATCGCCACGGCACCGTCCTTCCAGTAGAGTTTCCGCAGGGCCTCCCTCAGATGGATTGGAGACCACGAGGAGATGAGCAACTCATTCTCCTTGCAGACCCGCTCGATCTCGGCGCTGAGCGTTGAGCCACTAGTGTTCAGGGGAAAGGTTTCGACCTGAGGTTGGGGGTCGGTCGGAGAGGTCACTGTGGGACATAGCAGCCACTTGTAGCACTCGCGCGCCACGCGAGTGAGGACATCCTCCGCCGCCTGTAGCTCCTTCTTCGCCTGCTGCTCCTGAAGTCGGTCGATATTAAGGCGCCCATCTTTCACCTCATCAACGATCGAGTTCCAGGCCAGAGCGATGCGGATATAGTCCCTGAGCCGGGAGAGCCCCGAGTGATCCGCAGCGATAAAGATCAGCCTATTCCCCTTGTGGCGGGGCTTCGGGCCGTTGTTGCGGATGAAGGTGATGACCTCATCGGTTGCTAGGCGCGATTCCTGCTTGCTGTAGAAGGCATCTGGCGAAAGGAAGATGAGACGCAGTGCGCTGTCATCGGCCACGTCGGAGTGCGGAGTAAAGACGTGGACCCCGTCGAACCCAGATAGATTCGCAGTCAGCTTGTCCAGGACCTTAGCGATCTTGGCCTGCACCTCGTTCTTGTCATGGAAGCGACCCTTCCGGTCCTCCATCTCCCGGCGAAGGTTCGCCCGCGTATCGAACCAGTAGT
>JBAZOJ010000286.1:0-4175 GCA_041648755.1 Candidatus Brocadiia bacterium
CGGGGCAAGCGGTCCGGCATTCGCGGTGACGCGCTTCGGCAACGTGGCCGGGAGCCGCGGGAGCGTCATCCAGACGTGGCGCTACCTGATCCAGACCGGGGCCAAGAGCCTGCCGGTCACCGATGCGCGCTGCACGCGCTATTGGCTGTCGCAGGCCGACGCGGTGTCGATCGTGTGGGATGCGCTCAACATGATGCCGGTGGAGCCGCTGGTGCCGAGGGTGCCGGCGTTTCTGGTAACAGACTTGGCAGAGGCTATGCACATGCCATGGGAAGAATGCGGTCTACGTCCCGGCGAAAGCCTGCACGAGCAGATGAGCGTCACCGATTCGAGCGAGGTGGCGCGACGGATGACGGTGGCGGAGATACGGGAGGCGCTGGAGGCCATATGAAAAATCCTGATCAGACTAACAGCTTCAGAACGAGGCTTGATCCAGCAACGATAGAAGGTGTGTGGGCCGACCATTTATCGGGCTGCAAACGATGCCAACTAATCGATCTTGATGCCGTTGCCACATTTGGCAACGGCTGTGCTGAAGGCGTGCAATACCTCACGGTCATTCTGCGCAAGCGCAATCCGCCACCGAAACGAGAGCGCGTGGAGCGTGGCAAATACTGGGCGAGCGAAGAAGAAGTGCGGCGGTTGATGAGGTACAAGTGAGCCTCTTCCGAGCCATCGCCCGCCTGGACATCAAAGGAAGCCATGTCGTCAAAGGAATCAGGTTCGAGGGGCTGCGCCGAGTCGGCGAACCTGCAGCGCTTGCTGAGCGCTATGCAGAATCCGGGGCCGATGAACTACTCTACATTGACCAAGTCGCGAGCCTCTACGGCCGCAACCAACTGGAGGAACTACTTGAGCGAACCACTGAGCGAGTCTTCATCCCCGTCACTGTCGGAGGCGGAATCAGTAGCCTTGCAGATGTTCGACGCCTGCTTAACGCCGGAGCAGACAAGGTTGCTGTCAATACTGCTGCGATACGGCGACCTGATCTTATCAATGAAATCGCAGGACGTTACGGAAACCAATGTCTCGTGGTCTCTATCGAGGCGAAGCGAACCGTCCACGGATGGGAAGCCTATACCGACTGCGGAAGAGAGCGAAGCGGAGTTGATGCGGTCGCTTGGGCAAGACGAGCGGCTGAGAGTGGCGCCGGTGAACTCCTCGTCACCAGTATCGACCAAGACGGAACCATGAAGGGAATGGACTATGAACTCATTGCGCAGATTGGGCCGCGTGTTGATGTGCCTGTTGTTGCTGCGGGTGGCATTGGCAATCGGACGCATGTCGTGGAGGCTCTCAGATCTGGCGCTGATGCTATTGCAGTGGCGTCTGCGCTTCATTACAACCGCATCACGTTTGAGGAGTTGAGAAATGTCACTGTTGAAAAGCAATTTCCCCACGAAACCAGTGGAACCGGACGCACCAGAACCGCTTGACCCGAAGGCCGAGTTCGAGCGCAAGGCGAGAGAATCGATTGGCGGCTCGATGGTATTCACTGAGCGCAAACTGAGGTATTGGAATGGGACAGACGAGGTTTCAGGAGCTGCAAAGTCGGATAGCGCAGATCGGACTTGAGCATCATGGCGAAACGATCATCGAAAACTCGCGGCGCAACGCCCAAAGCGTCAGGCAAACCATTCGTGAATCTGCTCGCGATGAAAGGCCCTGTCTTATTGTCAGTGCAGGCCCAAGTCTCTACCGGGAAAATATCCTGCCACGCATTTCTGGATTCAACGGGACGATTGTGGCGACTGACGGCGCCTACATACAGTGCATCCGAGCGGGCATCACGCCAGACTGGGTCATCACGATCGACCCGCACCCAACGCGGATAGTGCGCTGGTTCGGTGATCCACATTTTGAGGAGAACAGCAGACATGACGACTACTTCGCAAGGCAAGACCTCGACGTTGACTTCCGAGAGAATAGTGCTCGGCAGAATGCGGCGAACATTGAAGCGGTGGATGCACATCCGTGCAATCTCGCCATTGCGACCAGCGCACCGGCAAACGTGGTGGCGCGCACTTCAGCATTCGCTCGCTATTGGTTCGCTCCGCTTGTCGATTCGCCTGTTGTCGGCAGCATTACGCGGCAAATCTGCGAGAGGACTGGATGCCCGGCTATCAACACTGGCGGCACAGTCGGCACCGCGGCCTACTGCTTCGCCCGTCACCTTGGAGCGCAAAACATCGCAGTCGTAGGCATGGACTTCGGATACTACGCGGGCACGCCGCTTGACCAGACGCAGGAGTGGAATATGCTGAAGGCGGAGCCGGACGTGCATGACTTCTACCCGGTGCGAAATGGGCATTGGGGAGCGGGCTACACGTCACCGACGTATGCGTGGTACATGCAGAACTTCCTCGACCTGCTCGACGGGGAGCGCGTGGTGAACTGTAGCGGCGGCGGATTGCTGCAAGGGCCTGGAGTGGAGTGCATGGAGGTGGAGGAATGGCTAGATGGCCTTGGCAATTGACCTGTTCTGCGGCCTTGGCGGCTGGTCCGAGGGCTTGCTTGCCGAGGGCTGGGACGTGATCGGCTTCGACATCGAGCGCCACCAGTACGGCGATGCGAAGTATCCGGCGCATCTTGTCCTGCAGGACGTGCTGACGCTGCACGGGCGGCAATTCAAGGATGCGGCGCTGATCGTGGCATCCCCTCCATGCCAGGAATTTTCCTACATGGCGATGCCGTGGTCGCTGGCGAAGGAAAAGCAGGCGCGCATCCTTGCCGATCCTGCCGAGCAGAAGCGGCTGACGGCCTTGTTCGATGCCTGCTTTCGCATTCAGCGTGAGGCGTGCGAAGCGGCCGGACGGTTCATTCCGCTGGTCGTGGAGAACGTGCGCGGCGCGCAGAAATGGGTCGGGCGATCCAACTGGAACTTCGGCAGTTTCCACTTGTGGGGCGACGTGCCGGCGCTGATGCCGATGACCAAGAGGGCGGCGAAAGTGCCTGGGCACAGCATGAATCGCGGCGAGCCTAAGTGGAACATGCACCACAAGGAATGCGTTGCTGCGTCAGAGCATATCAAGAACAACGGCGGCTCATGGTTCGCCATTGGTTCGCCAGGACAGAAGGAATTAAACAGGAACCCAGTAAATGGAATCTCTATGCGAAACATGCAGACACTTCGTTCCGAATCTTCGAATGTGCTCGATATTCCACGACGGGTTAGTAACCATACAGCGGATACAGTTGCGCAGTCCACAAGCGATAGTGATTGCGTGCGTGGCGCATTCAAACAACCGGGAATCTCTGGGCCGCGGAACAACGGCAAGGGCGACCGCTGGTTCCAAGACGGCGCAGCGAGACATGGGAGCAAGAGCAACGCCCGCAAAGCCGCTTCTGCTGCGATAGCCAAGATTCCGTTCCCGTTGGCGCAGTACATAGCCCAGGTCTACAAGCCGCATGGCTAAAGTCCTCTTCATAAATCCCGTCGTGCGTGAAGAAGATTGCCCGAGACATATTCCGATGGGCATTGCCCTGCTTGCGGCGATAGCGGAAAAGCGCGGGGATTCTGTCGCAGTTTATGACGCCAACGCCTGGCGCCAGCCGATCGGCAAGGTTGCTGATGCGTGCAAGGCCGAGGACTGGGACGTTATCGCCATCGGCGGGCTGACGACGACATACGGTTACATCAAAGCCTCAGTCAAGGCGATCCGCGCAGCAAATCCGAAAGTCCTGATTGTCGCCGGCGGCGGTTTCCTTACTTCAATGCCATCTGAAATAATGGACTGGCTCCCAGAAATCGATGTCGGCGTCGTGGGCGAGGCATTCAAGACGTTTCCTGAGATATTGGAGAAAGTCGATGACGGAGATTTTGATTTTAGCGATACTCTTGGTGTTATTTATCGGGATCCTGTGGGGCCTGTACTTAATGCTGCAAGACCAGTTATCCACGATCTGGATACGATTCCGTGGCCGGCATGGCATCTTTTCCCGCTGGAGGAAGTCTATTTCCGCAACTCAAGCTCCCTGTTCTCCGAAGAGGCTCACCTTGCCAAACGCCGTATTGACATTAACGGTTCATACGGATGTTCCCTTATTTGTCGATACTGCTGGCACCTTGGAACGACCGGGGACATGCTTATTGAAGATGATGCCGGGGGAAAGCGTGACGTTGTTTTCACATATGGACGCAATCTCAGATACCACTCGCCCGCATATATCGTGGC
>JBAZOJ010000287.1:0-4164 GCA_041648755.1 Candidatus Brocadiia bacterium
TCCCGGAAACGGGGCAAGATCGAATAGCAGAATGCGCGGATCTACGAGCTTGACCACATCCCTGTTTCGAGGCATACTTGACAAACGACTACATAGCAGGCGCCAAGTTCGCCAAGTCGAGTTAAGCGAGACCCGTCCGCTTCGGATGAGGGCCGAGAAGAAACGGATTGCGCGGCCACAGAGCGGAAAGCAGCCTTCTCACGCGGAGACGCGGAGGCGCGAAGTAAGAAGCAAGTAGTTGTTTGCGTGGCCGTCCTCCTTCGCATGGCCTACGGAGGACGAGTTCCGAAGAAGCAAGAGAAAACCAACAACCGGTCATCAAGTGCGCGAAGGGATGGCCAAGGATTTCGTAGGGGCATCCGCCTCAGGCGGACCACGTGGACATTCAAGGACATCCCGCAGGCGAACTGTGGTTAGCGCGTTTCCGCGCGTTCGTCCTGCTGGGGATGCCCTTGCCTGAAACGGCGGCAGGAAGCCACTACATAGCAAGTACGTTGGTGCGGTTGAGGGCTGTGGGTCAGGCCGTCACATGTAGTCGCGTTCACCGTGATCCGCCCGTCTATCGGGTGAGGAGGGCAATTTCCCAATGGGACGACCGTGTTAATGGGTTGCTTCGGTGCGCCCGCACGAATTGCCCGAGCTGCGAAGCAGCGGGTTTTTACCACGAAACACACGAAATACACGAAAGGAAGATTTGCCAGAGCCGAAGAGCTTCAGAGCACGGACCTCGACACAAACACTTCGTCGGCGAGACCCTGAAGCACGAGCCAGAAGCCGCGAAAGCGCGGTCATGGCAAACATGGCAACAGGCATTATGATTATTGGACAGGGCCTCCAGGGCAGCCCTGAGCGTTCCGCGCGGGCGTCAATCCACCCCAGTCAGGAGGGATTCGTGGGATTTCCAAACTTCGGCTTTTTTCTGCTGGTTGTGTTTGCGGTCGTATTCTACAAGATCGGGGAACTCGAGTACCACCAGCCGATTCTCTGCTGCGGCATCAGTATAGGCGTCTGGATGCTGACGTCTTCAGTGCTGGGATGGGGCTTCTGGGGCTGCATCATGGGGCAGGTGGGGATATTCGCCGCGATGACTGCATATAACATGTCCAACAAGCGAAGGCCCTGACGGCAGCAGAATGATGCCCCCCGAGTTCCCCTTGCCCAATCGAGTCGAGAGTACTCCCTCCCTGCAGGGGTGGAAGCTCGGAGTGCTGGCTTCGCTGATGGCGCAATGCGGAGCTGTAATGCTGGAAATCGCTGAGGCCGGGCCGATCACCGCGGTCATGTACTTTGCTCTATGCCTCGTGTTGCTGGCGCGCGGGGCCTGGGAAATGCACTGGAAGAGCGCTGCTCTTCTGACGTCTTCGATGAGTGGATTTCTTCTGTACAGTGTGCTTTCCGGCGCGGTGGGAATACTGTTCGTTGACCCCGTGACCGGACGTTATGTGCCGGTCGTCATGCTGTCACTGAGCTTTGGCTTGTTTCTGACGCCGATAGCAGTGTATTTCGCGGTCAGGGAATCGCTGCCGGGCGCACGAGAACTGCTGCCAGCCGGGAGGCTCGCGCTGTCGGGTGCCATTCTGGCCGGCCTGGCCCTCATCTACCATGTGTACGGTGCCGGCCTCGAAGGGATGGTCATCCTGGGGCCTTATTGCCTGCTGTTCCTGCCGGCAGGCTATTTCTCGCTCCAGAGCAGTCTTTCGCTATCCGACGAGGTGTACATCCGTGACAAGCCTCTGCCGCCGGAGCGCCTGAGATTGCTGCTCAAGAGGTTTTTATGGATCTCGATGGTGCCGGGGGTTATCTGGGTGGCTTTTTCCGTCCGGGTGATCTGGCAGGCAAGTCAGTGAGCGAGTGACTAAGGTGGTGCACCCCGCGTGGTTTCTGAGTCTGGCAACTGCTGCATCAGGGAGGATTCTTGACGGCAATCACAGGTGACAAGCTGGAGTTGCTCGTCCTATCGCTGCTGATGTGTTACTGGCTGTGCAAGGGCAACTATCGGAGGACAATCCGCTGCTGTATGATCAGCGCCTTTGTGTGGGCGGTGACTGCGGTGGCGTTCAATTGGGGACTGGTGGCCAGCGGACTCGCGCAGGTTGCCGTTCTTCTGGGAGTGCTGATTTACGTCATATTCCATACTGGGTTCGATGAATAGGCGATAGAACGGGCTGTGGAAGCGGACAGCGCGGGTGGACTGGGCCCCCGGGGAATGGGCATTAGCCGCCAGGGAGAATGATGAATCGGGCCGGAGGTAAGCCGAAGGCCCTCCTCAGGGGAACGCCAAGAACCGCGTAATGCCGAAGGCTCCCGCTCGTCTGTGCTTCTCGTTCCCTCGCCCTCTGGGAGAGGAATGGTGAGGGTTCCTTTCCACGGCCTGCGAGGCCGATCTTGTAGGGGCGGCGTCTTGCCGCCCGGCCCCTGTTTCTTCTTCTTTTTTTCTGCCAAAGCCTGAATATACGGCCGGTGCAGGGATGGGCAAGCGAAACGCCTGCTCTCTGCCTTTCTCTGCCATCCCATTCTCGCCCACCAGCCAGTTCACGGATGCCTATACCCCGGGAGCGCCGCGCACCCGCGCGGCATGCCTTCTATTCGTTGCTTGGCTCGCGGCGTACGAACGGATGCTCGCCCGGTTGTGCAGTCATCTTATCCTCGCCCCGCTCTCTGTCCGCCCTTTTGCGGCGATCTCATCGAGGTCCTGCGGCCACAGCATCTCCCTGCTGCCTTTCGCGTTGCGGTAATTCATTCCGAGGGAGTAGCCGAAGCAGTAGCAGTTGTACAGCGCGATTGCCCGCTGCATCAGGGCGCGCTCTGCCTTGGTGAGAGTGCCTTCCTTCTCGCGGATGGCGTACGGCCTGATGGCCCAATAGAGGCTCTGCTTCACGGCATTTGCCCCCGCCTGCGCGGGCGTCATCTCTGCCCAGCCGGCCGGCATAGAGCCCTCAGCCGAGAATACCGCCTTGCCGACCTGCTCCATATACCATGCGGTCATCTCGTACGCTGACTCCGCTATGGCCTCCTTCGACCATTTCAGGCTCACGTGCCACCTGTCCGAGCCCCTGTCAATGAACCGGTCGGCTATGCCGGATAGATCGGGCTCGTCAACGAAGAGCCGCCTGGCCCGGCCGACTTTGCGGAAGCAGAAGGAGCGCGGCAATTTCCAGTCGCTTGGCTGGATGGTGATCTTCAGCAGTCGGCGATCCGGGCCGAATCCGACGCGCACGTCGTCTTTGGGTATCTTCCTGCCCCACAGGTAGAGCCCCTTGGCGAAGCGGGAGACGTGGCGGGCCAGTTGCGTCTCCATCGCCGCGAAGGATTTCCGGCCCGACTTCACCTCCACCACTGCGAGTATCTGGACATTGGGGAGATCTCTGGTGGAGAGGAACACCAGGTCAGGCCCTTTCAGGCGTCCGTGGCCGGATTCCCCCGGCAGGCGGATGGAGTCGCCTATGATCACATCTGCCGATTGCGGCAGAATATCGCGGGCGACCAGTTCCTGCCTGAGCTTGCGGCAGGCGTCCGCCGCGTACATCTCCGTCAGGTCGCCCTGGAATCGGGTGATGATGGAGGAATAAACGAAGGTGACGGCCTCGGCGACCTCATCGGCATCCAGCCATTTGTCCCTGACGCTCGCAGCGATGGTGTTCTCGGGATAGGGGCCGTAGAGGAGAAATCGCTTGAAGAGCAGGCCGCGCGGGTCGCTCTCGATGTCGCGGATGGAATTGGCCACGGACCGTCTGAACAGGTTCAGAGGGGTATGGTCACTGAAGAACCCGACGGGGCTCTCGAGGATGGCCGCAAGGGCGACCTGGAGGTCGTTGGCCAACGGACGGGCCAGAATATTAAAGTTGATCGCATTCCAGAGCGGGAACTCGTCAGCCGGCTTCGGCGGCGGCCACGTGCCGTGCCACGATCCCTGTTTTTTCTTCTCTTTTTCTGCCATAGCCCGAATATACTGCCGGTGCAGGGAAGGGCAAGCGAAACGTCTGCCGCAAGTCAATGAGCAATGAGCAATGAGCAATGAGCACCCTACTCCGCCGCGCCTACGAAGTTACCATGTAGTCGAGCCCAAGCCTTGGGAAAAGAAAAGGCCAGTGCCTCGATCCGGATGCGGTATATGGAAAGTACAGTCTACAAGCGTACATTTTCCTCAACACACCAGAAGGAGGA
>JBAZOJ010000288.1:0-4129 GCA_041648755.1 Candidatus Brocadiia bacterium
AATCCTCAAGAAAGAGGGTTTCGCGGTGTCTTCGGCTTCCAACATCATCGAAGGCATGGCGAAACTGCTCAAGGACAAACCGCAACTGATTATCCTGGACGTCATGATGGATCAGCCTGACGACGGCTTCGTTATGGCCCAGGATATCCGCGCAAAGGGGATCAGAACCCCGATCCTGATGCTCACCTCGGTAGGTAAGGCACTCGGGATTTCCTTCGGTAAGGATAAGGAAATGCTCCCCGTGGACGAGTTCCAGGAGAAGCCTCTCGACCCCAAGATCCTTGTCAAGAAGGTTAAGGCCCTGATCGAAAAGGCCAAGGAGGCTTAGATGCTGGAATCCGAAAAGCAACTCATGCACATGGATATCGAGCATATGGCCAAAAAGCTCGGTTACGACCGCGCCAGCCTTATGCCGATCCTGGAGTTCCTGCAGAACAAGTATCATTACATCCCCGACTTCGCTATGCAGGACATCGCAGACAAGCTGAAAGTTCATCCCGTTGAGGTCTACTCCGTGGTGACCTTCTACGCCTTCCTCTCTCCTGAGGCCAAGGGCAAGTTCACCATCCGCCTGTGCCGTACAATCAGTTGCGACCTCGCCGGCAAGGAAGCCGTCGCTCGCCAGTTGGCCAACGAACTCGGCATCAGCTTCGGCGAAACCACACCCGACGGGCGCTTCACCCTCGAATACGCAAACTGCCTCGGTATGTGCGACCAGGGTCCCGCGATGCTCGTCAACGAACAGGTCTTCACTAACGTCACGCCCATCAAGGTCAGCGACGTTATCGAGGCCTGCCGCAGACAGTTCAGCGCCAGCGCCATGCACAAGGAGGCACACTAATGTCTAACAGACAAGGTCCGATCCTGTTCTCTCATTGCGAGCCCGACGCCGCGCTGAAAGCCGCCCTTGCCAAGGGCAGACCCGGCACGATCGCCGAAGTCCGCAATTCCGGCCTCAAGGGCCGCGGCGGCGCTGGTTTCCCCACCGGCGTGAAGTGGAATATCGCTGCCACATCCCAGTCCGACTGCAAGTACGTCGTATGCAACGCTGACGAAGGCGAACCCGGCACATTCAAGGACAGGGTCCTCCTGTCTGACTACGCCGATGTCGTTTTCGAAGGCATGACCATCGCCGGTTTTGCCATCGGCGCGCAGGCTGGCATCGTCTATCTGCGTGGCGAATACGCCTATCTGCGTCCCCACCTCGATGCAGTTCTGGCCGCCCGCAAGGGTCGTCACCTGCTCGGTACTGACATCCTCGGCCACAAGGGCTTCAATTTCGAGATCACCATCTTCATGGGCGCGGGCGCCTATGTGTGCGGCGAGGAAACCGCGCTCATCGAGTCGCTCGAAGGCAGCCGCGGCGAACCCCGCAATCGGCCTCCTTACCCGGTCACCCAGGGCTATCTCGGATGCCCCACGATCGTAAATAACGTCGAGACCTTCGCCACCGCGACGCATATCCTCGAAAAGGGCGTCGATTGGTTCAAGAAGGTTGGCACCGATAAGTCCACCGGCTCCAAGCTGTTCAGCGTTTCCGGCGATTGCGCCCGCCCCGGCGTCTATGAGTTGCCGATGGGCATTACGATCGCGGATCTGCTGAAAGTCGTGGGCGGAGAAGAAGCCAAGGCCGTTCAAGTCGGCGGCGCGTCCGGACATTGCGTTCCCCGTGCGAACTTCAGCAGGGCGATCGCCTTCGAGGACATCTCCACCGGCGGCTCCATCATCGTTTTCGGCCCCGGTCGCGATATGCTCGCCGTTGCGATGAACTTCTGCGAGTTCTTCGTAGAGGAGTCCTGCGGTCAGTGCACCCCTTGCCGTATTGGCAACACCAAGATACTCGAGTGCATCGAAATGCTCGAGTGCGGCAAGTGCTCGCTGAAGTATCTGCGCGAGGTCGTTGATCTCGGCCGTACTATGCAGGTAGCGTCCAAGTGCGGACTCGGACAAAGCAGCGCCAATGCTTTCATCTCCATTGTCGAGCACTACAAGGACGAGATCCTTGGGCACGCGCACAACAGCTAAGGAGAAAGCGAAATGACACAAGAAACCAATAAACCTATCTCCTCTGATACTTCCCGCGCTCCTTCGAGCCAGAAGCCCCACGTCGTTGACGGCGGCAAGGATATCCACGCCATTGGCGCGCTTGTCGGCGTTACAATTGACGGAATCCAGTTGAAAGTGCCGTTGGGCACCACGATACTCGATGCCGCCAAGCAGATCGGCGTGAAGATACCCACACTGTGCTTCCACGAAGACCTCTGCATCGCCGGCGTCTGCCGCGTTTGCGTCGTCGAAGTCGAGGGACAGCGGACTCTTCAGGCTTCCTGCGCTTTCCCGATCACGAGCCCCATCGTGGTCAAGACATCTTCACCCGCCGTTCGCAAAGCAAGAAGGCATGTCATTGACCTGCTTCTTTCCGAGCACTACGGCGAGTGCTACACCTGCTTCCGCAACAACAACTGCGAACTGCAGGCTCTCGCCCGCGAGTACGGCGTCGATAACTTCCGCTTCGGTCACGTGGAGTCCCCCTGCTACGAGATCGACAAGTCAAGTTATTCCGTCGTGCGCGATATGAACAAGTGCGTTCTGTGCCGCCGCTGCGTCCGCACCTGCATCGATTTGCAGGAAGTGGGCGTACTCGAGGCCATCAACCGCGGCGACCAGACCGAGATCTCGACGTTCATGGACCTCCCCCTTTCGGATGTCGTCTGCATCAACTGCGGTCAGTGCATCAACCGTTGCCCGACCGGCGCTCTTCGCGCCAACGACCCGTCCGACGAGATCTGGGAAGCCATCGATGACCCGACCAAGCACGTCGTTATCCAGACCGCCCCGAGCCCCCGCGCCGCCATCGGCGAGTGCTTCGGGCTTCCGGCCGGCCGTTCAATGACGCGCGAACTCAACACCGCGCTCCATCGCTGCGGATTCGATGCGGTCTTCGACACCGACTTCACCGCCGACCTCACCATCCTCGAGGAAGGCACCGAGCTGCTTCTGCGGCTCAAGAAGGCGCTTGTTGACAAGGACCCGCACGCGAAGATCCCGCAGTTCACCTCCTGCTCCCCCGGCTGGGTCAAGTACCTCGAGCACTTCTATCCCGAGTTCATTCCCTATCTCTCGACCGCCAAGAGCCCCCAGCAGATGTTCGGCTCGATCATCAAGACCTACTACGCCCAGAAGCACAACATCGACCCCGCCAACATCGTGACCGTGGCCCTGATGCCTTGCTCCGCCAAGAAGTACGAGTGCAACCGTCCCGAGATGTGCGACTCAGGCTTCAAGGATGTGGACTACGGCCTCACCACGCGCGAACTGGCTGCGATGATCAAGGAAGCCGGCATCGACCTTCCGAGCATGCCCCCCAGTGACTTCGATGTCCCGTTCGGGGAAGCATCCGGCGCCGGACTCATCTTCGGTGCCACCGGCGGCGTTATGGAAGCGGCCATCCGCACGGTCGTCGAAGTTGTCACCGGCCTCAAGGCCGAGGCAGTCTTCGAGAACCTTCGCGTTATGCCCGTCCGCGGTTTCGAAGGCGTGAAGTACGTCGAACTGCCGATTCCCGCGATCGGCCCGGTACCTGCCATCCTCAAGCCGCTCTTCAAGGATTGGGAATTCCTCCGCGGCGCCACCCTCAAGGTCGGCGTTGCGCACGGAACCGCCAATGCGAAGAAGGTCCTCGAGGACATCAAGGCTGGCGGAAAGTTCAGCGAGTGCCACTTCATCGAGTTCATGGCTTGTCCCGGCGGATGCCTGGGTGGCGGCGGTCAGCCGATTCCCACCTCGCCCGATATCCGCAAGGCCCGCGCCAAGGCAATCTATGACGAAGACGAAGGCCTGCCTCTGCGCAAGTCTCACGAGAACCCCGTTGTCGCCCAGATCTACAAGGAGTTCCTGACCGAAGGCCCTTGCGGACACCTGAGCCACAAACTGCTCCACACGCACTACATCAAGCGCGGCAAGTTCATCGTGTAAGTCCTGTTCTGTTACGCAAAAAGGGGCACCTTCGGGTGCCCCTTTTTTTCCCGTGGTCTGTCCATGCTGCTGGTCGCCATAGTAGACGCCGCGTCCCGCTTCGTGTCCGCTTTGTCCGCATGGGCTTCAACTGTAGGGGCGATACCCGAGTGTT
>JBAZOJ010000289.1:0-4054 GCA_041648755.1 Candidatus Brocadiia bacterium
AGCCGGATGGATAACTACACCAAAAGTGCGGTGACGATGCTGACGTACTTCTACTATCCCAGGGATTCCTGACCGGATTCCCCCTTGACAACGGCAGCCTTTCATGGATAGGGTGCGGTACCGATGTGTTCGCCCACGAGTGGAGCGTCGTTGCGACGCCCACACCGACGGACAGGGAATTCGCGGATTGCGCAGAATGCCCAACCAGTCCCTCTCCCCATTGGTTCCCCTCTCCCAGAGGTAGAGGGGCGGAATGGCCGCCAAAGTAAACGCGACCGTCCCGGCGCGTTCTTCTCTGCAACAAACACGAAGCGAGACGCATCGTCTACTATGGCCCAAGTACACGCGACCGTCCCGGCGCGTTCTTGCCCTGGCTGTTGGATCAGCGGAGCAACGCCCGCCGTAGGCCCGGCGACTTGTCCTCCGGAGGCGCGGCGAAGGGGGAAGGAGGGGACGGCAGACTCAAGACGACGGACTAACATCCCCCCCATAACCAATATGCCCGTCGGGGGGCACCGACGGGCTGAGGAGGGGTCACGGTCCCTTGGGAGGTCAGGACCGCAACGTGGGAAATTCTTTTCTACCCCATTCTACCACATTGAGCGGGATAGGGCATGAAAGTTGGTCCGGGGCTGCTTAGTCCTTGCTTTCGTCAACCCAGCGGCCTTCGCCACTGAGGGGGCGTCCGGCAACAAAACTGGCTGCGATGGACAAGGAACTGAAGCGGATAGGCGAGGTGACGTTGTACTTGTCAAGCCGGTAGTATTCGAGCTTCCCAAGGGCGAGGGCTTCTTCCTTCATTTCAGCAATCTGGGAAGGCAGTTCCAACAGAGATTTCATGCGCACCCGGGAACCGGGCTGAAGGTCGAAGAAGCCTTGACCACAGATGACCGTAGCGACCAGGTCCTTGAAGCGCATGGTCAAAATAACGGGGTTCGTCTTAGTCGTATCGGGCGAGCCGAAACCTGCGGCAACGCGTGCCTGGATGATCGCGGCCTCAAGATTCGCAATATCCGTCCGCAGTTTTCCCAGCACGGGCAGAAGATCGGTGAGTTGCGCGACGGCCCCTTGATTGGCCTGGGCAACGCTCTCGGAAACGGGGGGTCTGACATCCAGAATGGCCTGGTCCGTCTGCGAAATTAGCAGAATCAGGGCTGTGTGATCTTGCGATGGTGCCATTTGTCCTCCGCGCAGGTGACATGCCAAAGCGCCTCGATTTGGCGCAGGTCCAAGGTACGCATATGGTATTAGGTCTTCGAGCCAAAGCAAACGACACCGACTCCAACGAGGCCGCTGTCGGTTCACCCCCACCCGCGTGGGGAACATATGCTCTAACAGCGGCGAAAGCTGAGGATGTTCAGGCTCTGCGCAGAGTTCGACGCGACTGATATTCTATGCTCACGTTCTCACAATATTCTTGCCTATGGCGCGTTCGGCGTGGGCCATTTGCAGTGATGAAACGCAGTAGTATAATGCCAGAAACCACGTGATGAACACAAATGGTTTTGGGGTTATTATGAGCGATGAAATCCTTGCGCGGATAAGCGACGGAGACGGAGGGCAGCGGGAACAGAGCCTTCTTGAGCATCTCCAGGGAGTAGCCGCACTTGCGAGTGAGTTCGCAGACGCCTTCGGGTCTGCCGAATGGGGCAGCATCATCGGTCTCTGGCATGACGTCGGAAAGGCATCGCCTGAGTTTCAGAGGAGACTCCGGGGAGAAGCCATTAAGGCCGAGCACTCCGGCGCCGGAGCATATGTGGCCTCCCAAAAGTGCGGTGCGCTTGCCCTGCCAATTGCGTTTGCCATTGCCGCGCATCACACAGGCCTGGCCAACTTGGTTCAATCCGGACCGAATTACCCGAAACCGCTACGTGAGAGGATCGAGGAAAACCGAGACCTCTGCGCTCGCATTCAGAACAGGATTCCTGAGCAGGTTTTGAAACGGGCGATTCCGGCATTGCCGGCATTTCTCGGCATCAAAGGTATACCGAAGACGGGCCACAACGAGGCGCTTTGCGTAGAGTTCTGGATTCGCATGCTGTTTTCCGCGTTGGTTGATGCCGACAGGCTTGATGCGGAAAGGTTCGACGATGCTTCCGCTTTCCACCTGAGGAAATCGCGGAATTCGATAGAGGACTTGCTGAGAAATCTCGAAGATTATCTGACCAAGCTTCCAGCAAATGGATCGGAATCCGTCCAATCCGCAAGGAAAGAAATCCTCCAGGACTGCATAAGGGCTGCAGCTCTGCCGCCTGGGATATTCTCTCTGACCGCGCCTACGGGCGGCGGCAAAACAATGTCAGCGATGGCTTTCGCCTTGCGTCATTGCAGGGAACACGGCCTGAGAAGGGTTATCGTTGTGATACCGTACACCAGCATCATCGAGCAGAACGCCGAAAAATACCGAGATGCGCTCGGTGCTGAGAATGTGGTAGAGCACCATTCCACTTTCGAAAAGGAGAAAATAATTGAAATTGTCGGGGAGGAGGAAGCCAGCCGAATGGACAAGGCCGTCGAGAACTGGGATGCGCCGATAATCGTCACGACAACCGTGCAGTTCTTCGAGACGCTTTTCTCAAACTCTCCTGCGCGCTGCCGGAAACTGCACAATGTGGCAAAGAGCGTGATCATCCTCGACGAGGTCCAAACACTTCCCCCGGAATACCTCAGTCCGATCACCGACGCGCTGAACGAACTCGCGGCGAACTATGGCTGCTCGATTGTGCTTTCCACTGCGACCCCACCGGCTTTGAAGGCAAGAGAAAATCAGCCCGACGGGTTGCGAAACGTCCGGGAAATAGTCTCCACTCCACGTCTTTTGGCCGAAAGGCTCAAGCGCGTCTCCTTCGAATGGGAGATCCACGCAGACGCATCCTGGGAAGCCCTCGCTGAACGGGTGGCGTCGGAGAAGCAGATTCTGACTATTGTGAACACAAGGGCCGCCGCAAGGGAACTCGCCGAGCGCCTGAAGCGCCTGACTTCCGAGGCCGCGTTTCACCTTTCCGCGCTAATGTGCCCCGCCCATAGGCGGGCTGTCCTTGCGGAGGTCAGAGACTTGCTGAAGAAGGGCGCGCCGTGCCGCGTTGCTTCCACGCAGCTTGTAGAGGCAGGGGTGGACTTCGATTTCCCGGTAGTGTTTAAGGCTCTGAGCGGTCTTGACAGCGTCTTTCAGGCTGCCGGGCGATGCAATCGAGAGGGCAGGCTTGCTACCGGGCGGTGCGTCGTATTTCGGTCACCATCCGCGCCCCCTCCCGGCCTTCTTCGCAAAGCCCTCCAATGCGCGGAGGTAGTGCTTGCACAGCGTCCCTCAACAGACCTCGCGGATCCAGCGATCTTTGAAGAGTACTTTCGAGGGCTTTACTACGTTTCGGACAAGGATCGGAGACAAATTCAGGTCGCAAGATCCGGATATAACTTCGCTCAGGTCGCTGCGGAATTCAAGATCATCGACGATGGGTTTACCCACTCGATAGTTGTCCCTTACCGTGAAGCCAGAACCATCATTGCCAGAATCGTGGCAAGGGGCCCATCACGGGAAGACCTGAGGGCACTCCAGCAGTACGTTGTGGCTGTCAGGGAGAGGGAGTTCGCCCTATTGAGCCAACACGGGAAACTGATTTCGGTGACTGAAGAGATTTCGACGCTTGGAGCGTGGGCCTGTGCCCAGTACGATGATTTCCTTGGGCTCGTATGTGCCGACATGGGCGATGATCCGGCCGGTTTAGTCACGTGAGATCCCGCGGGATTGAAAAACTACAACAAACAACAACCTACAGGAGGTGTCAATGGCTAACTCGCTGAGTCCGCCCCTTGCGCTTCGAGCAAGGGGACCTCTGGCTTGTTTCACAAGGCCAGAAATGAAGGTGGAAAGAGTCTCATATCCGGTGATGACCCCCTCCGCGGCAAGGGGTCTGCTCGAATCGATATTGTGGAAACCCGCAATCCGATGGAAAGTCATCGAAATCCACGTTCTCGCTCCGATTGCCTTCACGTCATTCAGACGCAACGAGGTCAACAGCAAGGCCATAGCGCCGAGCCACGACATTGTGTTGAG
>JBAZOJ010000290.1:0-4051 GCA_041648755.1 Candidatus Brocadiia bacterium
GGAAGCAGGGATACTCGGTGCAACATGGCGTTATCCACATGCCCAAGGACCCGTCGAAGGACGACTACCGTGCCCTGAACGAGATGGCTGTCAGGAAGAAGTTTGAGAAGTCAGGACCGGGTGTGCAACGCTACGAGGACGGCCTCCTCACGAAATACATCGCCAACGGACAGGAGATCCAGCCCCGAGAAATCACTCCCAAGGTCATCCTCGTCCAACCAGAATCCGAACATGAATTGCTCTTCCGCTACGCGTGCCTCCATTGGAGCATTCCTGTTTCCGCCGGATACGGACGAAGACTGCGGTTCCTCGTGACTGACGAGAGTAACGGCAAGCTCATTGGCCTCTTTGGGCTCGGCGATCCGGTCTATGCCATGCAGGCCCGCGACCAGTGGATCGGGTGGGACAGAGACACAAAGGCCCAGCGCCTCTACCATGTCATGGACGCTTATGTCCTCGGCGCAGTTCCGCCCTATTCCTTCTTGCTCGGCGGAAAACTCGTGGCGATGCTAGTGTGCAGCAACGAGGTCAGGAACGCTTTCCGGAGAAAATACAATGGCCACGAGTCGCTCATCAGAAAGGAAACGAAACCGCCATACCTAGTTTTGATTACGACGACATCTGCTCTCGGACGATCTTCCATCTACAATCGAATCCACGTGAATGGACAGAAGTACTGGACGAGTGTCGGGTTCACGCAAGGGTCGGGCGAGTTCCACTTCTCCAACGGGGTGTATGAAGAGATTCGTGCCTATGTGGACAAGCGCTGCGAACCGACTGCGAAGCACGAAGACTGGGGAAGCGGGTTCAGGAACAAGCGGGAGGTTGTCCGGAAGTGTTTATCCAGAATCGGGCTTTCGGCTGACCTCATCTATCATGGTATTCGCCGGGAAATTTTCGCCGCGCCCCTTGGACGGGAGGCATTGTGTTTCTTGCGTGGGGAAGTGGAGCGACCCTGCTTTCGTGACTGGCCCGCTTCGGAATTGGCAAAGCTATTTGCCGAACGTTGGTTGCTGTCCCGGGCCGAAAGAATGCCGGCATACAGGGAATACGACCGCGAGGAGTACCGGCTGTGGGCTCCACGCAAGCCAATGAAGAGGACATCTAGTTGACTGAAACATTTGCAGATCTTCCTGACGCTCTGGTCCGCGACCTTCTGGCGAAGGCGACGCCCGTTGCCGAGAGTGTTTCCAGTAACCTCAAGGCGCTGCGGGACGCCCGCGCTCGTTTGGGTGACGAGGCAAAGAAGCATAATCTGGTCTGCCGGAAGGCGGACCTGGATGTCACGAGAGAACCGTCTGTAGTCGGAGTGGACGGTTCATACCAAGTTCATCGCCTGACGGCGTTGGACCTTTGTGCTGCCGCAGCCGTCGCCGTGGAGGGGACATCCAAAGAAGCCACGCGCCATTGGCCGGAACCGTACCACAGCATGTGGGTGGATGGTCTTCCGCATTGCATCGACACCGTTGGTGCTTTGCGTGGGATGATGGTTTCAATGGAGATGTCGCTCGCTTCTCAAGCGCCTCACGACCTCGTTCTGCTGGACGGATCGTTTTCGTCACTCATCATCTATCTGAACCAAGCGCTCACAAATATCAGCGACTGTGCGAAGAACTTGGCGGACGAGTTCCTGAGCCGATGGGACGGCGGGGTTCTCCCGCAGTTGAAAACGCTGTTGAGGAGCGACCGAACCGTCGCCATGCCGAAGTTCACGTCACGCAATGAGTTCCTGCGCGGCGATATGCTGACGCCGCCTGTCTTCGTGGACGGCAAGACGCTCGCCACGATGATCCTAAGCCCAGGCGAATACACGACACCGCTCCCCATACTCAATAGCGACGAGATCTATCATCTACCACTCAGGGTGAAGACACCTCTCGGCGAGGAACGGGAAGTCTGCACCCAAGCCGACATAGACGCTATCAATGGTGCGTTGCATGACCTTCGAGTTACCTATTTTCGACCTTATGGTTGGCTTCCTGCGCTGCGGTTGGAGTTGCCGTCCTCGGTTGCCTCGAGTCGCACGCGGCTCTCAATAGTCTTGGAGGGCATCATGCGGCAGTTCTTCAGCCCGGCCGTCATCGAACCGTATCCCCTGTTTCTGGCGGACCGGATGGTCAAGAGCCTTGGAGCTGGTGTGGCTGTCATCGAGCAGACCGTCGCACAGCATGTCGTTGGCGATTCGCCAGATGTAGAGAACACGTTACTGTTTCTGCAGAACTACCGCACGGAAGGCGGACGAGGAGGTGTCTGATGCCGGACAATCGCAACCAGGATGTGGCCGTCGTGGGCAGCCCGTCAACGAACACGGAGCTCACGCTCGACCTGCTTCAAGAGGCCACGGAGGAACGGTTGGTGGGAGCACTGACGGCCTTCCATGCGACGCAAAACGGCCAGCCTATCATCTCAGTGGGCCAGATCGTCGGTATTGAACTGAGAAACCGCTGGCACGAGGACTCCGTTTTCAGGAACCTCGTCAAGCGGACAGGCGAGATTCCGCCCATCACGAACCGGCAGGACACGAGGGTGGCCGACCTTGTGGTAGGCGCTACATTCCGCCAGTCAACGGACGGGTTTGAACCAGAAGTGCTGGGGATGGTGCCTCCTACGGGGACGAGGGTGTATCGAGTCGATCAGCCGCTTCTTGGCCGGCTCTTGGAAGTTTACCAATCGGAGATCGTCTATCTGGGAAAGGCGTATGCGAATGACGTCCTGTACCCGATGTGGTTCAAGCACTTTGGGAGCGGAGCCGGTGGTGCTGGTGAGGCATATCACTTGGGCGTTTTTGGCAAAACCGGCTCCGGGAAGTCCGGCCTTGCGAAAATGATGCTCTGTGCTTACGCGCGCCAGCCGCAGATGGGCATCTTGGTGATTGATCCGCAGGGAGAGTTCTCTCTGGAGCTTTCGGGAACTCGTGTGGGCCAACAGGGGCTGCAACTCGATCAAGTCGTCCGTGACCAGGGGCGTTCCATTCACGTTTATCGCATTGGAGACCTGCAACTCGATGACTGGGCAACATTTGAAGAGATGGTGATCTCCCTTCGCTTCTTGGAGCAACTCTCGATCCCGAGCGCTTCTGGGGAAAATGCAAGGCGTGCGGCCGAGGTGATAAGGAATGCCTTGGAAGGAACACACAATCTTGACAGCCTTGGCACACTTCAGGTTCTCCAGGATGCTCTCAACGCCATCAACAATCCGAACAACGCCGGATTCATCTATGCCACGCGTACCAGGGCACAGCAGCTTCAACAACGTGTACAGCGGTTCCTCAACGATCCGCAAGCCATGAATCAGCTACTCACGAATTCATGGGCACCAATCTGCCAACTCTTCAGCAGAGGGCAGAATCGGCAACGCCTCTTCACGTATCCTGGTCAGCAGCCCGGCATCATCAACATGCTCCTTGGCTCGGCAGGGACTACTGGTCCGCGACCGGTCATCGTCATTGACATTTCTCGCCAGGGAAACCAGCGCTTCTGGTCCGAGGAGCTTCAACGGCGCATCCTGGGAAAACTCCTGAACATTCTCGTATCACAGGCGACCTCAAGCCTAAGCACGCAGCAGAGCGCCAACGTCCTGGTGTTGCTAGACGAGGCCCATCGTCACGCGCCCAGCGGAAGATTGGATGAGGATTCGGAAGCGGATCGTCTGCGGTCCTTGTTGCGCAGGGCTGTGCGAGAGACGCGGAAGTATGGAATTGGGTGGTTCTTCATCAGCCAAACGCTAGGCGGCCTGGACAACGAGATCCTTCAGCAGTTGCGAATTCTTGCCTTCGGATTCGGCCTCGCGATGGGCACAGAGTTCGACCGCCTCCGAGACTTCGCGGGAGGTGATAAGCGGGCCCTCGAGCTTTACCAGTCCTTCCGGGACCCACAGAGCTTCCCGCGACGCGACCTGCAGGAGTTCCCGTTCATGGCAGTTGGCCCCGTCTCACCTCTGGCTTTTAGCGGGAAGCCTCTGTTCTTCACGGCATTCACAGACCCGCAGCAGTTCATCACGGCGAATGGGTTGTCGCCGCGTGCACCCACTCAGGATGGAGGAGCCACTCAAA
>JBAZOJ010000291.1:0-4029 GCA_041648755.1 Candidatus Brocadiia bacterium
CCACGGCAGGAGGAGTCCCGGATTTGAGCGATGCTGATATCTCATCGCCTTTGACGTTGGTTATCTGCAGCACGGTGGGCGGGGAAAGCAAGTCAACCACTCGCCGGGCAGGACCTGCTACAGACTTCGCAATCGCCGCGATTTCGTTCTTTGCCCTGACCAGGGCTTCCATCTCCGCGTCCTGCTGTTTGTCCCCGACAATGGTCACGGGAGCTTGGGCTTCGCCGACGGAGGTGTCACGGTCGATCTTCTTGCATGTGGACGCTTCGTAAAGCTCGAAGTCGAAGGTCACATGACAGACGAGGATCTTGGTGGGCATCCGAGGGTCGCCCTTGGGGTCGGATTTCTCACTGTGCACAACGCTGTCGTTGGCAATCAGGAGAACAATCTCGCAGGTGGGCTCGACAGAATGCACAAGAGCCACGAGGGCCTCAGGGCTGAGGTCGGTAAGCTTCTTGTCGGGGGGCAGGGCGGCGACCAGCTTAGGTCGGATGGTAGCCAGGCCGACTGCAATGACTCCACGAGAGGAAAGCTGGACAACGAGGCTCGCGGGTATTCCGGTCGCAGGCTGGTCACCCATAACCTTCGGAAGGACGACAACCTTTGGGCTGGGGGCGGCCTGTTCAGCCATCAGGGCCATCGCGGCCAATCCAATAAGGAAGACCGCGAATATGCTAACTCTGAACACTGGGGGAGTCCACTCGAATCGCATCAGGCGGGGCGGCCTTGCGTCGGAAATACCGGTACAAGAGCACTCCTGTCAGCAGGACGGCAAGGGCAATAATGTGCCATATTTTCAGCGGACCGAGGGAGATTGCCTCGTCATCGCGGGTAAATTGAGTGCCGAATCGGATGATCCCATATGCGATGAGATAGAGTGAGAAAGCCTGGCCCGCGAATTTGCGATGAATGACGGCCCGCGTGAGGAACGCTGCAAGCAGGAACAGCAGGCAGGCCTCAAGAAGCTGGGTTGGGAACACCGGCAGGGAATACAGCGCATCTTTGCCGATATCGCCAGCGGCCGCTTGATCGATGTAGGCCGCGCTTTCGGGAACAAAGCACATCCCGAAGTCATCGGTTCGGAATCCGTAGCAGCAACCATTCATAAAACACCCAAGCCTGCCGAAAGCATGTGCGAGAGCAAATCCGGGGGCCAGGATGTCGCCAAAGGCAAATGGGTGGTACTTCTTGTGGCGCAAGTAGAAATAGACGGTCACAGAGCCGACGACGAGCCCGCCGAGGAAGTCGAATCCCCCGAAAATGAAGTCAAGGCTTGGATGGGCAATCAGGAATCTGAGGTAGTCGGGATGGGACAGGAGGAACGAGACCTTTGCACCGGCGAAGCCTGAGATGATCGCCAGGAAGCCCGCGTCGAAAATCTCACCCGGGCGGATTCCATATCTCTTTGCGAGGCGGCTGCAAAGCGCGAAGGCGGCAAGATAGCCGATCAGTATCAGAACGCCGTAGTAGAAGATTTCGATATGGATGCCGAAGATGTAGGTGTCAAACAGCCTCGGTGACATTGGGCCCGCTACGAGGGGACGATCCGGTTGTTTGCGTCCACGCGGACAATCCTGGGCCGGTGAACTCTTGCCTCATCTTCAGTCATTGTCCCGTACGAGATGACGATCAGAACGTCTCCCGGCTGCACGAGCCTGGCCGCTGCGCCGTTAATGCAGATAGTACCAGAGTTCTTTTCGCCTTCGATAGTATAGGTCTCAAAACGGACGCCGTTGTTCACGTCGACGACTTGCACCTTTTCGTAGGGAAGGATGTCGGCCGCGTCCATCAGCACCCGGTCAATGGTGATGCTGCCTTCGTAGTTGAGGTTGGCGTCGGTGGCGTGCACGCGGTGTATCTTGGATTTGCACAGTTCTCTTAACATCTCGTAGAATTATACACGGATTTGGGTTGCGGACAAGCCGTTGTGAGCCTCGCGGCTCAGCGGGTGCGAGGAAAACAAAAAACCCGGCCGAAGCCGGGTGATTTGCCAAGATGGTCGGGCCGGGCGGACTCGAACCGCCGACCTCTTGAACCCCATTCAAGCGCGCTAGCCAGACTGCGCTACGGCCCGAGAGCGACGATTATAGCCCATCTGCCGTCCGGCTCAAGTAAAAACAAGGTTCCGCGGCCCATTCCTGCATAGCCTTTTAGTTGCCGATGTGGCCAATTTCCTATAATATCAACAGGCGCCGGAAACGTTATCTGACTTTTTCTCAGCGTCCTCCTCCGGAAGGTCCGAGGGATGAAAAGCTGGCTTCAGACCATACTATTGTGCACGTCGATTATTATTGCCGGACTGCTGATCCGCCAGTATCTGCTGCTCTACACCCTTCGTGCCGACCTTGGCGAGTTCCAGGTCCAGCAAGCACTCGACGACATCGAGCGGTATCACATACGAAAGCTCACCAACGACGAGAAGATCCAGTCCATACTCGCCGGACTGACCTCTGCGCTGGGGCCCTACGCGCGCTACTATTCCCCAGAGGACCTTGTGGACCGCATGGAGAGCCTTGAAGGCTCGTTCGTGGGCATCGGGATCAATTTCAAGGTCATCAGCGGCCACATCACCATCGTCTATCCCATTCCAGGCACGGCTGCCGAGAAGGGCGGCCTGAAAACAGGCGACAAGCTGCTTGAGGCTGATGGGAAGACGCTGGTCAACCTCAAGGCCGAAGACGCCCGGAAACTGCTGACCGGGCCGATCAACTCCGTGATAAAGCTGAAGATCGAGCGACCGGGAGAGCAGTCGCCACGCGAAGTCACTCTGATCCGGACAAGTGTCCCTTCTTCCTCGGTGCGATACGTCCATGTTCTGCCAGACGGGAAGACCGGATTTATTTATGTTGCCGATTTCTCCCGCGAGACAGCCCCACAGTTGGAGCATGCCATAGCCACCCTCCGGAGCTCGGGGGCGACCAGGCTGATCCTCGATATCCGCCACAACGGCGGGGGCTTGATGGATGCCGGAGTTGATGTAGCTGACCTCTTCATCGAAAAGGGGGTCATCGTCACGGTCAAGTCCGGAAATCAGGAAGATCCTTATCAGACGGATATCTTCCGCGCGAAGAAGGAAGGCACTATTGGCGATTTGCCAATCGCATTGCTTGTCGACAACGGCAGCGCCAGTTCCTCCGAGATATTTGCCGCAGCGATGAAGTATCACAAGAGGGCAGTACTTGTCGGGGAAAAGACATACGGCAAGGGCACAGTCCAGCAGATATTTCAGAGAGGGCTCGGGGGCTGGGGCCTGAAGTTCACGGTGGCCATGTTCTACTCTCCTGACGGCATGCGCATCGACGGCAACGGAATCGAGCCGACATTTCGAGTCGCCCAATCGGAAGAGACCTTCCTGCTCAATGCGCTGCGATTCGATGTCGAGGAAGTCCGGAGATATCTCCCTGACTACACACCGATAGAAGGCCGAAGCAAATTCACTTTGGAGCATATCCTTGGAATGAAGGACGCCGCCGTGGACGCAGCGCTTCTGGCACTTGACGGCCAGCCGGTTACCGAGACCCCTCTTCCTTCTCCCACTCCTGCTCCGAGCCCCTCGGGCAGCGGAGACAGTGCGGAATGACGCTTATCCTCGGGTTGGAAAGCTCCTGCGATGACACTGCGGTCGCCGTTGTAAGAGACGGCGTGGAAGTACTGAGCAATATTGTCTCGTCACAGGATGAGCTTCATGCGAGGTTTGCGGGGGTAGTACCCGAGATCGCATCGCGTGCCCACCTCGAGCGCATTATCCCCGTAGTTGAACTGGCACTGGAGAAGGCAGGAACCAAGCCCTGCGAACTTGGTGCAGTGGCTGTAGCAAATCGCCCGGGACTTGTCGGCGGCCTGATCGTGGCAGTATCCACGGCCAAAGCGCTATCTGCCGCCTGGGACAAGCCGCTGATCACCGTCAGCCATATTGCCGCGCACCTCTATGCAGGCATAATGGCATGCCCCGCCTGGAACAGTCCCGCAGTAGCCCTCACGGCGAGTGGAGGGCATACGCTGCTTTGCCTGATGGAGGGTCCGCGCGAG
>JBAZOJ010000292.1:0-3974 GCA_041648755.1 Candidatus Brocadiia bacterium
CGATAACTCCGCACGCCCCGCCTTCCGGCCCGAACGCCGCCGGGCACCGGAAAACCATCTCCACTCCTGCGCCGGCCTGCGGCTTGCCCGGCGTCCCGCGCTCACAGCAGCCAGCCGCTGCCAACAGGATCAGACACACGGCTGTCGTGGCTATTTGCTTCATTTCTCCCTCGCCTTTGACCGTGACTTCCGTTCGGCCGATGCGCCGCGCCTCAGCGGCACTTCATAGACTCCGCCAAGATAGTACGGCCAGGAGAAAACCCGGTTTTCGAACAGGTCGAATACACAATGGCCTTCGCCTTCGACGTACTTCGTAACAAAACAACGGGAAGCCCTTCTCAGCGCATCCGTCCAGTCTTCCTCGAACGTCACCGTTCCGGCCTCATCCACCGCGCAACACCTTCCGTCCTTCACACCGAACAGGGGATAGCCTTTCTTCGAAGCAGCCAGCTTCCTGAACTGGGGAGCAATGATCCAACTGCCGGTGAAGCCCAGCACTCCCTTGAGGTTATACGACCCTTCCTCGCGGGACTCCGCAACAAATCCGTTGGACACCTGTTCTTCGAGGGACGATTCCTTGATCCTGAAAGCATTCCCCGCGGTGTCGAGGATGAAGGCCTCATCTTCGGTGTATGCAACCGCGTGGCCCCCGGCAAAATCCTCTGCATTTCTGTAACGCAGAGGAATCACCTCATTTCCCTGTGGATCAATGTAGCCGAAGAGCCCGCCATTCTGTACCTTCGCTCTGCCGTCGTGGAAGTCCCACACGTAGCTGTACCTCGGCGGAACGACCAGCTTTCCTTCCCTGTCGCAAAACCCCCAGGCATCTTCATTGTAGTCAGTCTCTACATCCACCCTCGAACGTCCCTCGCTGAAGTGGCTGGCAAACAGGAACCTCGGCGTTACCACCCACTTTCCCGTAGTATCCACGAATCCCGCGTTCACATCACTCACGGAATCCACGCTTACGGCGATCAACCCGTCAGACACACCGGCAAACACGCTCCAGAACTCCGGCTCGCAGACTATCCTGCCCGAGTCGGTCATCAGGCCGTACAGGGTGTTGCCCCAGCGCCCGACACCTTCATAGGACAGGATGCCCTCTCCCAGCCTTTCAAGGCGTCTGTACTTTGGGGGGATGATGTAGTTCCCTGCTGTGTCGATGCTTCCCCAAAGATCGCCAAGAGAGACAATAGCATAGCCATCGGCGAAATCGGACATCGAGTCGAAGAGTGGTTCAATGACGGTGCGGCCGGTTTCGTCAAGTGCGCCCCACTTCGCGTCAACCACGAGCAACCCGATTCCGTCGAAGAACTGAACAAACCTGTCCTCACACGGCAGGATCTGTTGTCCCCGCGCATCTATGACACCCCATTTCTCCCCGAGCTTCACGCTTGCCAGACCGCCATCGAAGCCAGAGGCCATATCGTACTTTGGCTCGATGACCCATTGCCCTGCACGGTCGATGTATCCCCAACCGCTTCCCCGCACGGCTGCGAGCCCATTGCTGAACTTGAGTGCCGTCGGAAAGGCCGGAGGGATCGCCACGTTTCCCTTCTCATCGAGGTAACCATATGCCTTCGAGTCCTTGATTCTGAATTTGGCACGCCCGTCATAAAGCCGATCCACTCTTTCGTACTCCGGACCGATCTGATTTCCCTGGTAATCAAGGATGCACGCCGAATCCCCGCTGCGACCGACAAGCAGACCTTCCGACCAGGCCTTGATTTCTTCAACACCGATCTCAGATTCATCGAGCACGAATCCGGTTCTCGGATCCGCGAAACTCGCCCATCGGCTGCCCGTGAAGAACACAAGGCCTGTGTCGGCATCATAATATGGCATCCAGCAATCGTCGCAAATCACCTTGCCCGTCTTGCTCCAGACGAGCTTTTTGCCGCTGAGGTAACTAACACCTTCGCAGATCTCTTCTCGGCGGTACTCTTCCTCCCTGCCGACCGGTATGGCTTCGCCCGCGAAGGTGATGTACTGCCAGTCTTCTGGCTGGTTCTCCGAGGGAACCTTCTGGACTCTGGCGACCCCGCCGTGGAAACTCTCAGTGTTGTGGTATGTCGGTGGAATGAGGAATTCCCCGGATTTACCGATAAAACCCCACAGAAGTGCAGGCTCAACCTTCGATTGACTGTCATCCTTGGCGGAAGAAATCGCTGCTGCGCAGAGCCCTTCCCGGAACACGGAGACCTTCGCAAATCGGGCCGGCACGGCGAGAGCGCCCTGAGCGTCCACGAATCCCCATTTCCCGCCGATTTTTACTGCCGACATCCCTTCCGAGAACTCTCCGACATCGTCAACCGCGACATCCGAAAGGTGATGCGTCTCCAGGTTGAAAAGGAAGTACTTGCCGCCCTTCACGAGGGCGACTTGCGGTGCTTCCCCCACCTTGCAGTAACCGTCGAACTCTCCGTTGTACAGCCGGTTGCCGTTGGCGTCATACACCTGCTTCTTCCCGTCTGATTTCGTTGCCACCAGGAATTTCTCGCAGACAATATCGCAATGCGTGACCTGCTCCCCGCACAATGGTGTTCCGTCCAGCTTGAAAGCAGCGTCCGGGGCTCCGGCGTTGGCACGGCACGGTTCAGTCAGCAACGCAAACGGGAGCATTTCGGGCTCGGGCTCGATCATCGCGTGGGAGTACCCAACAGGATATCTCTCTCTGCCAATGACTGCGCGACGGTAAATGCGGGGAGCCAGTTCCCGCCCGTCTGAGCCCAGCAGGCCATACAGTCCGTTCAGGGATACGAGAAGGACTTTCTCATGGATCTCGATGCTGTCATACTTGGGCTCGACAATCGTCTTCCCCGTAATGTCAATAATCCCGTGCCCGCCCATAAATCCAGGCCCGAACGCCGCCGGGCACCGGAAAACCATCTCCACTCCTGCGTCGGCCTGCGGCGTGCCAGCCGTCCCGCGCTCGCAGCAGCCAGCCGCGAAAGCGATGAAAGCACAGAGCATAAGCGGCAGTAAACGCTTCATATCACCCCCGTATGGGATATTCACTTGGCTTCACCAGCAGCTCGGCGCGGCAGCGGGACCTCCACAAAATCCCGCATCTCAAATGGCCACGTAAAGGCCACCCGGCCTGTGCGGTCGATGAACCTGGTGCCCTCGCCTGGGACAAAACACCTCGCATAGCCACAACGAAAAGGCTCCAGGGACTTCGCATCTACAAAGGTGACTTCTCCCTGCTCATTGACAAAACAGGGCATCCAGTCCTTCCGGCCGGTAAGCGGATATGTTCCGTCCTCAGTATGCAACTCGCTGAACTGTGGCTGAATCAACCACTTCCCCGAGAAGTCCACAACTCCAAAGCTCTTCCCGAATTCGGCGCCCCTATCATCGGCTATGCGGCCGTTCGAAACCTTGTCGCCCAATCGAATACTCGGAAGGGGCGTCTCATTCCCTTCCGCATCCACTCGGCAACTCCCATGCTCCGTCTCAACTTCCGCAAAACCACCGGCAAAATCACTACCGCTCTTGTATTTGAGCGCAATGACTACGTGGCCGTCCCTGTCGATGTACCCATGGCGCCCTCCCTCGCTGACAAGCGCCCTGCCTTCGGAAAAATCCCCGGCAGTGAAAAAACGGGGAGGAATGGCCATTCGCCCTTCCCTGTCTACGTAGCCCCAACGCGTTCCGTAATCATCCTTCACCTGTACTGCGGCAAGACCTTCGCTGAATTCAATCACATCTTTGTACGCAGGCGGAACAACCCACTTTCCCCCGGAATCGATGAATCCCCAGAGTCTGTCCAAAACTGCCGCCATCCTCCCTTCATGCATGGCGCTGTGTAAGCGAAATGTCTGCTCACTGACAATTCGCCCGCTGGTATCCATCAGTCCGTGCGCTTCCGTATTAGGGCGGAGCGAGTACACAAGCAATCCCTCGCCAATGTGTTCGAGGGACCCATATTCCGGCGGGATTACGTACTTGCCCTTCGCGTCGATTGCCCCGAA